>VGMX01000017.1 GCA_016866305.1 Chlorobiota bacterium | reverse complement strand
AGAATTTTCTTACAGCACACAAAAGCCCGTTCACAAGACGGGCTTTGCTGTTTTATCGCGCCCATACCCGCCTCCCTTGCAAGGGACCAAAGCGACTGAAAGGCTTGCTCCGTTTACCCTCTTTCCGCTATCTTCTACCTACTGACTTCTACCTACTGACTACTGACTTATGGACATGAATTCCTCCTATGCGTTCACGCTTGAAATGGGTGTCCGGGACTACGAGTGCGATATGCAGGGCATCGTGAACAACAGTGTGTACCAGAACTATCTTGAGCATGTGCGGCACGAGTACCTGAAAGAGGTCGGGATCGATTTCGCCGACTATACCCGGCGGGGCATCAATCTCGTTGTGGTGCGGGCCGAGCTGGATTACAAGTCGCCGCTGCAGAGCGGAGACCGGTTTGTGGTGGGGTTGAACCTCAGGAGGGAGTCGCAGCTGAAGTTCGCCTTTTACCAGGACATCTCGCGCCTCCCGGACATGAAGCCGGTCGTGAAGGCAAAGATCATCGGTACGGCGCTCAACGGGCGAGGACGTCCGGAAATTCCGGAGCAGCTTGTGAAATGTATCTCGTGAACTTGAAATATCGGTCAGGATAGGTATGAAACCATTGAAGGAAGTCGCCATGTCCTACATGGCGCTCGCCGAAGCGCAGAAAAAACTGCAGGACGGCATGTATGCGGAGGCTGCCGCCGAATCCAGGAAAGCCATGGAGATATCGCGAACGATGCCCCCGGAAGAGGCTTTCGATCATGACGGTTTCGACGGGCTCTGCTATGCAGCCCTTGCAGCCGCTCAGGCAGGCATGGACGAGTATGCCGAGTGCCTTCAGTCGGCGGACAAAGCGCTCCGTTACTTTAACCGGCGGGGCGAGCTGCAGCAGGATGAGGGCAGGCAGTGGATCGCCGTGGTGTTCAGCAAGGCAGTGGCATTGCAGGAAACCGGGGCTCCGGACGCCGCCGCGAAACTTCTCGGTGTCGTCAAGGAGATGATTGCCGAACGGAAGGGAGAGCTGCCCGGAAAGGAGGAGATGCTGCGGGAAGCCGACAGGAGGCTCGCGATACTCGGAGGGAGATCGAAACCCGCTGAAAAAAAGGGTTACCGGGCGTGGTGGGAGTTCTGGTCGTAAGTGGCGATGAGCACGGTGAAAACGATACTGGTGATTCGGCTGAGCTCCATCGGCGACATCATCCTCTCCACTCCCCTGCTGCGCGAACTTGCTGTGGCATTTCCTGACGCACGGATCGATTACTGTACAAAAGCGCTGTTTGCCGGGCTTCTTGCCGGAAATCCCCGTGTTCATGTGCTCCATACGCCGGTGAATCCTCCTTCCGGATCGTACGATCTTGTGGTCGATCTTCAGAATAACCGGCGTTCACGCAGGATTGTCCGCAAAATCAGGGCGGGAAAGGTGGTCAGATACCGGAAAGAGAACTGGAAAAAATGGCTGCTCGTGAGGTTCCGCATGGATTTCACCGGGCCTTACAGGTCGGTTCCCGACCGATACAGGGATGCTCTTGCGGATTTCAGGGTACCGGGCGATACGGGAGGTTGCGAGCTCTACCCTTCGCCGGAAGAGCGGAACTATGCCGCCTCCTTGTCTGATTCACGAAATTTGCGGCTTGCGGTCTGTTTCGGCGCCATGCATGCATCCAAGCGGTATCCAGGGCAAAAGTTCGCCGGTGTGCTCTCCCTGCTTTTCGAGGCCTTGCCGTTGCAGGCGGTCCTTCTGGGTGGGCCATCGGATGCGCCATTTGCTGCCGATATCCTGCAGGCGCTTCCCGAACCGTTCCGGGGACGGGTTGTCGATCTTTCCGGCAGATGCACGCTCATGCAGACCGCCGCTGTGCTCGAACGGTGCGACGGCGTGCTGTGCAACGATACCGGACTGATGCATATGGCCTCGGCTTTCGATAAAAAACTCTTTGTGCTGTTCGGTTCCTCGGTTCCGGCTTTCGGCTTTCTCCCCTATCATGCGCCATACGAACTGTTCGAAACCGCAGGCCTCCGTTGCCGGCCCTGTTCGCATATCGGAAGGGATGTCTGTCCCGAGGGGCATTTCCGGTGCATGCATGACCTGCAGGAAGTTGCGGTAGCCGGAAAGATCATGGAATATTTCTCTCATGCGCGATCATGAAAATTGCATCGTGGAACATCAACGGCATCCGTGCCCGCAAGGATGCGCTTCGGGCATGGATCATCCGCAACCAGCCGGACATGCTTGTCCTGCAGGAGGTCAAGGCTGCCGAAGAGGATATTCCTCACGAGGTCGTCGGGCTTGAGCAGTACCGCAAATTCTGGAACGGTTCGAGTGTCCGCAAAGGGTACAGCGGCATCGGCATCCTGATGCGGGACAGTGCGTCGGCAGACAATTCCGTCTGGGAAATTCCTCCATTCGACCTTGAAAACCGTACCGGCGTACTGCATACTCCCCTTTTTTCGCTGATCGGCACCTTGAGTGCCGCGTGGAGAGAGTGCGGAGCATTACCGCAGAAAGCTTGATTATCTCGATGCGCTCAGACTCTATGCAGGAGCGTTGCTCGCATCGGGCAGGCAGGTCATCGTAGCCGGGGACATGAATGTCGCGCACCGCGACATCGACGTGCACCGTTCACAGAACAAGCCGGGAGCCGTAGGGTTGCGTCCGGAGGAACGCGCCGCCATTGACCGGCAGATTGCCTCGGGTTTTCGGGACATCATGAGGGAACAGAACCCGGAAAGGAACGATCTTTTTACCTGGTGGCCCTACTGGCGGCAGGCGCGCGAACGGAATCTGGGCTGGAGGATTGATTGTTTCTATCTTTCGGGAGAGCTTGCCGGACTGGTAGACTCCTCGATGGTGGATCTTGATGAAAAAAGCTCCGATCATGCCCCGGTGCTGCTCGAACTGGCATCGCCGTCCGGCTCCGATACGGTCAGCAACATCCCTCCAGAGCAAAGGAACCCGGCAGTTTCAGGCAGTTCGGAGGCATGAAAACAATCCTGTGCCGCATGATTTTGATGGTTGGAAAAGTGGCTTGAATACCTTACCTTTAAGGTTCAAATTTGCAGGTGGTGTTTCTCGTTCTTTTGCAGGGCGATAAAGCCGTGGATGGAGGTGTGCGCAATGCCTCGATCCCGCCGCATGCAAGCAGATGATGATGTCAATTCTTACCAGCAATTGCGCTATGGAAACAAACAAACTCTACGAATGCACGGTTATTGTCGATGGCGGGCTTCAGGATGAAGCGATTGCCGCGGCAATGGAGATGGTGCAGAAGGTCATTACCGGAAAAGGCGGGGACATCAAGAGTGTTCTTGAAATCGGCAGAAGGAAGATGGCGTATCCGATCAAGAAGAAAACGATCGGCTACTATGCTCATATCGAATTTACCGCAGCCGCTCCGGTTATCGCTGAAATCGAGAAGGTGCTTCGCTATGAAGAGGATCTTCTCCGTTACCTCATTATTCACCTGACCGGCGCACTTCTTGAAATGCGCAAGCGGGTTGAAAAGTACAGTGTTGTGATCGGCAGTCCGGAAGATACCGCTGCTTCTGAAGCGGAAGAGTCCGGAACGGATGCGAAATGATGGCAAGGTCCGGTGTACATGCGGGCGTGAACTGATTTCAATGGATTAAAACGGAGAAGATGTTATGGCTGAATTGAAAATGCCTGAAATCAACAGTGTTATTATTGCGGGAAACCTCACAAAAGATCCTGTTTTCAGACAGACTAATTCAGGGGGAACACCCGTCGTTAATTTTTCAATCGCCTGCAACAGACGGTTCCGTGACAGTAATCACCAGTGGCAGGAAGATGTGTGTTACGTTGGTGTTGTCGCGTGGAACAAACTGGCCGAAAGCTGCCGTGATAATCTGAAGAAAAGTTCTGCAGTGCTCGTTGACGGAGAGTTGCAGAGCCGCACATGGAAAGCCCAGGACGGATCGTCGAGAACGGTTGTCGAGATCAAGGCCCGCAGAATCCAGTTCCTCAACAAGAGGAAAAGAAACGGAGAAGAGGACGAGGAGGGCTTTATCGAGGATGACTGTCAGGATATCCACAATGAAGACATCGACGATGTTGATCCGGGTCATATCTACGAATACAAGTATCTTTCTTCCGATTGAGAAGAAACTGATCAGAACAATTTTGTGAAGAACCACTTATGAGACAGAAACCAACGCAGGCAATGGGAAACAAATCGTTAGGAAACGCTTTGGCTTCCAAAAAGAAAGTATCGAAAAACCAGGTCGTGTTTTTCGATTACCGCGATGAACGCAAACTGAAACGCTTTATCAACGATCAGGGGAAAATCATTCCCCGCCGCATCACAGGGCTTTCCGCAAAGGAGCAGAACCTGCTGACCCATTCCGTGAAGTGGGCGAGGTTCCTGGCGGTGATTCCCTATGTTGCCGACGAATACAAATAAACAATTTTGCAATCTCTTGAAACAAGGAAGCTAAGCAGTGAAAGTCATTTTAAGAAAAGATGTGGCTGCCCTTGGTGATGCAGGCGATGTTGTTGCAGTAAAAAACGGCTATGCGAACAACTACCTGATCCCTCAGGGAATGGCTATAAGAGCGACAGACGGTACGCTCAAAGCGCTTGAAACGGAAAGGAAACAGCAGGCGAAAAAAATCGAGCAGCAGCGGAAGAATGCCCGCGAACTCGCACAGAAAATCGAGCAGATGACCCTCAAGGTTTCAGCCCGTGCAGGCGAGTCCGGAAAGCTTTTCGGCACGGTGACGTCCACCGATATCGCCGAGGCGCTCAAGGCGGAGGGTATCGATATCGATCGCAGGAAAATCTCCATGGAGGCGCCAGTGAAAGCCCTCGGCAAATACGAGGCTGAAGCGAAGCTGTTTCTGGATGTTACCGTGAAGGTGAACTTCGAGGTAGAAGCCGAAGCCGCGCATTCCTGATTGTTATCAATCGACACGCACGATTGCTGTAAAGCCCCAGGACGCCCGTTACTGCGTCGTGGGGCTTTTTCTTTGGAAATTCCTTTATCCTGCTGTAGACTTACTATGACGGTGTGTTCCCGGAGGGCACGCCTGGTCCAGCAAGCAGTACCATTGAACTCAAAAAAGGGGGAGTCGCTATGATCCAGACACTTTTGCATGAGAAATACCCCATCTACACGCTTGAGCTTGACAAGGCCGAGACAAGCTGCGGCAGTGTGGATGATATTCTGGCCCATTTCAGGGAAAGGATCGATGCCAATCCGGTGATAGAATACATCGGTGTTTTTGATCATTACGCGCACACCTCTTCGCTGCCTGACGGCATCATAGCTCCCGGTATAAAGGATGCGAAAAATATCCTCTTTTGCTTCGGCAAAGAGATTCCCAATCCAGGCGTGCTTGCCATCCGTCCGCGTTCGATCGGCGTGACCGAACTCGAACATTCGTTTGTAATCACCTTTCTGGAAGCGCCGAATCCTGCTGCAAACGAGGCAATGGAAAGCTGGACAAAACAACTGAAAGACAGATAGGCGGTCTGGCGCGATCACCGTGAGGGACAGGAAAAAAGCCTCCGGGGGGTATCTCTTTTTCCCTCCGGAGGCTTTTTCCTGTCTGAGCAGGCCTTGCCGTTTCCGTCATGCCGGGAACTGGCGGAGCATGCGAAGGTCGTTTTCGAAGAGCAGTCGTATATCGTCTATCTTGTAGCGGAGCAGTACGGTTCTGTCAACACCCATGCCGAAAGCGTAACCTGACCATTTCTCGGGATCGATGCCGCAGTTGCGCAGGACGTTCGGGTGCACCATGCCGCAGCCCATGATCTCCAGCCATCCCGATTTCTTGCAGACCCGGCACCCTTTTCCTCCGCAGAGGTAGCAGGTGACATCGACTTCCGCCGACGGTTCGGTAAAGGGAAAGAAACTCGGTCTGAAACGGAGCCTGACATCCTTGCCGAACATCTGGCGTGCAAAGGAGAAGATGGTTGCCTTCAGGTCGGCGAACGAGACGTTCCTGTCGATGTAGAGGCCTTCAAGCTGATGGAAAACGCAGTAGCTGCGGGAGCTTATGGCTTCGTTCCGGTAAACCTTTCCGGGGCAGATCACCCTGATGGGCGGGGGATTGTCGAGCATGACGCGAACCTGTACCGGTGAGGTATGGGTTCGCAGGAGCACATCGCCTGCCGGATGATCCCTTGTGACGAAAAAGGTGTCCTGCATGTCCCTTGCCGGATGGTCCGGCGGAAAGTTCAGCATGTCGAAGTTGTACCGGTCCAACTCAAGTTCGGGACCGGTTGCAATGGTGAACCCCATGGAGGAAAAAATCTGCTTCATCTCGCCCAGCACTTTCTGCACAGGATGCTCGCTTCCCGTGAAATAACGCCTTCCCGGCAGGGTAAGATCAAGAGCCGGTCCCTTTTGGGCGGATGCTGATGCAAGTTCAGCATCCGCCACGGCAAGTTTTTCTTCCGCGCTCTCCTTGAGCGCATTCAGCAGTTGTCCGATCCGCGGTTTTTCATCAGGCGCCACTGTTTTCAGCTGTCCGAAAAGAGCTGCGACAAGCCCTTTGCGGACAGTGTATTTCAGCTTGAACGCTTCGAGATCCTTGCGTTCGCGGATCTCGAATGCATTGATTTCCTGCTGCAGACTGCGGATTGCTTCTTCCATTGACAGCGTGATGATATGCTTAACCGATGACTGATTTGACGATCTGCGTGAACGCGGCAGGGTCCTTGACGGCGATTTCGGCAAGCGCCTTGCGGTCGATCTCCACGCTTTTCTTGTTCATGGCATCAACCAGTTTCGAATAGGTTGTTCCGTTCAGACGCGCTGCGGCATTGATGCGCATGATCCAGAGCGAGCGGAAATTGCGTTTTTTCGCCCGGCGGTCACGATAGGCGTACTGTTCGGCTTTATCGACGGCGTGCTTGACAACGGTCAGGACATTTCCGCGCGATCCCCAGAACCCTTTGGCTTTTTTGAGGATTCTTTTTCTCCGTGCACGTGATGCAACGGCATTATTGGCTTTAGGCATTGTTCTCTGAAATTAAGGTTTACAATTTATGCAAGGATCATCCGCTTGATCTGCTTCTCCTTCGTTCCGTCAAGCATCGCTGACTGGTGCAGGCGGCGTGTACGCTTTCTGTTCTTTTTTTCCAGGTTGTGCGAACCGTTCATTCGCTCGCGCTTGATTTTACCCGATGCGGTAACCTTGAATCGCTTGCATGCTCCGCGGTGTGATTTCATTTTAGGCATGATCGTCTCATTTGTTTTATAAAGAAATTGTAATGCGTCTCCTTTCCGGTTACTCCGTTTCGGATTCAGGTACCGGAGCGCTTGTTTTGGCTTTTATCCGTTCGTAGGCGTCTATTTTCTTTTTGTCGGGTTCAAAATAGACGAACAGTTTCTTCCCTTCGAATTTCGGGTCACCGTCCCGATTGCTCACGCAGCTCAGCCTTTCGGTCAGGCGATCGGCGAGTTCAAGCCCCTTGTCCTTGTAAATGATCGAGCGTCCGAGAAAAACGATGGTCGCCCTGACCCGGTTGCCCTTGCGCAGGAACTCCTCGAGATGGGCGGTCTTGAAATCAAAGTCGTGCTTGTCGGTGTTGGGGTGAAAACGGAGCTCCTTGAGCGTCGTGGTTTTCTGTTTTTTCTTGAGGTCCTTGTCCCGCTTGTCCATTTTATAGAGCAGCTTGCCCAGATTGTCCAGTTTGCACACCGGCGGCTCGGCATTGGGCTGCACTTCGATCAGGTCAAGATTCCGATCTTCGGCCATACGTCTTGCATCGATGGTTTTCATGACCTGCTGGGTGCCATCCTGAAAGACAATCCGCACTTCCGGAACCCGGATCTGTTCGTTTACCCGGTAGGTGAGTTTTGGCTTCTGAGTCATCGTCTTCTGTTTCTTCATGAGATCAGCGTTGGTTTAAGAAATCAGGTTCGTTCCGTTATTTCCTTTCTGAGCATCTCCACAAGTCCGGAAACGGTGAAGCTTCCCATGTCACCCTGTCGGTGACGGCGAAGTGAAACCTCGCCGCTTTCCCGCTCTTTTTGTCCGGCAATGATCATGCACGGGATTTTGCCGATTTCGGCTTCACGGATTTTCTTGCCGATTTTTTCACTTCTGGTATCGATTTCTGCCCGTATTCCTGCTGCAAGCAGGGCTGCATGGACGCTTTTCGCATAGTCCTGCACCTCTTCGGCAATAGGCAGCACTATGGCCTGTACCGGAGCCAGCCACAACGGGAAGTTGCCGGCAGTATGCTCGATCAGGACACCGATGAAGCGCTCCATGGATCCGAAGGGAGCTCGGTGTATGACCACAGGGCGGTGTTTCTGGCCGTCGCTGCCGATGTAGCTCAGATCGAAGCGCTCAGGCATCACATAATCCACCTGAACCGTGCCGAGCTGCCATTTTCGCCCGATTGCATCACGGACGATAAAGTCGATTTTCGGTCCGTAAAAGCTCGCTTCACCGATGCCGATGAAGTACTCGATGCCCATGCGGTCCGCGGCTTCACGAACGTCCTTTTCGGCCTGTTTCCACACCTCTGCGGTTCCGCCGTATTTCTCCTGGTTGGCCGGATCGTGCATGGAGAGCCGTGTCTGCACTTCGGAGAACCCGAGTGTGCTGAAAACGAACTGTGTCAGGTCGATGGCATTGCAGATTTCAGCGACCAGCTGGTCCGGACGGCAGTAGATATGCGAGTCGTCCTGCGTGAAGCCTCTTGCACGCACCAGGCCGTTCAGTTCGCCCGACTGTTCGTGACGGTAGACGGTGCCGAACTCGGTCAGACGGATTGGCAGATCGCGATAGCTGCGCAGTTTCGAACTGTAGATCAGGTGGTGATGGGGACAGTTCATCGGCTTGAGCAGGTACTGCTCCTGGTGTCCGTCCTCGTCATGGTAGGTCAGGGGCGGAAACTGGGATTCGCTGTAATAGGGATAGTGGCCAGATCGCCTGTAGAGCCCTATATTGCCGATATGCGGCGTGTATACCGGCATGTAGCCGCGTTTACGCTGTTCTTCTTTCAGGAACGATTCGAGTTCACTGCGGATGATGGCTCCTTTCGGCAGCCAGACCGGCAGGCCGCTGCCGATTTCCGGCGAGAGCATGAACAGCTCGAGTTCGGTTCCGAGTTTGCGGTGATCCCTCCGTTTTGCCTCTTCCAGTCGGGCGACATGCTCCCTGAGCAGCTTTTCCGACGGGAAGGCGATGCCGTAGATGCGCTGCATGCTCTCCCTCGACGAATCGCCCCGCCAGTAGGACGAGGAGATGTTGGTGAGCAGCACCGCCCTGATTTTCGAGGTTGAGGGCAGGTGTGGACCGCTGCAGAGGTCGGTGAATTCGCCCTGATGGTAAAGCGAAACGGTATCGACGTTCTTCAGGGTATCCTCGAGGATTTCTACCTTGTACGGGTCGTTGCGCACGCCTGAGAAATACTCGACAGCTTTTTCACGGCTCATCTCTTCCCGCTGCAGGAGGATGTTTCGTTTCCCGATTTCAAGCATTCTCTTTTCGATAGCCCGGAGATCCTCCTCCCGAAAACGGTGTTCGGAAGCGATGTCGTAGTAGAATCCCTGCTCCGTTGCCGGTCCGGTGCCGAACCTGCTGCCGGGGAAAAGCTCCTCGATGGCCTGGGCCATGAGATGGCTTGCGCTGTGCCAGAAAATGTCACGGCCGAGCGGCGTGTCGAAGGTTACGATTTCAACGGCGGAATCGTGTTCGATCGGCGCATAAAGATCGGAGGCTTTTCCGTTGACGGTCACGGCAAGGGCGTCTTCTGCCAGTCTTTTGCCGATGGAGAGTGCAATATCAAAACCGCTGCTGCCGGAAGCAAACGTGCGTACCGTCCCGTCAGGCAGGGTAATGGCTATCGAAGCCTTCTGTTCCTGTATGTCAGACATGCTGTTTCTTGTCATTACGTCAGACCGCACCTGCAGCGGGGTATATCCTCTGCTGGTGCAGGGTTCTCCCCTGAGGGAGATGAAAAATCTGTTCAGCCTCTTTCTGTCGGTACTGCGCGGACGGGAGGGCTGACCGGTCGTGATGCACGACAATCCCCGTTTCCGTTAAGTGGACTTCAAGTATACGAATAAAATCCTGAAAAAGCAAGTCAATTCATTCCCCGCAGCAGTTCTGCGGTGACGGTTTCCTGTCCGGTTTTCCGGGCAAGGGTTTCGGCTTTCTTTTTCAGTTCGCGTCCGAACGATATCTGGCTGATGAACGGAGCTTTTTTAACCAGCTCATTGAGCAGTCTTTCGGCTTCACGGTCCCAGGTGACCGCAGCCTCAGGCTCCTGGGCGGCTCCCGAGCTCCGTTTCTGTAAGGGCAGGAAGTTGAACAGCATGTCGTAAAGAGCGTTCACGATTTCCTGCAGCAGCCAGACCGCTCCGCTGTGTCCCATGAACGGCGTCCCAAGAGCCCGACGGACTACAGGACCGGGGAATCCTGCAGGAATGAACCGGGTTTTCGCATCGAGTTCGGCAAGATAGATCTTGTCGGGCATGCGCCCGAAAAGAAACTGCGGCTGTTTTTCCATGATCTCGTTTCGCAGTACCGTATTGTCGGTTTCTGTCGAGTCATGGCTGAACAGGCACTGCATGCCCATCTCGCCGGCGAGAAATTTTTCAAGACCGAGAGCGTAGCTTTTTCCGGCTGCCACGCCGAACCGGACTGTCGGGAACCATTCTGACTGGGGGCCCCGCCAGAGGTCCCAGACCGGCTTCAGCGTCGTTCGCTTTTCTTCGCGGAGAAACGCTTCGGCTTTTTGGGTATTGCCGGTGAGGGTACCGATTTCGAGGATGAACTGCCGGGTTTCCTCCAGGCCGAAAGGAGCGTAAAGCACCGGACGGTTGAGCGCTTCGGCAAGTTCACCGCCGAACTCCCGGTACATCACCACGATGACCTCAGAGTTTTTCAGATCCGAAATATCGCCAAGAGCACTTTCGAAAGGATAGACGTGCCGCACGGAAGCTCCCGCCCCGGTTATGAGCCTTTTCAGTTCGGCAAGATCTGACGGACTGTTGAAACATCCGTAGGTCGGGCCGATGATGCTGACGGTGCCTTTGGCGATTTCTGCGGGTTGCCCGTCATCGAACTGCTCGAACAGCCACCGGAGTGCCCGGTCGCGACCCTGCCATTCATGTTGTCCGAGAGAGTCGGAGGCAAAGAACCGTACACCGGGGAACTGCTGGTTCAGCATGCGTTCATGGTCGCTGCCGATCATTTCGCTTTCGGCGCTCGACACCAGAATGAGCTGTTTGTTGGTACAGGAAAGCTTTTCGAGCGTTTCCCTGACGATTTCCGCGCTTCCCGACGAGGATATCTCCTTTTCCGTCAGGCTTGTCGGAGTGAAGTTCTCCAGGTACGGAATCGCGTCGGTATAGTCCATTACCGCAACCCCGACGAGGTTGTAGCACCCTACCGGGGCATCGGCGACAACATGGACGTCACTGAGCGCACAGAATGTGTTGACTGCTGCCCAGTATGCGCTTGCGGCGGATTCATCACGAACGGTTTTTCCCATGATCGGTTCTGAAAAATTCCTGGTTACGGCCTCTGTATTGTCCGGGGAGTCAGGCCGGAGAGTGATACCGGCAGATATCCCTGGGGTTTGAGTTCTCCCTTGAGCAGCCGGATGGCGTACTCTTCACTCTCTCTGCTCGAAGAGTAGGTGCAGATTGCGGTTCTGATTTCCGGAAATGCGCTTATCAGGTAAGGTGTCCCGAATGAAATGAACACAATCGGTTTGCTTTCAGGCACTGATGCAGCCAGCGTATGGATGAACTGCTGCTGCCTTTCGCTCAGCCTGAGTGTTCCCGATCCGGAGAACACCTGCACGTATGAGGAGATGAGCAGCGCGTCGGCATTTCGGGCGGCGGCAAGTGTTGCCGCATAGGACAGCGAGTCTGTTTTCGGATCGATTCTTACCGTTGTGGCGGGAAATTCCCGGTTCAGCCGCTCGGTATACTCCCTGCCGGTTTCCTGGTTGCTTTTGTCCTGCAGGATGATATTGAGCAGTCTGCCCGATGCGCCGATGTTTCTGAGCGGAAGATGCCGGGGATCCTGTTTGACAACGGTGATGGACCGGGCTGCTATGTCGCCGGCAAGCTCCCGGTGCGATGCCGGACTGATGTGGTTCCGGAGGCGATTGAGATCGACGAGCCGGTCGTCTTCGAGTTTGAGCCACTTTTTCACAAGGAGTATCCTTCTGACCGAATCGTTGATCTGTGCTTCGGAGATCTGGCCGGACCGGACAGCCCCCGCGATTGCCGCATGCGCAAGTTCCGGATCGGGCGAAAACAGCAGCAGGTCGTTGCCTGCCTGAATGGCTCTGACCGACATTTCTGCAACATTGTTCCCGTTATAGAGTGCTTTCATGTTCATGGCATCGGTAATGATGAGTCCCTGAAAGCCGAGTTCGTTGCGGAGCAGTCCGGTGACGATGGTTTTTGAAACCGAGGCCGGCTCCATGGTGCCGGTCACTCCGGGCACGGCAAGGTGACCGGTCATGATGCTGACGATTCCGTTGTCGATTGCCGACTTGAAGGGTTTGAGCTCATAGCTGTAGAGCCGCTGCCTGTCGGCGTTCAGTACGGGGAGTGCGATATGGCTGTCTACGGTAACATCTCCATGTCCCGGAAAATGTTTTGCCGTGGCGACGATGCCGTTTGTCTGCAGCCCTTCGATCATGGCGTTGGCCATGGTTACAGCCAACGGGACGTTGTCGCCGAACGAACGGGTATTGATGACCGGATTGGCGGGATTGATGTTCAGATCGACGTTGGGAGAGTAACTCTGGTGAATGCCCGCCGTTCTGGCTTCGGCAGCAATGGCTTTAGCCATTCCGTATGCCAGTTTCGGGTCTCCCGTTGCCGCCAGTGCCATGTTCGGCGGAAATTCCGTAGCGCCGGAAAGCCTCATCGCCAGACCGCGCTCCATGTCGGCGCTCATCATGAGAGGTCTGGGGGCAAGCGACTGGAACTGGTTTGCCATCATCGCCGCATTGAATGCATCGCCTTTCATGAACATGATTCCTCCGACCTTGCCTTCCCGAACCAGGCGTTGCAGCTGCAGGTAAGCGGCATCTCCGGAACTGTTGTAGCGGCTTTCTGTCTGTGCGATGATCATCTGTCCCACCTTTTCCTCAAGCGTCATCCGCTCCAGCTCTTTATTTATGCCGGAGTCCCGGCGGCTGAAGATGTGCTGGGCCTGCCATTTTTTGGGAGAGGGTCTTGATTTGGCAAAGGTCGAAGGGATCACCGGCGTCAGGAAAAGAGCGATGACGAGCAGTAGGACGGGAATACGGTACGTTTTCTCCATGAATCAGTGCTTGCCGGTTCCCGACCGGGAACCGCTGTTGCCGAAGCTGTTTTGTGAAAGAATACAAAAAAAAGCGCTTAATCAGGTATTCCCGGATTTCGCTACCGGGCTCTGTCGGGATTGTAGAGCGGGCCTCCTCCTCTGTTGTAGGCAAGCAGCACGGTTTTTGCCGCCGCCCTGCACTGTTCCGTCGCGACCGATATTCCGCGCATTTCAAGGCATGTTCTCCAGTCTGAAGGTTTGGGGCCTTCGTCGAATCCCGTCTCTTCGGCATCACTGCCGGTTGCACCGCAGAGAACATGCCGGATGCCCGACCAGATGATTGCCCCGAAACACATGGCACAGGGCTCGGTTGAGGTTACAAGTTCAAGTTCCGGCCGGCAGAGACCGAGGTCATAAGTCCGGAGCTGTTGCTCCGCAGCGGCAATGGCAATCATTTCGGCGTGGGCATGCGAGCAGCGGCTTTCGATGACGACATTGACGCCGGCAGCGCTCAGTCGGCCGCTGCCGTGCTCGAACACCGCGGCACCGAACGGCCCGCCTGTACGGTGCAGGACATTCAGGCGGGAAAGCTCTATGACCGTCAGCATTCTCTTTTCCGGGTCAGGTATGAATTCCGCGGCAGCGTTTCGATGAATGATCTGACAGGAGCGGGCAGCAGTAGGTCGGTGTTGCAGATGTGCATGGGCATTTTGCCGGAGGATGGTTCAGCTCATGAAAAGGTAGGGCTTCCATTCATCCGATACCGCTGCGGTGAACTGTTGCATGAAGACGATATGGTTCGGTCTGGCCGGCTTCGAGAGTGTCGCCATACCGGCTTCGGACGGGGTTCTGCTCCCTTTTTTCGTGTTGCACCGGTAACAGGCGGTGATGAGGTTTTCCCATGAATCCTCTCCGCCCCTGGATCGGGGCAGAATATGATCGACGGTCAGGGGAAGATCGGTTCGCCCGCAGTACTGGCAGCGGAAGGTGTCCCTTCTGAGAATGTTTTTCCTGTTCAGCATGATCTTCTTGAACGGGACCCGCACAAAAAGATTCAGACGCACGATGCTCGGGAGGGGGAAGCTGCTCGAAACCGTACAGACCACTTTTTCAGGGTGGTGGGCGACCGGTACGGCTTTTCCGCAAAAGAGCAGAAGAACAGCTTTCTGGGCGTCACAGATACTGAGCGGTTCGTAACTGCTGTTCAGTACCAGAACTTTTGAACTGAGCAAAGACATCTCCCCGGTTTTTGTTTGAGTATACGTCCGGATAATGCTGCTGCAAAATCACTTATGTGAACTTTTCGTTACTTCTCCGATACACCCTTTTCCCGTGTGCCTGTCTCTCCGGTCGATCGCCGTCAAACGGTACAGCAGATGTTCAGCTGGCGGGAAGCCTGCGCTTCGTCGAGCCGTTTGACCGGAGTGCTTACCGGTGCAGAGAGCACCAGTTCCGGTGAATCCGAAGCTTCGTCAGCGATAGCGAGCAGTGCTTCTGCAAACAGATCGAGAGTTTCCCGTGTTTCCGTTTCCGTAGGTTCGATCATCAGCGCTTCACTGACAATAAGCGGGAAATAGATGGTAGGGGCGTGAAATCCGTAATCGAGCAGACGTTTGGCGATATCGAGTGTTTTTACCCCGTGCTCTTTTTTCTGGCGGTCTCCCGAAAGGCAGAATTCGTGCATGACCGGTTTTGGATACGGCAGGTCATACCGTTTGTCGAGAAGGGCCAGAAGGTAGTTCGCGTTGATGATGGCATTTTCCGATACCCGCCGCAACCCTTCAGCCCCGAGCATGCGGATATAGGTATATGCCCGGACGAGCACCGAGAAGTTTCCGTAGAAGTTCATCATCCTGCCAATGCTCTCCGGGTGGTTGGTATTGAGCCTGTATGAGGTTCCTTCGGGGGATTCGATCCGTTCGACAACCGGCACCGGCAGGTAGGGGATGAGCTTTTCGCACACGCCTACCGGACCGCTGCCCGGTCCGCCTCCTCCGTGCGGAGCCGAAAAGGACTTGTGAAGATTGTAGTGAACGACATCGAATCCCATATCGCCCGGACGGGTGATGCCGAGCAGGGCATTCATGTTCGCTCCGTCCATATAGAGCAGGCTTCCGTTTTCGTGCACCATCCGCTCGATAACGAGAATGTCCTTTTCAAAAAGGCCGATGGTGTTGGGGTTTGTGAGCATGAGGGCGGCTACATTGCCATCGAGTTTCGCCTTGAGGTCGATGAGGTCGGTCCGTCCGTCAGGACCGCCTTTCACCGAAATGATCTCGTAGCCGGCGATTGCCGCGGATGCGGGATTCGTGCCGTGAGCCGAGTCGACCACGAGCAGCTTGCTGCGTTTCGATCCTCGCGCCTCGTGGTATTTCTTGATGAGCAGAATGCCGGTCAGCTCTCCGTGCGCTCCGGCCGCCGGCTGCAGGGTTACGGCAGCCATGCCGGCGATTTGCGCAAGCATACCGCACAGTTCATACATCATCTGCAGGGCTCCCTGCACGGTTTTTTCAGGCTGCAGGGGGTGCAGTTCACTGAAGCCCGGAAGATCGCAGGCTGCATCGTTGACTTTGGGGTTGTACTTCATCGTGCAGCTGCCCAGCGGATACATGTTCTTGTCAACATGGTAGTTCATGTTGGAGAGCCTGACGAAATGCCTGACCACTTCGCTTTCCGGAACCTCGGGAAGATCGGCCGGACGGGTTCTCAGGAATTTTTCGGGGAGAACGGTTTCCAGAGACAGTTCCGGAATGTTGTTACCGGCAAGGCTGTATCCCTTGCGTCCCTTTTTCGATAGATCGAAAATCAGTTTTTCTCTCATGATTGCACGGCGTCGTGAAGTGGTCTCTGTGGCTTGATTGATAGGCAATATAGAGCACCGGGGTGAAATGCTCAAACGTGCATGCGAAAAAAGAGATGCGGGCAGACGGGCTTACGGGTTGGGCGGCAGGTCCTGCTCTGCCTGCGTGAGCATCTCGAGTGCTTGCCTGGCGGCGAGCTGCTCGGCGTCTTTTTTTCTTGGTGCGGTACCCCTGCCGCAGACATTACCGGTGAAGGAGACTTCAACCGTGAATATTTTCTCATGCTCCGCGCCCTCTTCTGCAACAACGGTGTAAAGCGGCGGGAGCATATGGTGCGACTGGGTATACTCGATCAGGCGGCTTTTGTAGTTGTGTTCCGAAGCGACAATTGTTTTGAAATCGGCATGCTCGATAACCTGTTTCATGACGAATGCGCGGGCGGCATCGAGCCCTCTGTCGAGATAGATCGCTCCGGTCAGCGATTCGAATGCGTCCGCCAGTGCCGATTCACTGCATCGTATCTTGTGATGGTCGGCCGATTCGCCGATCATGAGGTGCTCGCCGAGTCCCATGCTCAGGGCAAAACCGGCAAGGGCTTTCCGGTTGACGATTTTGGAGCGGTTGCTCGACAGCTCCCCCTCGGCACTTTCAGGGAAGATGCGATAGAGATATTCCGAAATGACCAGGTCGAGGACGGCATCGCCAAGAAATTCGAGGCGCTGGTTTGATTCAGCCGACGAGGTTGCGGGGTCGTGAGTGACCGACCGGTGGGTAAAGGCCGTCAGGTAAATTCCGGGGTGTATGGCGGGTTCGCCGGTAATGCGCTGCAGGAATGCCGCTATGGTTTCCGCCAGGGGTGTTTCCTGTTTCTCCGCGAGCGAGTTGCCTCCATCCTTGAACGGCAGGGAGCGGTGAAACGCAAGAGAGGTCAGTTTCTGCCAGAACTGCTCCATAAGCCGGTGGTCATGATCAGAGCGAGGAGGCGTTTCTGAAAATCAGGGTTGCATTGTGGCCGCCGAATCCGAATCCGTTGTTGAGCGCATATCCGATGGTACGCTTTTTCGCCTGGTTGGGTGTGATGTCGAGATCGATTTCGGGATCGAGATTGTCATTGTTGATGGTTGGTGGAACGGTTGCCTCCTGCATGGCCAGCAGGCAGACGATCGACTCCACAACGCCGGCGGCACCGAGCAGGTGGCCGGTCATGGATTTCGAGGAGCTGATGCTGAGCTTCCGGGCATGGTCGCAGAACACTTTCCTGATCGCCTTGATTTCCGCAATGTCGCCAAGCGGTGTCGATGTGCCGTGTGTATTGATATAATCGATCCTGTCCGGAGTGATGCCTGCAATCGAAAGCGCGGCTTTCATGGCATTGACCGCACCGGTGCCTTCGGGGTGAGGAGCCGTAAGGTGATAGGCATCGGCGGTAGCCCCGACACCGGCGATCTCCCCGTAGATTTTAGCTCCGCGGGCCTTTGCGGATTCAAGGGTTTCCAGAACAAGAGATCCCGCTCCTTCTCCCATGACAAAACCGTCCCGGTCGCGGTCATAAGGCCGGGAGGCCTTCTCAGGACGTTCGTTGGCTGTTGAAAGGGCTTTCGCGGAGTTGAATCCGCCGACACTCATCGGAGTGATAGGCGCTTCCGAGCCGCCGCAGACCATGTAATCGGCCATGCCGAGCTGGAGAATCATCCATGCATCGATAATGGCGTGCAGGGATGTGGCACAGGCGGATGCCGTGGCGTGGTTCGGCCCCATAAGCCCGAATTTCATGGAAATCTGTCCTGCGGCAATGTCGGGAATCAGCATGGGAATGAAAAACGGACTGATCCGTCTCGGGCCCCGTTCAAGAAAGGCGCGGAATTGCTGGTCGTAGGTGGTCATTCCTCCGATACCCGAGCCGTGCACGACGCCGATCCGGAGCGGATCGATCGCCTGCAGGTCAAGCCCCGAATCTTTCAGGGCCTGCTCTGCGGCAATAACGGCATACTGACAGTATGGGTCCATGCGGTCGGCTGATTTCCTGTCGATATGATCGTAGGCGGAAAAATTCTTCAGCTCGCATGCGAAGGTTGTTGCAAAATCAGTGGTGTCGAAATAGGTGATAGGCGCAGCGCCGCTTCTGCCCTCGGTCAGCCCGGCCCAGAACTCCTCTTTGCTGAGACCTATGGGAGCCAGGACTCCGATTCCTGTAACGACGATCCTTTTGCGATCCTGACCCATCTGTTGTGCTTTAATGTTGCTTCTGGCGGAATGCCCGAAAGGGAAATTACTTTTTGGCGATGTAGTCGATTGCCTGCTGGACGGTGCTGATTTTTTCAGCGTCTTCATCAGGGATCTGGACACCGAACTCGTTTTCAAGTTCCATGATCAGTTCGACGGTATCGAGAGAGTCCGCACCGAGATCGTCGGAAAATTTTGACTCCGGCTTGATCTGGTCTTTGTTGACGCCCATTTTGCTGACAATGATATCATATACCTTATCTCTGATTTCTGCTTCGCTCATTGTTCTGTTCTCCTGATTAGTTGTTTGTTTCGGATAAAAAAACTGATAAAGTTAAATAATATACAAAGAAAATAGGCTTGCTCAAACTGCCGTTGCCGCTAACCTACATGACCATGCCGCCGCTGATGTTGATAACCTCGCCGGTGATGTAGGCAGCATCGTTTCCTGCAAGGAACGACACAACCCTGGCTACATCTTCCGGCTGGCCAAAACGGGCAAGGGGGATGACCTCGAGCATCTTGTTGCGGACCTCTTCGGAAAGCGCATCGGTCATTTTCGATGCGATGAATCCCGGCGCGACGGCATTGACCCGGATATTGCGCGATGCGAACTCCTTGGCGACCGATTTGGTGAACGAGATCACGCCGCCTTTTGATGCAGCATAGTTCGCCTGTCCGGCATTGCCCATGAGACCGATAACCGATGCGATATTGACGATGGCGCCGGAGCGCTGCTTCATCATGACGCGGGTCACGGCTTTTGTGCAGGCGAAGGTTCCCTTCAGGTTGACGGTCATCACGGCATCCCAGTCCTCCTCGCTCATCCGCATCAAGAGCCCGTCACGGGTGATGCCGGCATTGTTGACGAGAATGTCGATTCTGCCGGTCGTATCCGCGATTTCAGCAAACACGCTCTGTACGGCTTCGGCGTTGGTGACGTCGAGTTCCCTGCACCAGGCATCCCGACCGAGCTTTCTGATCCCTTCGGCAGTTTCAGCAAGCCATTCCTCCTTGATGTCGCAAACGACAACTCCCGCACCTTTTGCAGCGAGGTCGAAAGCGATAGCCTGACCGATTCCCCTGGCCGCTCCGGTCACTACTGCGATTTTTCCTTCAAACATGGTTGAATTCTCTTCTGTTATTGGTTGCTCTGTCTGTTCCCTTGTTTCACGCCCGGGCAAGCGGCCTGATATCTTCGGCGGTATCGACTCCGCTGCACGCCACAGATTTGTCAATTCTCCTGATGAGCCCCTGCAGCACTTTCTGCGGACCGACCTCGACAAATTCCCTCACGCCCAACTGCACCATGGCTTCGACGGACTGTGTCCAGAGAACCGGACTGGTAAGCTGCATGATCAGGTTTTTTCTGATTTCAGCGGCTGAAGTGACCGGACGGGCAATGGCATTCATGCAGACAGGAATGCGTGCATCCCGGATTTCCACGTGTTCAAGCGCGGCGGCAAGTTCTTCTTCGGCGGGTTTCATCAGCGGAGAGTGGAACGCACCTGAAACCACCAGTTCCTTTGCCATTCTTGCACCGTGAGATGGCGCCAGTTCGACAGCTTTATTGACGGCGGAAACCTCGCCCGAAATGACTATCTGGCCCGGTGAGTTGAAGTTGGCCGCCCTGACGATTCCTGCGGAAGCAGCCTCAGCCAGAAGATCGTCGACGGCACTGTCCTGCATGCCGATGAGTGCTGCCATGGTGCCGGGGTTCTGCTGGCCGGCGTTCTGCATGAGCGCGCCCCTTCTGGCCACGATACGGATCGCGTCCTCGAAGCTTATCGCACCGGCAAAGCAGAGCGCACTGTATTCGCCCAGACTGTGTCCTGCCGTCATCGCGATGCTGTTACTGTCGAGCAGCGAAGCTGCAACGATGCTGTGCAGAAAAATTGCCGGCTGGGTATGACGGGTCTGGCGCAGATCCTCTTCACTGCCGTTGAACATGATGCCGGTGATGGAAAAGCCGAGAATGTCATCGGCTTTCTGCATCATCTCGCCGGCTGCAGGAAATGCTTCGAAAATGTCCCGGCCCATGCCGCAGTACTGGGAACCCTGTCCCGGAAAAACAAATGCTTTCATTTGATGTTCTCGGCTGTTTTCAATGGTGGCGCGAGAGATTCTTATTGCCATTTGATATACATGCCGCCCCAGGTGTAGCCGGCACCGAAGCTGACCAGCACGAGATTCGAGCCTGTTTGCAGTTTCTGCTGTTCATCGAGTTCGGCAAGGCAGATCGGAATGGTGCCGGCGGTCGTATTGCCGTAGCGGGCGATGTTGGACATCACCTTTTCTTCGCTGAGCCCCATCCTCTCTGCCGTTGCATGGATAATGCGCTGGTTTGCCTGATGCGGAACCAGCCAGGAGATGTTTTCCGCATCGAGACCGTTGCGCTCCATGATTTCCGCAGCGGTGTCGGCCATGGCGGTTACCGCGGCCTTGAATACCTGCTTGCCGTTCTGACGGATGAAATGCATGCGTTTTTCAATGGTTTCATGGCTTGCCGGGTTCAGGCTGCCGCCTCCGGCCATCAGCAGGTGGTCCTTGCCGTTTTTGCCGTCGGAATAAAGCCTGGCGTCAAGAATGCCGTAGTCGTCCGATTCGGCCGGTTCAAGAATGACCCCGGCGGCTCCGTCACCGAAGAGAATGGCCGTAGACCGGTCAGTATAATCGACGACGGACGACATCTTGTCGCCACCGATCACCATGACGTTTCTGTGGGCTCCGGATTCGATGAACCGGGCTGCGGTATTGAGGGCGAAAAGAAACCCCGAGCACGCTGCGTTCAGATCGAACGCCCATGCGTTGGTCGCGCCGATCATTCCCTGAACAAGGCAGGCGGTTGAGGGGAAGAGCATGTCGGGTGTCATGGTTGCGACAATGATCAGCTCGACATCTTCAGCACCCATACCCCTTTTTTCGATCAACTGGCGGGCAACCTCGCTGCAGAGAAACGATGTCGCCTTGCCGGGATCTTTCATGATTCTGCGTTCACTGATGCCGGTTCTTGTCCGAATCCACTCGTCATTGGTCTCAAGCATCAGTTCAAGGTCATGATTGGTCATGATCTCGTCCGGTACATATTTGGCTGTCGCCGTTATTGCAGCTTTCATGCGCTTTTTGCGGTTATTTTCAATGCAGGATTTGCTTGTTTGACTGCGTGGCGGTCGGCCAGACAGCGTCGATCGATGGAGGAAAACCGCAGCATGCCTATGCTTCGGAGAGTACCTCTGCAATGCGGGCGTTGACCTGTTTTTCGATCATATGTTCGGCCATGAAGATCATGTTCTTGATTGCCCGGGAGGAGGAACGTCCATGCCCGACGATGGAGATGCCGTCGACACCGAGGAACGGTACGCCTCCGAATTTTTCCACATCGAAAGGTTCGAACAAGTTTTTGAAAACCTGGGAAGTCAGTGCCGCGGCTTTTTCATCAAGCTGCCCCGATGCAACCAGCTTCTGGAGAGCGGGCTTGAGGAGGGATCCCAGAAATCCGGGAATGCTTTCGCCAAACTTCAGGAGGGTGTTGCCGACAAGGCCGTCGCAAACCACGATGTTGACCTTGCCCTTGAGGATGTCGTGACCTTCGATGTTGCCGGCAAAAGAGATTTTTCCCTTGCTGTCGGCTTCCTTGAGCAGTTTGTAAGCCTGTTTGAGCACCTCGGACCCTTTTCCCTCTTCCTCCCCGATATTGAGCAGGCCTGCAACGGGTTTCTCGATTCCGGCTGCGTAGCGTTGGTAGATGGTCAGCATTTCGGCAAACTGAACCAGGTGCTCAGGCTTGCAGTCCATATTTGCGCCAACATCGACGATATTGGTGAGGCCTTCCTGTATTCTCGGGAAATAGGCATAGATGGCCGGTCTCAGAACGCCGGGCAGTCGTCCGAGCACAAACAGCGATGCAGCCATCTGCGCCCCGGTGTTTCCGGCGCTGACATAGGCATCGGCCTCTCTTGCCTTGCACAGCTTCAGACCCCTGACCAGTGAGGATTCCTGCTTTGTCTTCACGGCAATGGCGGGAATGTCTTCCATGGTTACGACCTCCGGGGCGTGCATGAACCTCATGTTCAGTCCTGCAGTATCCTGCAGGGCAAGAAGGGACTGAACGGTTTCAGACTGTCCGATAAGAATAACGGAAAATCTGTTGCCGCTTTCCTGCAGGGCCTGAATGGTTCCCTCTATCACACAGGCCGGGGCGTTATCTCCGCCCATGGCGTCAACAGCAATGGTCAGCATGAAGGGTTTGGTCCTGTTGCGTTATCAGCTGTTAGCAGATCTGGTGACAACGGCCCTGCCGCGGTAGTGTCCGCAATGACGGCAGGCACGGTGGGGAAGGGTCGGCTCGCCGCAATTGGGGCAGATGACGGTCATCGCTGCTTTTGTGCGGGCATTGAACTGGGCGCGTCTTTTATCCCTTCTGGATTTCGACATTTTGGCTTTCGGGTTCGCCATATTTATCCTCTTTTTTTATAGTCGGTTAACGATACTTGTTTTTCAGCTTTTCAAGAGATTCCTGCCACGTGCTTCTGTCTTCTTCCGGGGTTCCGGTCTTCCTGTCCCAAGCGCTGAAAAGCCTGCAGTCAGGATTTTCCGTGCAGGTGACTTTCATGGGCAGCGAGAGCAGCAGGGTTTCCCTGACGTCCTCCGTCAGGTCAATTGATACCGTATTCCGGTCGATCAGCCGGTAATCCTCATCGATGTTGTCGCCATATTCTTCCGCTTCACCATAGATATAAGGGATGCGGAACTCTCCTTTGAGTTTCCGGGCAAGCGGCGCAAGGCAGATGTCGCAGGTGAAATCGGCAACCGTCTCTGTCCTGATGGTGACCGTTATTTCCTGTTCGGCTTTTTCAGCGATTACCGTTACTGCAATATTCCCTGTAAAAACGGTTCCGTTCAGTTCCTGATCCCTGAAATTCTCGGCTCTACAGGTAAAATCAAACGCATGGGTTCCCTGCATAAGACCCGCGATCCGGATCTCTATCAATGCTTTTTCTTTATGCATATACCCTCTTTTCAGTAAAAGAACACCAATGTACAAAAATTATTATGGAAAATGAAAGCCATGCGACCTTCGGCCGGCAGAAAAATCGAAAAAAACGAACCGGCCTGGTTTGGAAATGAGAAAAATGGTTGTATATTTACAACCCGTTCGCAGCAGTGCGTCCGAGATTCCGCGATAGCTCAATGGTAGAGCATTCGGCTGTTAACCGAAGGGTTGTAGGTTCGAATCCTACTCGCGGAGCAAAAAAAGACAGAAGTGCTGAAAAGTGCTTCTGCCTTTTTCGTTTCCCTGTATAGTGAAGCCCCGCTTCTCCCCTTCCGGACTTCCAAAAAACAATACGGTTTTTTTATATTTCATAATGCAGACCGCTCCAGCCGGCGGCAGTGAGGTGCGCGGTGTGCGCTTTCGATGCGCGTTTATTGCAATTGCTAATCCCCATATGCCGTGTTAAGCGACATTCTTCTTATCAGCAACAAACATAAAAAAGCTGCTGAGGTCATTTCCGAGAGAGTGCTTGTTGAAAAGGAGGCCAAGGATGAGGAGTATCCGGGCTACAGGTTCATTGTCGCTATTTCAGGGGAGTCCGGTGCGGGTAAATCCGAGCTGGCCCATTCGCTGGCCCTCGTGCTGAAAAGGGCGGGTATAAAGGTCAAGATTCTGCATACCGACAACTACTACAGGGTCGAGCCGCAGGTGCGCAGGGCGGAGCGCGAGCGGAACAATTTCGAGTCGGTCGGACCGGAGGAATACGACCATGCATGGCTGAACCGCAATATCGAGGATTTCCGGAAAGCCCGCAAGGCCAGCATGCCCTGTGTGGATATCATTACCGAAGAGGTCGATCTGCTCATCACCGATTTTTCCGGCATCGACCTGCTGATCATCGACGGCCTTTATGCGATCGCCACGGACGGAATCGATCTTGGTGTCTATATTGACCTGACCTATCACGAGACCAAAAAGAAACAGTTGCTCAGGGGCAAGGAATCGGCGGACGACCACCGGTGGAAGGTGCTTGAAAAAGAGCACCAGAGTGCCCTGAGGCTCAGGCGTCTTGCCAATACGTTCGTCAGCAGGGAGTACAAGGTCCTGTTCTGTGATTAAGCCCCTGACCATGCATTTTAGCCCTCTACTGCCGTATGCCGCACACCCATGATCATACATCGGTGTTGATTGCCGATGACAGCGATCCGGTCCGCCAGGCGACATCGGCTATCGTGAGCCGGCTCGGCTATCATCCCGTTACGGCAACCAGCGGTGAGGAGGCTGTTTCCCTCTTGCAGTCATCCACGTTCGATGCACTTCTCCTTGATATCACCATGCCGGGAAAAAGCGGTATCGACGTTCTGCATTTTATCGTGGAAAACGATTATGCGCTTCCGGTTATCATGATATCCGGTTCAGGCGATATCGATCAGGTAGTGCAGTGCCTCAGAATGGGTGCGTATGATTACCTCACAAAGCCTGTTGATGCGCACCGGCTGGCCGTTGTGCTGAAGAACGCCTTTTCCGAATCCTCACTTCGCCAGAAAGTCCGGCTGTTATCGGCAGCAGTGGATCAGAGTCCCGTAGCTGTTGTCATTACCGATAGCGAGGGACATATCGAGTATGCAAATTCCTCTTTTTCATCGGGCGGCAGCTCTCTGGCCGGCGATCCCGTTTCCAGGCAGACTATTTTCGATGCAGGAGACGCCTCTGGCGGTTTCCCGGTAAAGCTCAGGAACTCCATCGTTTCCGGAAAGGTCTGGCAGGGCGATTTCTGCAATCACAAGCGTAACGGGGAGCTTTGCTGGGAGCATGCCATTATCAGTCCTGTAACCGATCACGGGAAAGCGAAATCCCATATTCTTGCATTGATACAGGATATCACCCAGGTGAGAAAGAACCAGGAAGCACTTCTGCACAGCACCCAGCGGTTCAGGGAGCTTGCCGATCTCCTGCCGCAGCCGGTTTTTGAAACCGACAGGAGAGGACTCGTTACCTATTCGAACCGGGCGGGCTTTGCCACGTTCGGATACAGCAGGGACGAGTTGAAAAAAGGGTTGCACTCTTTGCAGTTTTTCGCCCGTGCGGACAGGGCCCGGGTACTCCAGGGCATGCAGGTGAAAAAGACATCCGGACGGCTGAGCAATCACGAGTTTACCGTATTCAGGAGGGATGGCACCGGCTTTCCCGCGCTGGTCTACAGCGCCCCGATAGCCGGAAGGGGAGGCCCTGCCGGCTATCGGGGCATCGTGGTCGATATTACCGAGATCAAGGAGAGCGAACTGAAGCTGCGCGAAAACCAGAAAAAGTATCTCAATCTCCTTCAGGCTATTCCCGACGCCATCATTGTCGCCGATGCGGATACCGGCGCTCTTGTCGAGTGGAACCGCCAGGCACAGCTTTTTTTCGGCTACTCTCCGGAGGAGCTTGCCGGCCTGCATATCGGAGATCTTTATCCTGAAGATCTCCGCGAAAAATGTATCGCCTTCTTTGATGAAGCGCGTTTTCGGCAGTCCGGATCCCTGGAAACACAGATTCTCACCCGCCAGGGGCTGCGGATCGATGTGCACCTCAGTTCGGCAATGTTCACAACTGAAGAGCGCCGGAGGTTTGTCGGCATTTTCAGGGATATTACCGAGCAGAAGCATTCCGAAATGCTTGTCAGGGAGAATATCCGGCTGAAAAACGATTTTATTTCAACGGTGTCCCATGAATTGAGAACACCGCTTTTTTCCATTCTCGGGTTTACCGGAACCCTGCTCCGGGAACAGGACGAACTTGAGCGGGAAACCAGAATGGAGTTCCTCTCGATCATTCATGATGAGAGCAAGAGGCTCTCCGCCCTTATCGAGGATGTGTTGATGATCTCCAGAATAGATTCGGGAAGGGTTTCCTATAAAAAAAGTGAAATTGATCCGTCCATCACTATTTCCGAGGTGTGCCGGGGCCTTAAAATCAGAGCCGATGAGAAACATATCGAGCTGCACCTCAAAGTCTGTGCGCCGGCCGGGCGCATTCTTGCCGATCCTGATGCACTCAAGCAGGTTGCTATCAACATCATCGGCAATGCCCTGAAATTCACGCCGGAAGGCGGACTCGTCGATGTTGTTTTGTCGTATGACGAAGACGCGATGCTGTTTCGGGTCAAGGACAGCGGGCCGGGCATTCCTGCAGAGGATACCGCAAAAATATTCGAAAAGTTCTACCGGGTTGAACGTCCGGGAGAAGCCGTTGATGGAACCGGACTCGGGCTTTCCATCGTCAAGGAGATTGTCGAGGCCCATGACGGGAGCATAGAGGTCCTGAATGCCGGATGCAAAGGTGCGGTATTTCTTGTCCGTCTGCCGTTACTGACGACGGTTTCAGAAAGGAGTAAACAGAACCAGTCATGAAGCAGCACACCATACTGATCGTCGATGATTCCGCCAATATCAGGCGGCTGCTTGCCCATAATCTCGGCAGGAAATTCACCGTCCTGACCGCTGCTGATGCAACGGCGGCACTCGATGTGCTTGATGGCAGCGCAACGCTTCCCGATTTGCTCGTTATCGATATCGCCATGCCCGGGCTTGACGGTTTTTCCCTGACGGCGCTCATCAAGGAGAACCCCAGGTTCCGGGCTATTCCGCTGGTCATGCTGACCGCCAAAGACAGCAGTGAGGACAGGGAAAAAGGGTTGAAACTCGGCGCAGCCGATTATATTACCAAACCGTTCAATCTCGAGGAATTTGCCGAGAGAATAGAGCTTCTGCTCAGATAATCCGGAGCCACAGATCCGGGCACCGGAGCGGAAACGGTGCCAAATGGTGACGCCGTTTCCGCTTCAGACGCAAAAAGTTACTTTCTCCGCCCTTCCTCGTAAGGCTCAAACATCGTTTTGTCGACTCCGCATACCGGGCAGACCCAGTCGTCGGGAAGATCCTCGAAAGGTGTTCCGGGCTCGATGCCGCTGTCGATATCTCCGACTTCGGGATCGTAAACATACCCGCAAGGAGTACAGACCCATTTTTGCATATTGTTACCTCCGTTTAAGTTGCTGTTTGTTGTTCCTGTGTTCAGATATCATGCAGGTAATGCCTTCGGCATGACTATGTTCACAAACGGGAATCATAACGCAGAGTCGGTGCCAAAAAGTTCTTACGGGGATGCCCGAAAATTTTCCCGTCAATTGACTCTGCCGTCCGAAAAAAGGGATCTGTCCTGTCTCTTCCCTGCTTCGGGATTGCCTTATACCCAGCCACGAAGCTTCATTGCTTCTACAACCCGTTCAATGGCGACGATATAAGCGGCAAGGCGATTGTGGACGCGGTATTTTCCTGCGGATTCATGAACTTTCAGAAATGCCGCTGTCATTTTTTTATCAAGCAGTTTGTGAATCTCCTCCTCCTCCCAGTAGAATCCATAGGTATTCTGCACCATTTCGAAGTACGACACGGTTACGCCGCCGGCATTGCAGAGAAAATCGGGAATGACGTATACACCGTTATTGTAGAGGATATTGTCGGCTTCGGGAGTGGTCGGGCCGTTGGCAAGTTCTGCCACGATCCGGGCTTTGATGTTTGCCGCATTCGTGCTCGTTATCACCGATTCGAGAGCCGAAGGAAAAAGAACGTCGACATCGAGTTCAAGCAGTTCTTCGTTCGAAATGGCCGAACTTCGGGGAAAATCCTTTACCGATCCGGTTGCCTCTTTATGGGCGATGACCTCCGCATAATCAAGGCCATCGGGATTATGGATGCCTCCTTTTGAGTCCGAAACGGCAACGACCTTCATGCCGAGGATCTCTACGGCAAGTTTATGCGCATAATAGCCTGCGTTGCCGTATCCCTGGATCGCTGCTTTTTTTCCGGCAAGGTTCATGCCGATAATTTCCGCCGCATCTCGAACGCAGTAGATTCCTCCGCGGGCAGTGGCGTCAGTCCTTCCGGCAGAACCGCCAAGCGCGATAGGCTTGCCGGTAATGACGCCGAACTCGTTGTTCCCCTGAATAAACGAATACTCGTCCGCCATCCATGCCATAATCTGGGGTGTTGTGTAGACGTCGGGCGCAGGAACGTCTTTTTCAAGACCGAGCATGCGGCCTACCTGGCGGATATAGGCTCGGGATAACCGTTCGAGTTCACCGCTCGACATGGATTTGGGGTCGCAGATCACCCCGCCTTTACCACCTCCGAGAGGAAGGTCCAGTACTGCTGTTTTCCAGGTCATCCATGCAGCCAGAGCCCTTACGGTATCGATCGTTTCATCCGGATGAAAACGGATTCCTCCCTTGTTGGGTCCACGGGCATCGTTGTACTGAACACGGAAACCATGAAAGATTCTGGTGGTCCCGTTATCCATTTTTACCGGCATAGCCACGTGCAGTTCGCGGAGCGGCCAGCGGAGGATTTCATGCGATGCATGGTCGAGGTTCATGATCGTGGCGGCTTCATCCAGCTGTTTTCGTGCAATCCGGAATGGATTGTTGTCTGAAAAGCCGTCTGTTTCGATGATCATGTCAGGACAGGTGCATTGCGACGATTCGTTTCTTTCATTCATTGTCAGGTGTTATTTAATGAAAAGAAATAAGACGGAATAAGCTCATGAGAACAGAATGGGGGAGGATGCTGCTCAGATAAGTAATCGGAAATATACAGAAATGTAGAAATTATTTATCGGGTTTCTTATGGCCCGTTAAGGTCTTGTAAGCAGAGTCTTTATATGGTAAACCAGAGAGTGAGAAAATGAAGGGTTCAGTCGTGTTCGAAACGGAAGGGCGACGATTCCGTGCCGCGATTTCGAGAGCACGGAAATATGATCGTAATAAAGGAGGTGAGCTTATGGCTCATGTCTCGGACAAAGGCAGTTCCAGCGTGCCCCGATAGATGATTTTTGCAGGGCCTGTCAGCGTTACCGATGTAAGATTCTCGCTGAAGGACACTGTAAGGGTATCGCCGCTCCTGACCCTGACGCTGACGGTCGGGCTCGATATTCTGCCGAGCCGATAACTCATGATCGCAGATGCCACCGCACCGGTTCCGCAGGCCAGGGTTTCGTCCTCAACCCCTCTTTCAAATGTTCTTATGTTTATGCTGTCCGGAGCGACGATTTCAAGAAAGTTGACATTGGTGCCGCCAGGAAAAATATCCGTTCTGTGCCTTACGGCACGGCCTTCGCTGTAAACGTTGATCCGATCGAGTTCGCCATGGGGAGAAAATATGACAGCATGCGGAGATCCTGTGTCCACAAAGTGGCAGTTGAATCCTTCAACGGCAAGACTGTCGCGGAAATCATGCGGGTCAAGCATATGCAGTTTTACCATCTCTCGGTCTGTAACCGAGGCATCGTAACGGTTGCCGTTCGCTTCGAAAACGTAAACGTTATGATCTGCCGAAGGAATTCCGATCGAGTGCGCGAAATAGACGGCGCACCGCCCGCCATTGCCGCACATGGAACCAGGCAGGCCGTCGGCGTTATGGTAGTTCATGCGGAAATCGAACTGATCCGACTTTTCAATCAGGATAAGTCCGTCTGCGCCGATTCCGGTTCTTCTTGTGCACATGGCCTTGATTCGGGTTCCTGTCAGTTGCAGGGAGCCGTTTCTGTTGTCGATAACGATGAAATCGTTTCCGGATCCCGAGAGCTTTGCGAAATTGATCTGCATGCAGGTCGATGATCAGTTGTGTTTTGCTGTAATTCCGGCGTACCTGTTTCGTCCTGTTTTACGCACCACCAAGGTTTTCAATAACTTAGAGGGTTAAAATACAGCCGGAAAGGGTGAATGCCACGGCAAAAAAATTTATTATTAAATAATTTTTCTTATTTTACTTGCTGATATGTCAGGTGAATTATCACGACATATGGCCTTTAAGAATCAAGAGATTTGTTCTGTATTCTTGCTGATTTTTCATGAAGCGCACATGATGCTTGCCTGACCATGCTGTTTTCGGGAGCGGCATTCTCCATGTGCTTTTTTATCTGAAATCCGGGCCGTCGGTTGCAATGGTGCCTGAAGGCATAACGCACAGATTTTCTTTTCGGTTTCTTCAACCTGAAATACGACCATAACAAAGGAGAGAATACAATGGCTGAACAAGTGAATCCTGCAGGAGTCAAGCCAAAGGGATCTGTCCCACCTCCCAAGGGGAATGCTCCTTCCCCGAAGGGGAACGGCGCACCAGGCGGCCCGTCTGTCATCAAGGAACAGGATGCTGCCAAAATGAGGAGATTTCTGTTCCAGAGAACGGAGACGAGAACCACGAAGTGGTATCAGATTTTCGATACCGAAAAGCTGGATGACGAGCAGGTAGTAGGTGGTCATCTTGCCCTTCTCGGCGTCATGGGTTTTCTGATGGCGATCTACTACATCTCCGGCATCCAGGTGTTTCCCTGGGGATCTCCCGGTTTTCACGACAACTGGTTCTACCTGACCATCAAACCGAGGATGGTCTCCCTGGGCATCGACACCTACAGCACCCAGACAGCAGACCTTCAGCAGGCGGCAACCAACCTGCTCGGCTGGGCTCTTCTTCATGTCATTTCCGGCTCCATCCTGCTTTTCGGCGGCTGGAGGCACTGGACCCACAACCTGACCAATCCGTTTACCGGCAGGGCAGGCAACTTCCGCGATTTCCGTTTCCTCGGCAAGTTCGGTGATATGGTGTTCAACGGAACAAGCGCAAAAACCTACAAGGACGCACTCGGACCGCACACCGTCTACATGTCGCTGCTTTTCCTCGGCTGGGGTTTCGTGATGTGGTTCGCTCTCGGCATTCCCCCCGTACCTGATTTCCAGACCATCAATGCCGAGACCTTCATGTCCTTCGTCTTTGCTGTCATCTTTTTCGCACTCGGTATCTACTGGTGGAACAATCCTCCCAATGCGGCCATTCATCTCAATGACGATATGAAGGCGGCATTTTCCGTGCACCTTACCGCTATCGGCTACATCAACATCGCTCTTGGCGTGATTGCCTTCGTTGCCTTCCAGCAGCCATCCTTCCACGCCTACTACAAGGAACTCGACAATCTCGTCTTCTATCTTTATGGCGAGCCGTTCAACCGGGTCAGCTATGACTTCGTACAGGAAGGCGGCAGAATCATCTCCGGAAAGAAGGAGTTCGCCGAATTCGCTCCCTACGCGATTCTTCCGAAGAACGGTCAGGCGTTCGGCATGTCGAGGGTGGTCATCAACCTTATCACCTTCAACCACATCATCTGCGGTGTGCTCTATGTTTTTGCCGGTGTCTACCACGGTGGCCAGTACCTGCTCAAGATTCAGCTGAACGGCCTGTACAACCAGATCAAGTCGATCTGGATCACCAAGGGGCGGGACCAGGAAGTGCAGGTGAAGATTCTCGGCACCGTCATGGCGCTCTGCTTTGCAACCATGCTGTCGGTTTACGCGGTTATCGTCTGGAACACCATCTGCGAGCTGAACATTTTCGGCACCAACATCATGATGTCTTTCTACTGGCTGAAACCGCTTCCGATGTTCCAGTGGATGTTCGCCGATCCGAGCATCAATGACTGGGTTATGGCTCATGTCATTACCGCCGGTTCACTCTTCTCGCTGATCGCTCTGGTTCGAATCGCTTTCTTCTCACACACCTCACCGCTGTGGGATGATCTCGGACTGAAAAAGAACTCCTATTCCTTCCCCTGTCTCGGACCGGTTTACGGCGGCACCTGCGGCGTCTCCATCCAGGACCAGCTCTGGTTCGCCATGCTCTGGGGAATCAAGGGACTTTCAGCGGTTTGCTGGTATATCGATGGCGCATGGATCGCCTCGATGATGTACGGCGTACCGGTAGCCGATGCCAAGGCATGGGATTCCGTTGCCGGACTCGCCCACCACTACACGTCGGGTATTTTCTACTACTTCTGGACAGAGACCGTCACGATCTTCTCGAGCTCTCACCTTTCGGTGATTCTCATGATCGGTCACCTGATATGGTTCATCAGCTTTGCCGTCTGGTTTGAGGATCGCGGTTCCCGTCTCGAGGGTGCCGATATCCAGACCCGCACCATTCGCTGGCTGGGCAAGAAATTCCTCAACAGGGATGTCTCTTTCCGGTTCCCGGTTCTGACGATTTCCGATTCGAAGCTTGCCGGTACTTTCCTGTATTTCGGTGGTACCTTCATGCTGGTCTTCCTCTTTATCGGTAACGGATTCTATCAGACGGATACTCCGCTGCCACCTCCTGTCGGTGACGCTGCCGTATCCGGCCAGCAGATGCTGACACAGGTAGTGGACTTCCTGATCAAGCTGGTTGCCTGAGTTGACATATCCGGAGGGGCTTTTGCAGCCCCTCCGGAACTCTTTTGGCCTGTTTACTTTTTTTCTATTGATCAATTTAAGAGGAGGGTTTTTATGGCCGAGCCTGTAAAACAGCCAGATATATCTCCAAAGCCTGCCGCTCCTGCAGCGAAAGCCGCTCCGGCCACGCCGAAAGCTGCCGCTCCGGCAGCAAAGCAGGAACAGGCAAAACCGAAGGGTTCACCGCCGAAGCAGACATCGGGAAAGCCTCGTCTTGAATCCTTGAATGTCAATCTCGGCAGAACCGGTATCCGTCAGGAATCGGCGCTTCCGGTCAAGAAAGCTGCGCCGAAACCTGCTCCGGGCGGAGCAAAACCTGCCGCTCCTGCGGCGAAGGCCGCACCGGCCGCCGGGGCTGCCCCTGCCGCCAAGGTTGCGCCTGTTGCGAAAGCTGCACCGAGAGCAAAAAAACACTATTTCATCATCGAGAATCTCTGTGTGGGTTGCGGGCTCTGTCTTGACAAGTGTCCGCCCAAGGTCAACGCCATCGGTTACAAGTTTTACGGCGATGTTCAGGAAGGGGGATTCAGGTGCTATATCGATCAGGATGCCTGCATTTCCTGTTCAGCATGTTTCTCCGGAGATGAGTGTCCTTCAGGAGCGCTGATAGAGGTGCTTCCTGATGGTCAGGTGCTTGATTTTTCCTATACACCGCCCGAAAGGCTTGATTTTGACCTGAGGTTTCTGCACCGCTTCCATCGTGAAGTGCGGTAGGAAAACCTGTGTCTACTGTCTGGATGTCAAAAGCATTGCCCCGGAAACCGAGGGGCAATGCTTTTTTTGTTAAGCGCGATCAAGATTATGCCGGAATCCACAAGCCAGCTCCCCGTTACTGCGGGCAATGAGCCGTTGCCGCAGGCAAACGGCACGCCCTCTGTGCTCGTCATCATTCCTACCTATAACGAGTCCGAAAACATATCGAGAGTTATCGAGAGGGTTTTTTCGCTTTACCCTTCCGGGCTTGATATTCTGGTCATCGACGACCATTCTCCTGACGGTACAGCGAAAAACGTGAAGGAGCTGCAACCGCACTATCCAGGCCTGCACCTGCTGGAGCGAAACAGCAAACAGGGGCTTGGCACGGCTTACCTTGCCGGGTTCCGCTATGCGCTGCAAGGAAGTTTCCGGTTTGTTATCGAGATGGATGCGGATTTTTCCCATGATCCGGAAATGATCGGTTCGCTGCTCGGTGCGATGGAGTCTGCCGATCTGGCAATCGGTTCACGGTATATGAACAATACGGTCAATGTGGTCAACTGGCCTCTCGGGAGGCTGATGCTGTCGAAGCTTGCCAGCCTCTATACCCGACTGATAACCGGAATGCCGGTTTCCGACCCTACCAGCGGATTCAAGTGTTTCAGGCGGATCGTGCTTGAATCGCTTGATCTTCGGCGGATCAATTCACAGGGGTACTCCTTTCAGATTGAAATGAATTTCAGGGCGTGGAAAAAGGGGTTCGTCATCAGGGAGGTATCCATTGTCTTTACGGACAGAACCGTAGGCCGGTCGAAAATGACCAGAAAAAATATCCGGGAAGCGGTCTGGATTGTCTGGTGGCTGAAAATCAAGTCGATGGCGGGTCTCCTGTGATCGGGTTCCCCGGCAGGAGAAACGATGGGATCTCCTGCCGGGAAAGCGGACCTGCGGGGCTTCAGTGCTGCCGGTTTTCAGCAATCACCTGCTGCATGATATCCTGAGGAGCTTCCTCGTAATGGCTGAAGCTGTAGGTATATTTTGCACGGCTTTGTGTAAGCCTGGTCAGCGATTGATGAAACGACGTGAGCGAGGCCTGGGGTATCAGGGCCTTGACCACCTGAAAGCGGGCATCGGTATCCATGCCGAGAATTTTGCCTCTCCTGCTCGATATTTCGCCCACAATCTCCCCGGTATACTGTTCGGGAGCATGCACCGTGAGGTTGTAGAGCGGTTCGAGGAGCAGGGGCTTGGCTTTTTCAAAAGCCGATTTGAACGCCATGCTGGCAGCAATCTTGAAGGCAAATTCGGAACTGTCGACAGGGTGGTAGGATCCGTCGTATGCCACCGCCTTGAGGTCGATGACCGGGAACCCGGCCAGAACGCCGCTTGAAATCGACTCCCTTATGCCTTTTTCAACCGCCGGCAGGTAACGGGTCGGCACCACGCCACCGACAACCTCGGTTGAGAATTCGAACCCCGAGTCTCTCGGTGCAGGTTCGAGCCTGATCCAGACGTCGCCATACTGGCCCCGTCCACCGGACTGTTTTTTGTACTTGCCCTGTGCGGTTGCGGCAATGCGGATGGTTTCACGGTAGGGGATCTTTATCGGGGCGGTTTCTACCTGCACGTTGAATTTGTTCTGCAGGCGGCTGATGATGATTTCAAGATGGGTTTCACCAAGAGTCCTGATGATGGTCTGGTTAAACTCAACGTCATGGTCGATTGCAAAGCTCGGATCCTCTTCGTGCAGGTGGTGCAGACCGATGGAGATCTTTTCTTCGTCTCCCTGTGTAACAGGCATGATTGCTGATGCAAAAACCGGTTCGGGAAAGATGATCGGGCTGATGCGGCAGTTGCTGCCCTTGTCGGCAAGCGTGTCGTTGGTATGGGCATCCTTGAGCTTGACGACCATGCCGATATCTCCGGCCAGGAGTTTTTCAACCGGTATTTTCTTCTGGCCGAGCATGGTGTAGACCTGGCCGATTTTTTCAAGCTGACTGGTCTGTACGTCGATCAGCTCATGACCGGTTTCAATATGTCCGGAATAGACCCGAAGATAGGATATTTCGCCGACTCTCGGCTCCGACATGGTTTTGAAGATGAAGGCAACCGTTGGTCCTTCAGGGTCTGGAGCGAGCAGTTTTTCGGTTTCGTCCAGCGTGCAGAGCGAATGTTCCGGTCCGCGTTCGATCGGGGAGGGGCAGAGGTTGACAATACCGTTGAGCAACCGTTCCGTTCCGATGAGGTGCAGCGGCGAGGTGCAGAAAACCGGAAAGAATGTTCTGGTGACGAGTGCCGACTTGATGCCGGCACGCAGTTCGTCCTCGGTAAGATTTCCGACTTCGAAATAGCGGTTCATCAGCTCCTCGTCAGTCTCCGCTACCGCTTCGACAAGCTGCTGATGCAGTTCCTCGGCACGTTTGAGGTAGAGGTCGGGAATGGCAGAAACCGTCATGTTTCCGGGTTTGTCAGGGCAGAACTCCAGCTGTTTCATCAGCAGCACATCGATCAGGATATGGTGTCCGAGACCCTCTTCTGCCGGGAACTGTATTGGTGTGACGAGATGCCCGAAGTGATCCCGAAGTTCTTCGACGGTGTTGCTGAAACTTGTGCGGTCTGCATCGAGCTTTGTCAGTACGAACATGGTCGGTTTGTAATACTCCTGCGTATACTCCCACATGGAATCGGTGCCCACCTCGACCCCTGTCGCGGCGTTGACGGCGATCAGTACGGTATCGGCAACCCGCATGGCGGATTTGACGTCACCATGGAAATCCTGCAGTCCGGGAGTATCGATAATGTTGATTTTCCGTTCGTTCCAGAAGCCGTGCAGAAGCGATGTGTTCAGACTGTGCATTCTCTGTATCTCGTCGGCCGAATAGTCGGAGATGGTGCTTCCGTCTTCGATGCTGCCCAGGCGGTTCACGACGCCCATTGACAGGGCGAGTGATTCACAGAGCATGGTTTTCCCTGATCCGGCATGGCCGGTGATAACGATGTTACGCAGTTGTTCGGGTTGGGCGGCTTGCATGGCAGGACTCCTTAGTTGAATTGAATTTGTTGTCTTGCGGGCCAGTATCAAAAGAAGTTCGGTGCTGTCGGGTTTGCTACGGGCGGAAAACAGCTTATCGTTCTAATAAACAAAAAAAAAGCGCCATTTGATGGTACGGCGGTAATGAAATCGCAGGGAAATTGGATAAATTCATGCATTGTATACCGGAACCGGAAAGTGCCTTTCCGGGCGGTATCAATCAGTATCAACCAACCATAACCATACTGTGCCATGCCCATAATCAGGAAAGTCCTTGCCCGTCAGATCCTTGATTCGAGAGGTAATCCTACCGTTGAGGTGGATGTTTACACTGAAAACTCATTCGGCAGGGCTGCCGTACCGAGCGGGGCCTCGACCGGGGTTCATGAAGCGGTGGAGCTCAGGGATGGCGATGCAGGCTTCTACCTTGGAAAAGGAGTATTGAAAGCCGTTGATAATGTCAATACCGTCATCAATGAGGCGCTCAACGGAATACTGGTGACCGAGCAGGAGGAGATCGACGAGGCGCTGCTTGTGCTTGACGGCACTCCGAACAAATCCAGACTCGGAGCCAATGCCCTGCTCGGCGTTTCGCTTGCCTGTGCAAAAGCCGGCGCAGAATATACCGGACTGCCGCTTTTCCGCTATATCGGAGGCACGATGGCCAACACGCTTCCTGTTCCCATGATGAACGTGCTGAACGGGGGAGCCCACGCCGACAACACCGTCGATTTTCAGGAGTTCATGATCATGCCTGCCGGGTTTGCCTCCTACAGCGACGCGCTCCGTTGCGGTGCGGAAATTTTTCATGCCCTGAAATCACTGCTCAAAAGCAAGGGGCTCAGCACGGCGGTCGGGGATGAAGGCGGTTTTGCGCCGAACCTTCGTTCAAACGAAGAGGCGATCGAACTGGTGATCGAGGCTATCGGCAAAGCAGGATATAAGGCAGGTTCGCCGGCCGGTCAGGGTGGAGTTGGCGATGCCCAGGTCATGATCGCTCTCGATCCGGCAAGTTCCGAGTTCTATGATTCCGCAAAGCAGCGCTACGTTTTCAAGAAATCCTCCGGACAGGAGCTGACCTCTCTTGAGATGGCCGAGTACTGGGAGTCATGGGCAAACCGCTACCCCATCATCTCCATTGAGGATGGCATGGCGGAAGACGACTGGGAAGGTTGGAAACTGCTGACCGACAAGATCGGCGGAATCGTCCAGCTGGTCGGAGACGACCTGTTTGTCACCAACAGCAAGCGGCTGGCATCGGGCATCGAACGGGGCGTCGGGAACTCGATTCTCATCAAGGTCAACCAGATCGGCACCCTTACCGAGACGCTGCAGGCCATCGATCTGGCAAAACGCAACGGGTACACCGCCGTCATCAGCCACCGCAGCGGTGAAACCGAGGACAGCACCATTGCCCATATTGCCGTTGCGACCAACGCCGGTCAGATCAAGACCGGGAGCATGTCCCGTTCGGACCGTATGGCCAAATACAATGAACTGATCCGTATCGAGGAAGAACTCGGAGGCCAGGCGAAGTATCCCGGCGCCTCTGCTTTCAGGGTATGAATTTGCAGCGAGGGAATCCGGAAAAAAGGGTTCCCTCTGCATTTATGGTCTCTTTCCGCCAATTTCAAGCCAGCTGCATGCAGGATAAACAATGAAAATTTTTCAAGGCTTGCGGGATTTCATCAGTTCCAGTCCGAAAAAATTTCTGTTTCTGATTTTGTTCGGCTTCATCGTCATCTGGTTTCTTTTCGATGATTACGGGCTTGTCAAGCGTATCCGGATGGAGGCGGAGCACCGCATGCTGCTTGAGCGTTCGAGGGATGAGCAGCAGCGTATCGTTGAAAACGAGCAGCGCATCAGAAACGCATACAGGTCCGACAGCATTGAAAAGGCTGCAAGGGAAAAATACAATTTCCGCCGGGAGGGAGAGACACTGTACATTATCCGGGGCAAATAGCGGAATCAGTCAACATCATCCAGACCCATTATCCGTTTTTCATGTATCATTATCGCCGTCGTTTTACCAGAGAGGTCAGTTTCGGCAAGATAGCGCTTGGGGGGTATCAGCCTATCAGGGTGGAATCGATGACCAATACCCATACCATGGATACCGCTGCAACCGTCGGGCAGTGCCGGCGTCTTTATGAGGCCGGCTGCGAAATCATCAGGCTGACGGTGCCTACAGAACGTGATGCTGAAAATCTGAAGCAGATCCGGGAGCAACTCCGTCGTGACGGAATCAATACTCCTCTGGTGGCGGATATTCATTTTTCACCTCGTGCGGCCATGAAAGCCGTCGAGTATGTGGAAAATATCCGGGTCAATCCCGGCAATTATGCCAACCGGCAGAAATTTTCAACGGAAGGGTACACCGAAGAGGAGTACCGTCGGGAGATCGACGCGGTTCGCAACGAGTTCGTTCCCCTGGTGACAAGAGCCCGGGAGCTTGGTGTTTCCATGAGGATCGGCACCAATCACGGTTCCCTCTCCGACAGGATCGTCAGCCGGTACGGGAACTCTCCGGAAGGGATGGTCGAAGCCGCACTGGAATTTGCCCGTATCTGTGAGGAGAACGGATATTACGACCTTCTCTTTTCGATGAAGTCCTCCAATGTCAGGGTGATGATCCAGGCATACCGGCTGCTTGTGCAAAAAGCCGACGGGGAGCTTCGCCATGCCTATCCGCTGCATCTCGGCGTGACCGAAGCCGGCGACGGCGACGAGGGGCGTGTGAAGTCCGCCATGGGCATCGGAGCCTTGCTTGAAGACGGTCTTGGCGATACCATCAGGGTTTCCCTGACCGAAGATCCGGTTCATGAGGTCCCCGTTGGTTTTGCCATCGTTAAAAAGTACAACGACTATCACCTTGTCAAGGGGGAGCGGGCACATCTTCCCGTCAAACATGTCGTTGAAAGCCGCCAGGCCGCCGGAACGGAACCGGAACCACCGTTCGATCCTTTCAGTTACAGAAGAAGGGTTGCTGGAACAGTCTCTCTTGCCGGTTTTGCTGCGGGCGGCGATGCCATGCCGAGGGTCGAAACGGAGGCACAGGCAAATATTTCCGACCCCGATACGCTGTTTCGGGAAATGACTCTTCGGCTTGCCCCGGAAAAATCGCCGGATGCGATCCGTTCGGAACTGGTGGGAGTGCGCATCACGGACAGCGATGACCTGTCGCGTCTTGACGCCCTGTTGTCCCGTCCCGGAGGTGCGGCCTTCCCGGTTGCGGCATCCACGGAGGATGTTTCCCTGTTTGCATGCCTCGGCGGCCGGGTTTCCAAGGCAAGACTCGACATACGGGAAGGCGAACAGCTCGATATGGCCGCCCTGCTGCAGCTCGACCCCGCCGCTCCTGCGGCGCTGGAGTTCTGTTTCATCCATGAGCAGTCGGGCGCGTGCGTTCCCGCCCGGGTTCTTGCCCGTCTTGCCGAAAAGTTACGTGAACGGGGGCATGAGCGGGTATTTTTCTCGATACGCTCGTCCGAAACGGTATTCGTTTACCGTCATCTCGTCAGGGAGTTCAATGAAAAAGGCATCGATTATCCTCTTGTCGTGCGTTTCCGGACGCGTGGACAGGATCGCCTTTTCACGCTTATCGATGCATCGGTTCAGACCGGCACCCTGTTCTGTGACGGCATCGGGGACGTTCTGGCTCTTGAAACCGGACTGCCTGCTTCCGAAGAGATCGATCTTGCCTTCAACATCTTGCAGGGAGCACGAATCAGGATGTCCAAAACCGAGTTCATTTCGTGTCCCGGTTGCGGCAGAACCTATTTTGATCTTGAAACAGCCGCCATGACCATCAAGCGGCGACTCATTCATCTCAAGGGGCTGAAAATCGGAATCATGGGCTGCATCGTCAATGGGCCCGGTGAGATGGCCGATGCCGATTTCGGTTATGTCGGTTCCGGAAAGGGCCGCATAAGCCTGTATGTGGGAAAGGATTGCGTTGCGGAAAACCTGCCCGAGTCCGAGGCGGTGGACAGGCTGATCGAGCTGATCCGGGAGCGCGGCCGTTGGGTCGATCCCCAGTAACCGCCTGGAGAAGATGACAGACGGGAACCGGGAGGTCACCCTTGTTACCGGGGCGTCCATGGGTATCGGTCGGGCACTTGCCGACGCGTTTGCCGGCCAGGGGCATCATCTCCTGCTTGTCGCCCGATCCGGACGGATGCTTGAGGATCTTGCCCTGGAGATCGGGCGGATGCATGGCGTCAGGGTTTTCTGCTTTGCGGCCGATCTTGCCGAACCCGGCAGTCCGCAGCGCATCGCCGAATATTGCCGGAAGCGAGGCCTCCATGTTACGTTGCTGGTGAACTGCGCGGGGATATCCCGTGCATCCGATTTCAGCGAACTGCCTTCCGCTGCGCTCGAGTGCGTCATGGCGGTGAACATGTCCGCCGCCGCCAGACTCATCAGGCAGTTTCTTCCCGGCATGATCGCCGCGCGAAAGGGAGGGATCATCAATCTTGCCTCACTTGGCGGCGCTCAGGGAGTTCCCGGACTTGCGCTCTATTCGGCAACAAAATCCTTTGTGATCACTCTCAGCGAAGCTCTCCACATGGAGCTCAAAGGCACCGGTGTTCGGGTGGTGGCGGTCTGTCCGGGTTTTATCGAAACCGGCTTCATGGAGAAGGCCGGTCACGATGCCCGCAGGGTGCGGTTGCCGATCAATCCCGTTGATGTGGTCGTAAAAGCCGCAATGCGGGGTTACCGGCAGAACCGCATGCTGGTTTACCCCACGCTGCTTGATTTTCTGCTGGTTTTTTCCCAGCGTTTCACTCCTCGTTTTGTTTCGGCAGGCCTCTCCGGATTTCTTGCGGCGGCAAGGAATAATCGATAAATTGTTTCTTTTTTTTTGTATTTAAAAGAACACAGGGTATATTACCTGCCCTGTTTTTCAGAATGAGCTGCTGGTGTAGCTCAATTGGTAGAGCAGCTGACTTGTAATCAGCAGGTTGCGGGTTCGAGTCCCATCACCAGCTCTGATTATGACGGGTAGGTAGCGAAGTGGTTAAACGCAACAGACTGTAAATCTGTCGACATATGTCTTCGGAGGTTCGAATCCTCCCCTACCCACACACTTTTTTGTTTTTTTCGACAGGCTGATGTAGCTCAGTCGGTAGAGCACTTCCTTGGTAAGGAAGAGGTCATCGGTTCAAGTCCGATCATCAGCTCAGGATGGTTTTGCGGGGTCAGACAGACGTCAGTAGCTTAATTGGTAGAGCAGCGGTCTCCAAAACCGCAGGTTGGGGGTTCGAGTCCCTCCTGACGTGCCGGTTATCAGAAAGTTGTTTCACGATTCATATCGCACAGGCTGGACATATGAGTAAAATTACAGATAGCGTCGGTCAGTATTATCGTGATGTTGTCGGTGAAATGCGCAAGGTTTCCTGGCCAAGCAAGGAAGAGACGAAAGATCTGACCGTTGTTGTTCTGACGGTTTCCGGAATTCTTGCCTTGTTTACCTTTGCTGTTGACTGGGTAATCAATTCTGTTATGGGGCGGTTATTATAATAACCACGTTATAACCACGTTGAGGTGAAGAGATGGGTGTGAGAAAAAAAAGCGCTGACGATCAGGTTATTCCTGTTCCAAGATGGTATGCCTTGAGGATTTATTCCGGTCATGAGCGTAAGGTGAAGGAGGGTATTGAGGCCGAGGTTCAGCGTTGTGGTCTCGAAGACAAGATCCTGCAGGTGTATGTGCCGTACGAACGTTTTGTCGAGGTCAAGAACGGCAAGAAGAGAAGTTTGACGAAGAATGCGTTTCCCGGTTATGTGCTTATCGAGGCAGTGCTTGACAAGCAGACCCGGAATCTTATTCTCGATATTCCCTCGGTGATGGGCTTTCTCGGTGTCGATGATAATCCGACACCTCTTCGTCCTGAAGAGGTTGGGAAGATTCTTGTTCCCGAAAGTGCTGTGGAGCACCGTTCCGTTGTCGAGGCTCCTTTCAGGGTCGGCGACTCGGTCAAGGTTATCGACGGTCCGTTCAGTTCTCTTACCGGTGTTGTTCACGATGTCTGTACCGAGCGCATGAAGGTGAAGGTCATGATCAGTTTCTTCGGACGCAGCACTCCTACCGAGCTGGATTTTTCACAGGTTAAGTCAATTTCACAATAATACAGGGGCTTAAAGTACTTTAAGCTTTTGAATAGAAATAGGTTATGGCAAAAAAGATAATCGGCTTTATCAAGCTTCAGATTCCTGCAGGCGGCGCCAATCCCGCACCTCCGGTTGGTCCGGCTCTTGGTCAGAAAGGTGTCAATATCATGGAGTTCTGCAAGCAGTTCAATGCGAAGACCCAGTCTGAGGCCGGTATGATCATTCCTGTCGTGATTACCGTTTATTCCGACAAGTCATTCACGTTCATCACGAAAACACCTCCTGCTGCCGTCTTGCTGCTCAAGGAGACCAAACTGCAGAAAGGTTCGGGTGAGCCCAACCGGAACAAGGTGGGAACGGTCACTCTCGAGCAGGTGCGCAAGATCGCCGAACTGAAGATGCCTGACCTCAATGCCATCGATCTGGCAGGTGCCGAGCAGATGGTCATGGGTACGGCAAGAAGCATGGGTATTGTCGTTCAGGAGTGAGCTTCTGAACGAAAAGCGCGTGGGAGGCCGCAAGGCCGATTTTTTAACCACTATACAACAAGAAACAAATGGCAGGGAAAAAATACAGGGAAGCTCTTGGCAGGATCGAGCGGTTTCAGGAGTACGAACTTGCTGATGCTGTCGGCAAGGTCAGGGAGATTACCAATGTGAAGTTTGATGCAACGGTTGATGTGGCGCTGAAGCTTGGTGTTGACCCGCGTCATGCCGATCAGGTTGTCCGGGGAACCGTCATGCTTCCTCACGGTACCGGCAAAACCGTTTCCGTTCTCGTTGTCTGCAAGGAGGCCAAAGCCGAAGAGGCGAAAGAGGCCGGTGCGGATTATGTCGGTTTCGAAGAGTACATCGAGAAAATCCAGTCCGGATGGACCGGCGTCGATGTCATCATCGCAACTCCTGATGTTATGGGTCAGCTTGGCAAGGTTGCCAAAATTCTCGGTCCCCGCGGTCTGATGCCGAATCCGAAATCGGGAACCGTTACAATGGATGTCGCAAAAGCCGTTAAAGAGGTGAAAGCCGGCAAAATCGAGTTCAGGGTCGATAAAGCCGGAAACATTCATGCTCCGGTAGGAAAAGTCTCTTTCGAGCCTGGACAACTGGTCGAGAATATCACCAGTTTCGTCAGGGAGGTTGTCCGTTTGAAGCCGTCTGCAGCAAAGGGGCAGTATCTGCAGGGCATCGCGGTTTCAAGCACGATGTCTCCGAGCGTCAGGGTCAGAAAAGATAAATTTGTTGCCTAACATAAACGGTTTACAGTGATGAAAAGGGATAAAAAAGAGCAGATTGTCCGGGAGGTCGCTGAAAAGATCAGCAGATCGCAGGGAATATATTTGACGGAATACCAGGGTCTGAACGTGGCTAAAATGGCCGAGCTTCGCAATGAGTTCAGAAAAGTCGGCATCGAGTACAAGGTGATCAAGAACACCCTTGTCATGAAAGCGCTCAAGGAGCTTTCAAGGGGGGACAAGCTTGCCGGGGGTCTGAAAAGCACCACTGCCGTTGCGTTCGGTTACGATGATCCGGTCGCTCCGGCCAAAATCATCAGGAAGTTCAGCAAGACCAATGAAGCGCTGAAATTCAAGATGGCTTCGATCGACGGCGTTGTCTACGGCGAGGACAAGCTCACCATGCTTTCCGAGATGCTGGGCAAAACCGAGAATATCGGCCGTGCTGCCGGTCTCATCAACAATGTCGTCAGCTCCGTGCCGATGGTTGTCAATGCGGTCATGAGAAACCTTGTTTCCGTTCTCGACCAGGTTGCCAGGCAGAAGCAGTAAGCCTGAAAAAAGTCTATTACGCACTCAAGAGTCTATTTTATTACATCAACAACAAGAGAGGAAAATAATGTCTATCGAAACACTTGTAGAGGAAATTGGCAAGCTTACCCTTACTGAAGCATCCGAGCTGGTAAAAGCTCTTGAAGAAAAGTTCGGCGTGAGTGCAGCTCCCGCAGTTTTTGCCGGTGTTGCTGCCGCAGCTCCTGCCGGTGATGCGCCTGCAGCCGAAGAAAAAACCGAGTTTGATGTTGTGCTTACCTCCGCAGGCGAGAGCAAGATCAACGTCATCAAGGTTGTTCGTGCAATTACCGGTCTCGGCCTGAAAGAAGCCAAGGACATGGTTGACGGTGCACCGAAGACCGTCAAGGAAGCCGTTTCGAAAGAAGAGGCTGAAAAGATTGCCAAAGAGCTGAAAGATGCAGGTGCAGCTGTAGAGCTGAAGTGATCTTTCCTGCGGGTCATTCCTACAACAAGCTCCGTCTCCCAGAGAGACGGAGCTTTGTCCGTTTGTATTATTTTTACCGGATGACTGTTCCTGCTGTGATGTGAGTGAGGCTCAGCCGGATGCTCTTCTCCGGCAAAGTCTTTGCGGTTCTTTGTTATGATTTAAATCTGTAAGAAATTCATGCAATTGATAAAAGCGAGGTGCATGTGAAAGTGGCTGATGCAACAACAACACCGTGTATTGACTTTTCCAAAATTCAAAGCATTATCGATCCTCCCGATTTATTAAAAGTTCAGTTAGATTCTTTCCATAACTTTATTCAGGACAGCGTCCCGCTTGCAAAGCGCCGGGATCAGGGTCTGGAAAAGGTTCTGCGCAGCGCTTTTCCGATAACCGATACGCGCGGCCTGTACCTGCTTGAATATATTTCCTACAGTTTCGACAAGCCCAAATATACCGTTGAGGACTGTATCGAGCGTGGACTCACCTATGATGTTTCGCTCAAGGTAAAACTCAAATTGTCCTACAAGGACGAGCCCGACGAAGCCGACTGGAAGGAGACCATCCAGCAGGAGGTGTATCTCGGCAGGATTCCCTACATGACCGAGAGGGGTACCTTTATCGTCAACGGTGCCGAACGGGTCGTGGTTGCGCAGCTTCACCGTTCTCCCGGCGTCGTGTTCAGCGAGGCCGTGCATCCGAACGGCAAGAAAATGTATTCGGCCAAGATCGTGCCCACCAGAGGTTCGTGGATCGAGTTCCAGACCGATATCAACAACCAGATATTCGTCTATATCGACCAGAAGAAGAACTTTCTGGTCAGCGCACTGCTCCGGGCCATCGGTTTTGCAAAGGATGAGGATATTCTCGCCCTGTTCGATCTTGTCGAGGAGGTGAAGCTGAGTGCCGGCAGGAAGGAGCAGTTGATCGGCCAGTATCTCGCTTCGGATATCGTCGATATGCAGACCGGCGAGGTTGTCAGTGCAAGGACGGCAATCACCGAAGAGATTTTCGAACAGATTCTTGCCGCCGGCTACAAGACCGTCAAGGTCATGAAGAGCTATTCGGGCAGTGACAGGGGGCAGGACAAGTCGATCATCATCAATACCATTCTCAATGACAGTTCCGCTACCGAAGAGGAGGCGCTGGAAATTGTCTATGAAGAGTTGCGGGCCAACGAGGCTCCCGACATCGACGCCGCGAGAAGTTTTCTTGAAAGGACCTTTTTCAACCAGAAGAAGTATGACCTTGGCGATGTGGGCCGCTACCGTATTCGTAAAAAGCTTGGCAGGGAGTTCGAGGAGCTGGAGTCCTATCTGGGCGGCAAGCAGGAGCTCAAGGCGCTCTCCGACGGGATCTACCAGAAAATCCTGCAGACCATCCAGTCTTTTTCCGAAGAACCGGTCGGCGAAGACATTCTGGTCCTGACGCATTTCGATATCATTGCCGTCATCAACTACCTGATCAAGCTTGTCAACGGACAGGCCGAGGTCGATGACGTCGATCACCTTGCAAACCGCCGGGTGCGTTCGGTCGGTGAACAGCTTGCCGCCCAGTTTGTGGTGGGACTGGCAAGGATGGGCAAGAATGTCCGTGAAAAACTCAACTCCCGCGATTCCGACAAGATCGCGCCTGCCGATCTCATCAACGCCCGGACGGTCTCCAGCGTGGTGTCGAGCTTCTTTGCCACGAGCCAGCTTTCGCAGTTCATGGACCAGACCAATCCGCTTGCCGAAATGACCAACAAGCGCAGGGTTTCGGCTCTCGGCCCGGGAGGTCTCACCCGGGAACGGGCAGGTTTCGAAGTCCGCGACGTTCACTACACCCATTACGGAAGGCTCTGTCCCATCGAGACGCCGGAAGGACCGAACATCGGTCTGATCTCGTCGCTCTCGGTTTACGCGGAGATCAACGACAAGGGATTCATCCAGACCCCATACCGGGTTGTCGAGAACGGCCAGGTAACCGGCAACGTGCTCATGCTGTCCGCTGAAGACGAGGAGAACAAGATTACCGTTCCGGTCAGCATCCCGCTCGACGAACAGCAGAAAATTGCGGTCGAGTCGGTCCAGGCCAGGACGAAGGGCGACTACCCGCTCGTGCCTGCCGAGGAGGTCAACTACATGGACGTTTCTCCGGTCCAGATCGTCAGCGCCGCTGCAGCGCTCATCCCTTTCCTTGAACATGATGACGGTAACCGTGCGCTCATGGGAGCGAACATGCAGCGTCAGGCGGTGCCGCTGCTCACCTCGGAGGCTCCGGTAGTCGGGACCGGCATGGAGGCGAAGGTCGCCCGTGATTCGCGTTCGGTCATCGTTGCCGAAGAGTCGGGTATCGTTGAGGAGGTGACCGCGGACTGTATCCGGGTGCGCTACGATATCGACACCGAAAACGGTGTTCACCTTTCGATGCTCGATCCCGATGAAGGTCTGAAAGCATACAAGCTGATCAAGTTCAAGCGTTCGAACCAGGACACCTGCATATCGCAGAAACCGCTTGTGCATGGCGGGCAGCGCGTCGTAAAAGGCGATGTGCTGGCCGACAGTTCCTCGACCGAAGAGGGTGAACTCGCACTCGGAAAGAATGTGCTGGTGGCGTTCATGCCCTGGCGCGGATACAACTTCGAGGATGCAATCATCCTGAGCGAGCGTCTGGTCTACGACGACGTGTTCACCTCGATTCATATTCACGAATTCGAAGCCAATGTTCGCGACACCAAGCGGGGGGAAGAGCAGTTTACCCGCGACATCTACAATGTCAGCGAGGATGCGCTCCGGAACCTCGATGAAAACGGTATTGTACGTATCGGTGCCGAGGTCAAGGAGCGGGATATCCTGGTCGGCAAGATCACCCCGAAAGGCGAGAGTGATCCCACTCCCGAGGAGAAGCTGCTCAGGGCTATTTTCGGTGACAAATCGAGCGATGTGAAGGATGCCTCCATGCATGTTCCGGCAGGCATGAAAGGCATCGTGATCAAAACCAAGCTGTTCAGCCGCAAGAAAAAGGTCGGCCTCGATGTCAAGGACCGTATCGAAGCGGTCGAGAAACGCTACGACCAGAAAGAGTACGACCTGCGCAAACGGTTTTCCAAATGGCTGAACCAGCTGCTTGCCGGCAAGAAGACCACGGGCATTGTCAACGAAAAAGGCAAGGTGCTGGTGGCTGAAGGCACGGTCTTCGATGAAAGCGTGCTCGACCGGTTCAGCGGTCTTCCGTTCCTCGAATCGATCGATTTCACCAAAGGTGTTGTGGCGTCGCAGAAGGCAAACGACAATCTGGTCCGTCTCGTCAAGGAGTTCCGCTTCAAACTCAAGGACCTTGCCGACGAAAGGGAAAACGAGAAATACAAGCTCAATGTCGGCGACGAACTGCCGCCGGGCATCGAGGAACTCGCCAAGGTGTACATCGCGCAGAAACGCAAGATCCAGGTGGGCGACAAGATGGCCGGCCGCCACGGCAACAAGGGCGTGGTCGGCAAGATTCTGCCGATCGAAGACATGCCCTTCATGGAAGACGGCACCCCCGTCGATATCGTGCTCAATCCGCTTGGCGTGCCGAGCCGTATGAACATCGGCCAGCTCTACGAAACTTCGCTCGGGTGGGCCGCAAAGAAACTCGGCGTCAAGTTCAAGACACCGATCTTCAACGGAGCCACCTATGAAGAGGTGAAGAAGGAGCTTGAAAAGGCAGGTCTGCCCGCACACGGCAAGGTGCGTCTGTTTGACGGCAGGACCGGAGAGAAGTTCGACGATGAGGTGACGGTAGGTTACATCTACATGCTGAAGCTGAGCCACCTTGTCGATGACAAGATCCATGCGCGTTCGACAGGCCCGTACTCTCTCATTACCCAGCAGCCGCTTGGCGGCAAGGCCCAGTTCGGCGGACAGCGGTTCGGTGAAATGGAGGTGTGGGCGCTCGAGGCGTACGGTGCGGCAAACATTCTCCGGGAGATGCTGACCGTCAAGTCGGACGACGTCATCGGACGCAACAAGACCTACGAGGCTATTGTCAAGGGCCAGAACCTTCCGGAACCGGGTACGCCCGAGTCGTTCAACGTGCTGGTCAGGGAGCTTCAGGGTCTCGGACTTGAAATCCGTATCGATGACAGGGTTCCTTAGCAGTATCCGCTGTAACGGATGAGATCAGTAAGGGGATTTAAAACGGTCGTTTAACGAAGGATATTGACTATGATTTTTTCACAGGGAGCATCACCGTTAAAAGGTGATTTTTCGAAGATCAAATTCAGCATAGCGTCTCCTGAAAGCATTCTTGCCCATTCCCGTGGAGAGGTGCTGAAACCGGAGACCATCAATTACCGCACCTTCAAGCCGGAACGCGACGGCCTGATGTGCGAAAAGATATTCGGTCCCACCAAGGATTGGGAGTGCTACTGCGGCAAATACAAGCGGGTTCGCTACAAGGGGATCATCTGTGACCGGTGCGGTGTGGAAGTGACCACGAAAAGCGTGCGCAGGGAGCGCATGGGCCATATCTCGCTTGCCGTGCCTGTGGTGCATACCTGGTTTTTCCGTTCGGTGCCGAGCAAGATCGGCGCGCTGCTCGACCTTTCCACCAAGGAACTGGAGCGGATCATCTACTATGAGGTGTATGTGGTCATCAATCCCGGTGAGCCCGGAGAGAAACAGGGCATCAAGAAGCTCGACCGCCTGACCGAGGAGCAGTACTTCCAGATCATCACCGAGTACGAGGACAATCAGGACCTCGATGACTCCGATCCGGCCAAGTTCGTGGCCAAGATGGGCGGTGAGGCCATTCACATGCTGCTGAAGAACATCGACCTTGATGAAACCGCGGCAAGCCTGCGCAAGGTGCTCCGTGAGAGCAGTTCCGAGCAGAAGCGCGCCGATGCGCTCAAGAGGCTCAAGGTGGTCGAGTCTTTCAGAAAAAGCTACGAGCCGCAGAAGAAGTCGCGCAAGAAGAACGTCGGACTGTTTCCTGAGGATGAACTTCCCGAACCCTATGTGTATGAGGGCAACAAGCCTGAATACATGGTGATGGAAGTGGTGCCCGTTATTCCTCCCGAGCTGAGGCCGCTGGTGCCGCTCGAGGGAGGACGGTTCGCGACATCCGATCTCAACGATCTCTACCGCAGGGTGATCATCCGCAACAACCGGCTCAAGAAGCTGATCGACATCCGGGCTCCCGAGGTGATTCTGCGCAACGAAAAGCGCATGCTGCAGGAAGCCGTGGATGCGCTGTTCGACAACTCCCGCAAGGCCAACGCGGTCAAGACCGGTGAATCGAACCGGCCGCTGAAATCGCTTTCCGACGCACTCAAGGGCAAGCAGGGCCGCTTCCGCCAGAACCTGCTCGGCAAGCGGGTGGACTACTCCGGCCGTTCGGTTATCGTTGTCGGCCCCGAACTGAAACTGCACGAGTGCGGACTGCCCAAAAGCATGGCTATCGAGCTGTTCCAGCCTTTTGTGATACGCAGACTCGTTGAGCGCGGCATCGCAAAATCGGTGAAGTCGGCCAAAAAGCTGATCGACAAGAAGGACCCGGTTGTCTGGGATGTGCTTGAAAAGGTGATCGACGGACGTCCGGTGCTGCTGAACCGTGCACCGACCCTGCACCGTCTCGGTATCCAGGCATTCCAGCCGGTGCTGATCGAGGGAAAGGCTATCCAGATCCATCCGCTGGTTTGTACGGCGTTCAACGCCGACTTCGACGGTGACCAGATGGCCGTGCACGTGCCGCTTTCCCAGGAAGCGCAGCTCGAAGCGTCGCTCCTGATGCTTTCGTCGCATAACCTCATCTTGCCGCAGTCCGGCAAGCCGGTTACCGTGCCTTCGCAGGACATGGTGCTCGGCATGTACTACCTGACGAAATCCCGCTCCGGCGAGGATGGAGAAGGGCGCATTTTCTACAGCCCCGAAGATGTCCTGATCGCCTACAACGAACAGCGGGTCGGTCTGCATGCCCAGATATTTGTTTCCTACAGCGGTCTTATCGACCAGAAGTTCGATCCGCTCAGGGTGCTTGACACCATCATTGACGAAAAGAGCGAGAAATACGCATGGCTGCGCACACAGCTCGAACAGAAGAAGATGCTGCTTACCACGGTCGGCAGGGTGATTTTCAACAAGCATGTGCCGGAATCAATCGGGTTCATCAACAGGGTGATCGACAAGAAGGTCGCCAAGGAGCTGATCGGCAGGCTGAGCAGCGAGGTCGGAAACGTCGAAACCGCAAGGTTTCTTGACAGCATCAAGGAGGTGGGTTTCCATTTCGCCATGAAAGGCGGTCTTTCCGTGGGTCTTTCGGACGCCATCGTTCCCGAAACCAAGGTTCGCCACATCAAGAGTGCGCAGAAGGACAGCACCAAGGTTGTCAAGGAGTACAACCGGGGCACGCTTACCGATAACGAGCGGTACAACCAGATTGTTGACGTCTGGCAGAAAACATCGAACATCGTGGCCGAAGAGTCCTACCAGAAACTCAAGAAGGATCGCGAAGGGTTCAACCCCCTCTACATGATGCTCGATTCCGGCGCCCGAGGCTCCAGGGAGCAGGTGCGCCAGCTGACCGGCATGAGGGGTCTGATCGCCCGTCCCCAGAAATCCATGTCCGGCCAGCCGGGCGAGATCATTGAGAACCCGATTATTTCGAACCTCAAGGAGGGGCTTACGGTGCTCGAGTACTTCATTTCGACACACGGCGCCCGTAAAGGTCTTTCCGATACCTCGCTGAAAACCGCTGACGCCGGTTACCTGACCAGAAGGCTGCACGACGTGGCCCAGGATGTCATTGTCACCATCGATGACTGCGGCACGACCAGGGGACTGCACGTGCACCGCAATATCGAGGAGGAGACCAGCGGCCAGATCAAGTTCCGGGAGAAGATTCGCGGCCGTGTGGCTGCACGCGATATCGTCGATACCCTGAACAATACCGTTGTCGTCAGATCAGGAGAGATCATTACCGATGAACTGGCGGATCTCATCCAGGACACGGCAGGCGTCGAAGAGGCTGAAATCCGTTCGGTACTGACCTGCGAATCCAAGGTCGGCATCTGCTCGAAATGCTACGGCACCAACCTTGCCGTTCACAAGCTGGTCGAGATCGGCGAGGCTGTCGGTGTTATTGCCGCCCAGTCCATCGGTGAGCCGGGCACCCAGCTGACGCTTCGCACCTTCCACCAGGGCGGTACTGCCCAGGGCGGTATTTCCGAAACCGAAACCAAGGCTTTCAGCGAAGGCATGCTCGAGTTCGAGGATGTCAAGACCGTCGAACACAGCAGCATCAATGAAGACGGAGTCGAAGAGCTTCGCACGATCGTGATCCAGAAAAACGGCAAGATCAATATTGTCGATCCCGATTCCGGCAAGGTGCTCAAACGCTACGTGGTACCGCACGGCGCGCATCTCAACTGCCAGCATGGCGACATGGTCCGCAAGGACCAGGTGCTTTTCAGCAGTGAGCCCAACAGCACCCAGATCATCGCTGAAATACCGGGTTCCGTCAGGTTTGCCGATATCGAGAAAGGTGTGACCTACAAGGAAGAGGTCGATCCCCAGACCGGGTTTGCCCAGCACACCATCATCAACTGGCGCTCGAAGCTTCGCGCCAACGAGACCCGTGAGCCGCGCATCATGATTGTCGATGCATCGGGTGAGATCAGGAAAACCTATCCTGTTCCGATCAAGTCGAACCTCTATGTCGAGGATGGCCAGAAAGTCGTCCCTGGTGATATCGTTGCCAAGGTGCCGAGAAACCTCGATCGTGTCGGCGGCGACATCACGGCCGGTCTTCCCAAAGTGACCGAGCTGTTCGAGGCCCGTATTCCTTCCGATCCGGCCATCGTTTCCGAGATCGACGGCTACGTGAGCTTCGGTTCCCAGCGCCGGAGCAGCAAGGAGATCAAGGTCAAGAACGATTTCGGAGAAGAGAAGATCTATTACGTCCAGGTCGGCAAGCATGTGCTGGCCAACGAAGGCGACGAGGTCAAGGCCGGCGATCCGATGACGGACGGCGCCATTTCCCCGCAGGATATCCTGCGTATCCAGGGTCCCAACGCCGTACAGCAGTACCTGGTCAACGAAATCCAGAAGGTGTACCAGATCAATGCCGGCGTTGAAATCAACGACAAGCACCTCGAAGTGATTGTCCGGCAGATGCTCCAGAAGGTACGGGTCGAGGAGCCGGGCGACACCGACCTGCTTCCCGGAGACCTGATCGACAGAAGCCTCTTTATCGAGGCGAACGAAAATGTTGCCGAGAAAGTCAGGGTGACCGACCGCGGCGATGCTCCGGCAAGGATTCAGGATGGCCAGCTCTACAAGATGCGCGACATTACCAAGCTCAACCGCGAGCTGCGCAAAAACAGCAAGCAGCTGGTGGTGTTCGAACCCGCGCTGCAGGCAACCTCTCATCCGGTACTGCTCGGCATCACCAGTGCCGCACTGCAGACCGAGAGCGTGATTTCAGCCGCATCGTTCCAGGAAACAACGAAAGTGCTGACGGATGCCGCCGTTGCCGGAAAGATCGACAATCTTCTCGGGCTCAAGGAAAACGTCATTGTCGGCAAGCTTATTCCTGCCGGTACCGGTCTGAAACGCTACCGCAGCATCAGACTCAACGGCGAGACGCAGAAACCGGCCGAAGAGGTTGCGCCGGTGGTTGCCGCCGAAGATGATGCGCTTGAGGACGCCGGCATGTGAGTTCCTCCCTCCGGTTGAAAACCTCAGAAGAAGGCCGTCCCGCGCAGTTGAGCAGGACGGCCTTCCCTGTTTTCCTGACTTCTGCCAACTTTGGCCTATTCATCTGTGCCGTAATAATAAATCATTTACTTTCAATTAGTTAGCATTTTCAGGCTCCTGGGTTTCCGCACTAATGGTATCTTTATCAT
>VGMX01000016.1 GCA_016866305.1 Chlorobiota bacterium | reverse complement strand
GATCCGTAGTCAGATGCTCTATCCAGTTGAGCTACGGGTGCAACAGTGTAGCGTGTACGGGATTCGAACCCGTGATCTTCGCCTTGAGAGGGCGATGTCCTGGGCCACTAGACGAACACGCCATGATCTGTTTATTTCTCTGTGGGCCCTGTAGGACTTGAACCTACGACCCAGCGATTATGAGTCGCTTGCTCTGACCAACTGAGCTAAGGGCCCTCAATCGTTCGCTTTAGAGGCTGTTAATATAACGTTTCGCTGGTAATTGACAAAACAATAATGAATTTTCCTTTTTTTCAGTCGAACTCCCGATACTTCTCTCTGGCAATCTCCGCACCGAGTGATGCGAGTTTCGTTTCGATTTTTTCATAACCCCTGTCGAGATGATAAACCCGCAGCACGTCGGTGACCCCTTCTGCAACAAGTCCCGCCAGCACCAGACAGGCTGAAGCCCGAAGATCGGTTGACATGACTTTTGTGCCCGAGAGTTTCCTCGGGCCATGGACAACAGCCTGGTTTTTTATGATATCGATGTGCGCTCCGAGACGGTTGAGCTCGGGAATGTGATTGAACCGCTCGTGATAGACCTTGTCGGTAATGCGGCTTGTACCTTCTGCCTGGGTCATGAGCGCGGTCCATTGGGCCTGCATGTCGGTCGGGAAAGAAGGGTAGGGTTTTGCAGTGATGTCTGTCGCCACCAGTGTTTCCGGACTTGCAAGGGTGACGCTATCTTCCGTGCGGGTTACGGTGCATCCGGCATGGATGAATTTCTTCAGTACGGAGCGAAGTTGTTCCGGTTCAACCCCGTCGACGGTGATCGATCCGCCGGTGATGGCGGCTGCGGCAAGCAGGGTTCCCGCTTCGATCCTGTCGAACACGTTGGTGAACTCCACGGACGACAGGGAATCGATTCCCTCGATCAGGAGTTCTGTGGTGCCCGTTCCCGCTATCCTTGCCCCCATTGCCGAAAGGAAAAAGCAGAGGGTTTCGATTTCAGGTTCCGCGGCGGCATTCAGGATGGTTGTCGTGCCCCTGGCAAGCACGGCGGCCATCAGGGCGTTGCCGGTTGCTCCGACCGAAGAGGTCGGGAACTCGATACACGCGCCGTTCAGCCGTCCTCCCGGAGCTTTAGCGGTGATGAAACCGGTCTCGATCGATATTTCCGCGCCGAGTTTTTCCATGGCCATCAGGTGCAGGTCTATCGGGCGAGGACCGAAAGCGCAGCCGCCCGGCAGCGAAACCTTCGCCTCTCCGAACCGAGCCAGCAGCGGGCCCAGTACATAGATCGATGCACGCATTTTTTTAACAAGCTCATAAGGAGCAAGGAGACTTTCGACGTTGCCGGTCGAGACGGTAAGCGTATTGCCGGAGAACGAGGTTTCCGCGCCGAGATGGTTAAGCAACTGGGTGAAAGTCCGGATATCCTGAAGGTCGGGAATTCTGTGCAGCGTGAAGCAGCCCTGGCCCGAGAGGAGTGTTGCGGCAATGACCGGAAGCGAGGAGTTTTTCGAGCCTGAGGCGGTTACTTTTCCTGCAAGGCGGTTCCCGCCCCTGATGACAAGCTTGTCCATGGTACTGTGGCGTAATGAAAAAACTCATATTTACCGATTTCAATTCAAAAAAAACAGAAAAAAATTTCCCGGCCTTTTTCGGAAGACAGAATTTATGCTTTACCTTTTATTGACACTCCCAACGAGTTCTCTTCTTTTTAAAAGCCGGGAAGCACACCATGTCCGATATGACCCCAGAATACCTGTTACAGAGAGTACGCCTTCCACGATCGCTTGCCGGGTTTCTCCTGCTTCTGCTGTCCGTTGTTTCTTTCGCGACCGCCGTTTCTGCACCGGTTTCCAGCACCGAGATACTCAGGATCAAAAAAGAGCGCCAGTCGGTCGAGCGGACGCTGAAAAAACTGCAGCAGGAGCTCAGGACATACCAGATGAAACTCAATACGGCCTCGAAAAAGGAAAAGCAGTCGTTGAAAACCCTGGAGAATATTCGCCGTCAGATACTCGTTACCGAAAAACTGATCAGTGAAAACCAGGCCTATCTTGTCGATCTTGACGGCGATATCGACAGCCTCGGCAACGAACTGAGCATCAACCGCAAGACGCACGCCAGACTTTCGGATGATTTCAGCAGAACCGCGGTGTCGGTCTACAAGTATGGCAGAAACAGGGAAACGGAACATCTTTTCGCTTCCGGATCGATCAACGAAGCTCTGGTCAGATCGAAGTATATGGGATTTTTCGCCAGGGCTGTCGGGGGCAATGTCGAGGTTTTGCGCCAGAATGCTGTCAAGCTTGAAAACAACCGGATGGCACTGCAGAAAAGGTACCAGGAAAAAGCCGCCGTTGTCAAGGATCAGGAGCGACAGCTGAAATATTATGCCGAAAACAAAAAAGAAAAGGAGGTGACGCTTGAGCAGCTCAAGAAGGACAAGCAGCAGTACTCCAGGCAGCTGAATACGGTCAAGGCGAAACGTCAGCAGTTGCAGTCGAAAATACAGAATCTGGTCACGGCCGAGCAGAAAGCCGTTGCCGCCGAAACACAGCGCCGGCAGCAGTTACTTGAAGCGCGCCGGGCAGCGCAACGTCTCGAACAGCAGCGCCTTGCGGAGCGTCGCATTGCCGAGCAGAAACAGCAGGGGACATCCAGTCTTCCCTCAAGGGGAAAAACGGAGCCGGCAGGAGTCAGGAAACAACCGGAGACGTATGCATCCCGCAGAGAGGTTACCATTGTTCCGGATTATGCTTCGAAAGATATTGAAACCGTCTCTGCGGATTTCGATAAAGCGTACGGATCGCTGCCCTGGCCTGTCCGGGGTGGCGTGGTTTCCCAGAAATACGGCACTTCCGAGGATCGCGATCTGAAAATCGTGACGACGAACAACGGTATCGACATATCCGTGCCGGTAGGGACTCCCGTGCGTGCGGTGTCGGGCGGAAAAGTTGTACAGATCGCCTATCTTCCCACATTCGGCAACATCGTCATCGTTCGTCATCCGAACTCCTATCTGACGGTTTATGCGAATCTTGGCGCATTGAACGTGACAAAGAACGAGATCATCAAGTCACAACAGCTTATCGGTGTTTCCGGCAAGATGCCCGAAGGAGGCTCGGTGGTGCATTTTGAAATCTGGAAGGGCAAGGCGAAGCAGAACCCTGAACGGTGGCTCAGGAGGTAGTTCAGATGGACCTGAAAAAACTTTTTTCCGCAATGGCAGCGATTCTGTTTTCCTTCCGGCAGTTCTGGGAGGAGTTCTTCTCGCAGAGCAGCGACGTGCCGCAGGGAAATGTTCTGAAGGATTATTCCGTGCCTGTCATCGCCATGATGCAGCTCGTGAAATTTCCCCTCATCGGCGTTCCCCGCCTGGCAATGATCGTGGCCATCGCGACCTTTCTGGTCGATGTCGCGGCACTCTACCTTGTTGCCGGAGGCCTGTCGGGCTTTATCGATAACGGGCGGAACCGCAGCCAGCCTCCGGAAGAGGCGACGGCCCTTGCAGGTTTTTCGCTCACGCCGGTTTGGCTTGTCGAGCCGTTCTTTTTTATTGAAGGCTGGAACTGGCTTTTTGCGGCGCTGTCGATCTGTTATGCTTTTCTGATCTGCCGAAGCGGATTGGTTGTCCTTGCCGGACGGACGATGCGGCCAGGTCGTTCGGCAATGCGCAATTCAGCGCTCCTGCTTGTTACCGTCAGTACGGCGGTTTTTTTTGTTGAACGTGCTCTTCTCCGCTTATTTAATGGATTGCCGATATGATACGTGCCGAGCATTTACATCTTGACTACCGGATCGTCGAAGATATTCTCAAGGCTTTTCTGCGCAATGAAATTCAGAAGTTCGGTTTCCGTTCGGTGGTTGTCGGTCTTTCCGGGGGCATCGATTCGGCAGTGGTCTGCGAGCTTGCCGCCCGGACTTTCGGTCCGGAACAGGTGTTTGCACTGATGATGCCGTACCGGTCGAGCAGCCGGGAAAGTGTCGTGCATGCCGAACTGATGGTGTCGAGACTCGGAATCCGTTCGGAGACGGTCGATATTTCTCCGGCCGTCGAGGCCTTTGTGCGCGATGTTCCAGAGGAACAGCGCCTGAGACGGGGCAATATCATGTCGCGCACCCGGATGGTTTACCTGTATGACGTTTCGGCGCGCGACAGGCGACTGGTTATCGGAACCAGCAACAAAACCGAACTGCTGCTCGGTTACGGCACCCTCTTCGGCGATATGGCTTCGGCGGTCAATCCGGTCGGTGATCTCTACAAGACACAGCTGCGCGGTCTTGCCCGTCATCTCGGCATTCCCGAACCGCTCATTGCCAAGGTCCCCTCCGCCGACCTGTGGGAAGGACAGAGCGACGAAGCCGATCTCGGTTTTTCTTATGAAGAGGTGGACTCTGTGCTGTACATGATGCTCGAGCTGCGCATGGACAGGGAGTCGATTCTCGGGGCGGGTGTGGCCCCGGCATTTTACGACCGGGTGAGAACCATGGTTGTGCGCAACCAGTATAAACGGATGATGCCTGTTATCGCAAAAATCTCCGGTCGCACTCCCGGCATCGACTTCCGCTACGCGAGGGATTGGCAGGAGGTAAAGTAGGGGCAAGGAGTCAGTAGCCGGTAGTCAGTAGTCTGAAAAAAACTGAAATAGAGGGAATTTCGATTGAGTTCCGTTTCCTGGCAACCGAATACTCTCTTCAGAACGACCGCTGCACCGTGTCGATAAGGAAATGCTTCTCGTCCCGCTCGGGATAGTCTGTGGTGTAGTGCAGTCCCCGTGATTCGCGGCGCTTGATGGCGCCTTCAATGATCAGGCTGGCGACTTTGATGATATTGCGCAGCTCGAGGATCTGGGTGGTGATTTTGGTTTTCTTGTAGTACGCTTCAGTTTCATCCTTCAGGAAATCGATCCTTCTCTTCGCCCGCTGCAGGCGAAGGTCGCTGCGCACGATGCCCACATAGTCGTTCATCACCTCCCTGGCTTCTTTCTTGTTGTGCGACACGAGGATCCACTCCTCGGGATTGACGGTGCCGCTGTCATCCCAGTCGGGAAAGATCGTGTCGTTCTGCAGGAGAGGGAGCTGCCCGAGGATGTCGGTATGAGCCCGCCATGCGAAAACGAGCGCTTCGAGCAGCGAGTTGCTTGCAAGCCGGTTGGCTCCATGCACCCCGGTACAACTGGTTTCGCCGCATGCGTAGAGCCGGTTGAGCGTGGTCCTGCCTCTGGCGTCGGTTCTGATGCCTCCGCATGAATAGTGGGCGGCGGGCACGACCGGAATCATCTCTTTGGTCATGTCGATGCCGTACTGAAGGCAGGTTTCATAGATGTTCGGAAAGTGCTCCCGTGTTTTTGCGGAATCGATGTGGGTGACATCGAGAAACACGCATTCATCGCCGGACTTCTTGATTTCGGAGTCGATGGCCCGGGCAACGATGTCTCTTGGTGCGAGGTTCTGCCGTTTGTCGTACTTATGCATGAACTCCTGACCGTTTTTCAGCTTCAGGATGCCGCCGAAACCCCTGACGGCTTCAGAGATCAGGAACGATTTCGCCCTGGGATGGTAGAGCGAGGTGGGGTGGAACTGGATGAACTCCATATTGGCGATTTCCGCTCCGGCCCGGTATGCCATGGCCACGCCGTCTCCGGTTGCAATATCGGGATTGGTGGTGTGCTTGTAGACATGGCCGAGTCCACCCGAAGCAACCATCGTGATTCTGGCGAGAATTTTTTTCGGCTTGCGCTGCATGGAGTCGAGCACATAAGCGCCGTAGCAGGTGATATCATTGGTCTTGATGCCGAGATGATGTTCAGTCAGGAGCTCGATGGCGAAATGGTGTTCGAGCAGGGTGATGTTCGGATGGCTGTTAACCCGGTCGAGCAGTGCCTTTTCGACTTCCCGTCCCGTGCAATCCTGTGCGTGCACGATCCTGCTTCGGGAATGCCCTCCCTCCTTGCCGAGGTGCAGCCTGTCATGATCCGATGTGGTGAACTGGACGCCAAGCTCGATCAGGCGTTTGATGTGCGCCGGCCCCTCCTCCACCATGATGGAGACCATGTCACGGTTGCAGAGACCCGCACCGGCACCCAGCGTATCCTCGATGTGCAGTTCCGTTCTGTCGCTGCTGTCGATGGTTGCCGCAATACCTCCCTGCGCCCAGTTGGTGTTCGACGTTGAGCTTTCCTTTTTGGTGATGATGGTGACGGATGCATGGTCTGCCATATGGATGGCGAAGTACAGACCGCCTATGCCGCTGCCGATGACGAGGACGTCGGTTTGTAACGATTCAGTCATAACTCGGGTCAGGAGTGTAATTGTTCATGAACGTTTTGACGGCCTGAGATGCCGCACGGCGCTGAGCACGATCAAGACGATGCCGACCATGATGATGATGTGCAGGTAGTTGACGATCCCAGGGAACACACTTGCTATATAATATCCTGCAAGCGTGAAACAAAGCACCCAGAGCACGGCTCCGGTTACGCTGTACAGGAGAAAGGTGCGGTAAGGCATAAAGGAGACACCCGCGAGGGTTGCTGCAAAACTGCGCACAACCGGCACGAAACGGGCCAGAAAGACGGTTTTTGCGCCGTGCTTGCGGTAAAAGGCTTCGGTTTTCAGAAGGTGGTCACGGTGGAAAAACAGTGTCTCGTTTCTGGAGAAAAGGGTTTTCTGCAACTGCTTTCCAATCAGGTAGCCGGTGGAGTCGCCGAGTATCGCTCCGGCTGTGAGTGTTGCAAGAACAAGGCCGATATCGAGGCCTCCCGACGCGGCTATCAGGCCTGCAGTGATGAGCAGGGAGTCTCCGGGCAGAAAAAATCCTGCAAACAGTCCGGTTTCAGCGAACACAATGGCAAAAAGCAGTACATAACCTCCCCAGAGAATAAGCTCATCCAGGGTTCGGATATTGTGCAGGGACACCATGAAGTGCATAGTCGGACGATGGATGCGACATTGAAAAACGGGGAGCAGGATCCGATGGCCCTGTTCCCCGTTACAGGTCTTGACGGCGAACCGTTCCGGAGATTTCCGGTGTTCCCCCTGCCTGCTGTTCGGCAAGGGGCAGGATTCCTTGCGGGTTTCCTCCCCCCTGTCAGGGCAGAAGAACCGCGCAGGAGATCACGGTTGTCCAGAGGCCGTTTTCTCCTTCGGCTGACTGGGTGATATTATAGGAGTTGATGATTTTTCCGCTCATCTTGTAGATTCCTTCGCGTTCGTCCCAGTCCTTGTTGGGGTCGAATTCAATGCCGAGCGTCGTGGCAAGCATCGTTGCCGCAAGATCCTCGGCGTATTCGCCGGACTGTTCATCGGACTCTCCGAACGGATGGTGTTCGGAAAGGTAGCCGTACTGGGTATCGTCTGCCGGGATGGCAACGCCGACCGATGCGGCGATGAGCCGGTTATATTCGTTGGTCGAGTTGCGCGCCATGACCGCAAAGGTTATCTGGCCGGGTGTAAGCAGCTGCTGACCTTCCTCGACGCTGATGCGCTGGCACTTGGGCGGGAAAATACTTGAAACGGTGACCAGGTTGCACTTTTCGATTTTGGCATCCCTGAGCGCAAGCTCGAACGATGAGAGATACTCTTTGTGTCTTCCGACACCTTTGGTGAAGAATACTTTTGTCGGGACGAATGACAATGCCGTTCCTCCGGATGAGTTAGTGTATGAATGTTTTGGCTCGTTTGCCGAGTTGGTCAATTATAGGAAAAAGCGCCGGCATTCAAAACGTTTTTTTCGCGGTTATCCGGTAAAATCTCCTTTTGCCCGCCTTGAGCGTTTTCGGTGTATCATCGATCGTTACGAGCGCATTCACATCAGTGATTTTCTCCTCGTCGATTGCTACCGCGTTCTGCTGTATCATGCGCCTGGCCTCGCTTTTCGATGCCGCCGCACCGAGCGTTGTCAGCATATCAACCAGCAGCACCATGCCTTTTTCGAACTCGAACAGCTCGATGTGCTCCGGGGCTTTTTTCTGTACGAACACCCGGTCGAAATGCTCCTCGGCTTCCCTGGCCGCAACAGGGGAGTAGTACTGTGCGACAATCTCTTTGGCCAGTGTTCGTTTTGCCTCCCTCGGGTTGTTCCCGACAGCCTCGATTACTCTGTTCCGGGTTTCGGCTTTCTGCCGCACGAGCAGCCGGTTATAGGTTTCGATCAGGGTATCGGGAATGGACAGTATCTTGCCGTACATGTCGCCGGGGGTGTCGTTGAAGCAGATGGCGTTGCCGAGCGATTTGGACATCTTTTCCTTTCCGTCCGTGCCGACAAGCAGTTCCATGGTGATGCAGATCTGAGGCGCAATGCCATATTCCCGCTGCAGGTCTCGGCCGACCAGAAGGTTGAACTTCTGGTCGGTGCCGCCAAGTTCGACATCGTTTTTCAGGTGTACGGAATCCATGCCCTGTGCGAGCGGATACAGGAATTCGTGGATCGAGATCGGTTCTTTCGACCGGTAACGGCGCTCGAAATCGTCCCGTTCAAGCATCCGTGCCACCGTATAGTGGCTGGAAAGCCTGATGACGTCGGCGAAGCTCATCTTGCCGAGCCAGTCGGCATTGTAGCAGATGGTTGTTTTTCCGGCGTCGAGGATTGTCGAGGCCTGTTCGAAGTAGCTTTTGCCGTTTTCCCTGGCTTCTTCAGCCGAAAGCTGGGGGCGGGTCCTGCTTTTTCCGGAAGGGTCGCCGATCATGGCCGTGAAGTCGCCGATGATGAGAATCGCCTCATGGCCGAGGTCCTGGAACTCCCGGAGCTTCCTGAGCACCACGGAGTGGCCGAGATGCAGGTCGGGACGCGACGGATCAGCCCCAAGCTTGATTTTCAGGGGCTTTCCGGTCTGCAGGCTGCGCTGCAGCTTTTTTTCAAGTTCCTCGATGCTGATGATCTCAACGACATTGCCGGCAATTATATCAAGCTGTTCCTGTACGGTTGGAAAACGCATGGATGTTTTTGTCAATGGTTATGCTTAAAAGTTCTTTTTTACCTGCTGCAACTGGCGTTCGTTCTCCCGCGACCTGATGGACTCACGCTTGTCGTAAAGCTTCTTTCCTTTTGCCAGAGCAAGTTCGATTTTCAGGATGCCCTTTGCGGTGAAAAACGCCCTGAGAGGAATGAGCGTCAGACCCTTTTCGCTTATTTTCGACTGGAGCCTGCGGATTTCCTCCCGGTGCAGCAACAGTCTGCGGCTGCGTTTCGGTTCGAGCTTGTCGAGATGGTTATGTTCGTAAGGAGTGATCTGCATGTTTTCAAGCCAGACCTCACCGCGGTGGATGACGGCGAAGCTCTCGTTCAGACTCGCCTTGCCGAGTCGTACCGATTTCACTTCGCTGCCAAGCAGTTCGATACCGCATACCACCGTATCGAGAATATGGTACTCGAAACGTGCCTTTCTGTTCTGTATCGACTGCACATACTGTGGTTTGTCGGTTTTTTTCGCCAAAGGCTCTCCTACGGTTTTTCAGTTACAAGGTATGATGCCGGGATCAGGTTTCCGATGTTGAGTACGAGGAACGGATCCACTCGCTTCTTGATTGCCGCCATCTCCCTGATGCCCTGTTCTCCGTACATGGCGGCAAGATAAGCCGATTTCAGCTTGCCGATACCGTGCTCGGCCGAAAGTGTTCCTCCCAGCGCCAGGGCTTTCGCGACGAAATCGGCATAGAGCGCCTTTGCCCGCAGAAACTCCTCCCTGTTTCGGGGCAGGATGTTCAGATGCACATGAGCGTTTCCGATATGGCCGAAGATAATAAAGGTAAAACTGTTTTTTCTGCACGAATGATCGTAAAAGTCGTACAGTTCGCGGAACGAACGGTCGGGCACCGCCATGTCGGTGCTGATTTTGCTTTCCGGCTGTCTGGCGAGCCAATCGTTGACCAGCAGGGGCAGCGCGTGGCGGAACGCTGTGAGTTTGCGCTGCTCTTCTCGGTCGAGGGCGATCCACGACAGATCAACGAGCGCATTGCACGACTCCATGAGGTCAAGCCATGCCTGCAGGTCGCTTTCCTCGTTTTCCGGTGCGGTTTCCTGCTCGAAAAATATTGCTCCTGCCGCATTCCGGGGGATATCCGGATAGTTTTTCCGCAGAAAATCAAGTGAGTTCGCGTCGAAAAATTCGAGCACCCTCGGGTTCACTCCACCGGCAGAGGTTTTTGCCGCTGCATTGAAGCTGAAGAGATCATCAATGGAGGTGAAATAAACGAGGCAGGAAAAAACATGGCGCGGCAGGGGGATGAGTTTCAGGTCGGCTTCCACAATCAGGCCGAGCGTCCCTTCACTGCCGATGAAAAGGTCGATCAGGTCCATGTTTTCCTTTGAGTAGTAACCGGCGTTGTGTTTGCTGGTTTCCGGCATCTGATATCCCGGTCTGTGGAACGATAGCGGTCCGGCAAGGGGCAGGTCGAGGTGGAACATTCCGTTTTTGTCGGCAAGATAGCGTCCTCTCGGAATGTCGAGCAGGTCTCCCATCGGCAGTGCGACCAGAATCCGCATGATATGGTCACGAGTCGGACCGTATCTGAAGGTGCGTGCACCGGAGGAGTTGTTTGCGATAGTGCTGCCGATGAAACAGAGGCTTTCGGTGGGATCGGGGGGGTAGAACCAGCCGGAAGCTTCCGTCTTGCGCTGTATCTCGGCAAGCACGGCGCCGGCCTCGACGGTGATATACGCCTTGTTTTCCGTGAGCACAACCGGTTCACCGATATGCCGGAGGTTTTGTGTGGAGATCACGTAGTCCCCTTCAGGAACCCTGCCCCCGGTGGTGCCGGTGCCGTTTCCTGCAATGGTGAATCGTTTTCCGCTTCCCGATGCATCCCTGAGCAGTCCGGCTGCTTCGGTTGCACTTTCAGGAAAGTATACGCCGGGAGTTTTTCCGGTTTTCAGATTGCTCGTATCCGAAAGGAATGCCTGTATGGATGCCTGGTCGTCCTTGAAGATCATGGTTCGGTGTTTGTCGCTTCGGTCTGAGCCTCACCGTTTTCCTGAGGCAGAGGTTCTCCGCCCGGCTCATGAAGTGCATCAGGAACTGCGGGGCTCTCCGCAGCAGGATGAAGCGTATCGGAAACGCCGGTCGGAGAGCCGGGGTTCGGGGTAGTCTGAAGTCTGGATTCCGGCCGAAGCTTCTTGTCGCCGGAGACGTAGTGTTTTATCATCTCGCGGGCGATCGGAGCCGATATGGCCCCGCCGAAACCGGAGTTCTCGACCAGCACGGTGACGGCTATTTTCGGGTTGTCGGCCGGTGCGAAAGCGATGAACCATGCATGGTCCTTGCCGTGCGGATTCTGTGCCGTACCGGTTTTTCCCGCTACGGGAATGTCGGGGATATTGGCCAGTGAACCGGTACCCTGCAACACGACACCCAGCATGGCCTCCCTGATGACAGCGATGTTCTTTTCCGACAAGGGCAGCTTGTGCTCCCTGTAGGAAAGCGGCACATAGCGGCCAGTGGCGGTATCGCGGTATCCCTTGACCAGATGCGGCTGGCGCCAGTTGCCATTGTTCGCGATTGCCGCAGTGTAGGCAGCCAGTTGCACCGGAGTTGTGCCGAGTTCTCCCTGGCCGATTGCAAGGCTGATCAGGTATCCCTTGGTCCATTTGTCGCGCCCGTACCGCTGGTTGAAATAGTCCGCCGAAGGCACAAGTCCCGGCCGTTCACCGGGAAGGTCGATGCCTGTTTCCAGGCCGAACCCGAACATCCGCCCATACTCCGTCCAGTGGGCGAAACCGGTCTTGAGCATGAGATTGAAGAAGTACACGTTGCTCGAATGGATGATGGCCTTTTTCATGTCGATGGTGCCGAGAGCATGTCCGCCGTGATTGCGGAAGACCCGTTTTCCGAAGCGGAAGCTCCCCCGGTCGAGAAATTTTTCCTCCGGGTCTGCCTTTCCTTCCTCAAGAGCCGCCATGGCAAGCACCATCTTGTATATGGAGCCCGGCGGATAGACTGCCTGAACTGTGCGGTTGTAGAGCGGTTTCTGAGGATCGGTGATGATGTTCCGCCACCCTTCGGGATCTGTCGATCCGTTGAAAATATCAAGATCGTAATCGGGCGCGCTGACCAGGGCAAGAATTCCGCCGTCAGACGGATCGAGAGCCACGACAGCTCCCGATTTGCCGGTTTTGCGGATCAGTTCCTCGGCGAGCTGCTGCAGGCCGGCGTCGATGCACAGATAGAGATCGTCCCCCCTGATGGACGGAATGTCGCTTTTGCCGTCGTCGTATTTACCGACAAACTTTCCGAGCGGATCGACCATTTCGAAGCGGGCGCCTTTCTGTCCCTTCAGCCGCTCCTCGTACTCCTTCTCAAGGCCGCTGAACCCGATCTTGTCCTCCTGGGAGTACCCCTCCTCCGAGAGCTTCTCGAGCTGTTCCTTCGGGACCAGCCGAAGGTAACCGAACAGGTGTGATCCGAAAAGATCACCGGTGTATTTGCGTTTGTTGTCCGATTCAATAAGCACTCCCGGAAGCTGCCAGAGATTCTCGCTCAGGCGCGCTATCAAAACGGGGTCCAGGTTTTTCGTGACGGTTGCGGCGGAAAAACGGTTGAACGCTTCGCCTTTGCGGATCTTTTCGGCGAGCTCAACTGACGGGATGTCGATCAGCCGGGCAAGAAAACCGGTTTTCGCCTTGCGGAACTCGGCAGGTATCACCTTGACCGAATAGAGCGGCTGATTGTCCACGACGATCACGCCGTTCCGGTCGATCATTCGTCCGCGGGGGGCCTGGACCCATATCCGCCGGATACTGTTGGTGGATGACAGGGAGCCGAGTTCCTGGGAATTGAGAACCTGCAGGTAGAAAAGGCGGGCAAGCAGGAGCGAAAACAGGGCAATGACGATATAGGTAACGAGCGCCGCCCCCCGCTGGATGGTATCCATCAAGTTATTCGGAAAGGGTTTTTCTCAGAATCAGCCTGTTGATCGCGACGCTGATAAACAGATTCATTATGCCGGCAATGGCTCCGGAGACAATGATGCGGTACAGGAGTGGCTGTCCGAGCGGATTTTTCACAAGGCTGAATACCAGGTTTCCCGCAAAGGATGCCAGTATGACGGCAAGGTAGAGCATCCGGGATTTCTGCGTCAGGGTTGCGTGGCTGTCTTCGGGTATATGGCAGTATCCCGCCACGAATCCTTCGATTGTTCTTGTGAGCATGCCGACGCCGATATTGCCGCCAAGCATTCCGCAGAGCAAGCCCGACGCGAAACCGTAAGTCATTCCCGTACGCTGGCCCGAGAACACCGATATGATGGCAAGAAAAACCGTTACGATGTCCGGTGAAACCCCGAAAAGCGTCAGCCCGGAAACGCCGAAAACCTGCACCAGGCATGCTGCAATCAGCAGGATAAGCGAAAGGGTCAAGGTTTTATTCACAGCTCAGTTCACAGGGTTGATGATTGCGGGTTGTTCCTGGGGAAGCTCGCTGTTGAGCATCTCAAACTTGTCCGGGTCTTTTTTGGAAGGGGCGATCAGGACATGCGTGAGTGTCGAAAAATCGACAGAAAGCGATATGTCGATGTCATAAAACAGCTTGTCCGGCTTGATCCGAACAATCCTGCCGACCGGGATCCCGCTGGGGGAGAAGGTGCTGTAATCGGTCGTCAGCATGAGCTCTCCCTTTTTCAGCGGACTGCTTATGGGGATGTGCTCGATGTGCGCCAGATGTTCGGCTCCGCCGTTCCAGCTGAGAACTCCTGCGGCATTGCTTTTTTCCGATCTGACGCTCACCTTGAAATCACTGTGAATGAGGGGCAGTACTTTCGCATAGTGATCGCTGACGGATATCACCCTTCCGACAAGTCCATGCGGGGTGAGTACGGCCATATCCTGCCTTATTCCCCGGTTTTTGCCGGCATCGAGGATCAGCATGTTTTCCTTTGAACTGAATTTTCTGTCGATCACTCTTGCCACGATATAGCCGGACGAGTCGAAGGTGGAGTCGGCAGTCAGGGCATGCAGCGCTTTTTCGTTACGCAGTGCGTTTTCGTTGCGCATGGCTCTGGCAAGCAACTCCGCATTGATTTTCAGGAGCTGGTCGTTTTCCCTCCGGAGATTGAAAAGGTAACCGTAACTCGATATTTTTTCATTGACGGACGCCTGCAGTTCGATTCCGCCGTTCCGGATTTTCGAAAGCATATCTTCCTGCTCGAACCTGATCAGCAGGAGCGCGATGCTGCTGTAAAGCATCAGGAGCAGATATGCATGATGTTGAACGAGAAATCTGAAAAACTTCTGCACGACACAAATTCCGTTTATTAACTCACGTGTTCACCGCTTGCCGGGCGTGCGCCTGAACGTTGACGTGCTTCTGCCGTCGGGACCCGAACCCTGTTATCATGATGTTTCCGGTTACAGGGTTTGCTGCCCTCAGATCATGCCGGATTGCTGTGTTTGCGGCCCGCAGCCCCGACTGGTTTGCCTGAGCGGTTATTTTTGTTACATTTTCCTGTTTCAGGGAAGGTACTATTCCTGTCAATATGTTCAAGCTGTAAACATATGGTGCAAAATGTAAATATAACAGATAAATTTATTGTTGTCGGCGACAGAGTGCTCATCAAGCCGAAATCTCTCGACGAACGCACGAAATCAGGCATCTATCTTCCCCCCGGCATTCAGGAGAAAGCCAGAATCCAGAGCGGTTATGTTATCAAGACCGGTCCGGGGTATCCGGTGGGTCCCCCTCCCGAATCGGATGAACCCTGGAAAGAACAGGTCTCCGGAGCCCAGTATATTCCGCTTCAGGCAAAAGTCGGTGATCTTGCCATTTTTATCCAGAACAGTTCCTATGAGATAGAATACGAGGATGAACGCTATATCATCGTGCCCAATTCGGCCATACTCCTGCTTATCAGGGAGGATGACGATCTCGAATATTATCTGAAGTGAGTGCCGCAGCCTCCTGAGACGGCTGAGCGGTTACCTCACAAGTCGCCGTCCTTGCGGGACCCCGAATTTATTGCAAACATTATCATGACTTCTGAACCAGCAGTGCACAGACCATCGAAAGAGGAGTTGTTTCTTCAGGTCGGGCAGTTGAAAAAAAAGCTGAACGCCGTTCTGCTCGCCCATTATTACACGGTTCCGGAAATCCAGATGGTTGCCGATGTCGTCGGCGACAGCCTGGCTCTTGCCCGGAGCGCCGAGAAAACCGGAGCGGATGTGATTGTGTTCGCCGGCGTGTACTTCATGGCCGAAACCGCCAAGATACTCAATCCCGAAAAGCAGGTGCTCGTGCCTGACCAATACGCCGGATGTCCCCTTGCGGACAGTTGCCCGGCCGACGAGTTCAGACAGTTTCGCCTGGAGCATCCCGGGGCGGTCGCCGTCAGTTACATCAACTCTTCGGCGGAGATCAAGGCAATGTCCGACTTGATCTGCACCTCTTCGAATGCCGAACGGGTCATCCGTTCCATACCCGAAGGGAAACAGATTCTCTTCGGTCCCGATCGCAATCTCGGCGGTTATCTCATGAACAAGACCGGAAGGGAGATGGTGCTCTGGCAGGGCTACTGCTATGTTCATGAAGCCTTTTCGGAGCGCTATGTGCTTGACGCCTGCAAGCTGCATCCGGAGGCGGTGCTGATCGCCCACCCCGAGTGCAGGGAGGAGGTGCTGCGCCATGCGGTTTTTGTCGGTTCGACGCAGGCACTGCTCGATTTCACGGTATCGAGCCCCCACCGGAGCTTCATGGTGGCTACCGAGCCGGGGATTCTGTTCGAGATGCAGAAGCGTTCGCCCGGAAAAACGTTTATCCCGGCGCCCAGGGATCCGGAGAATCCGCGCAGTGTCTGCAAGCAGATGAAGCAGAACACTCTTGAAAAGCTCGTGGAGTGCATGCAGCTGCGCAAGCCCGAAGTGACGCTGCCAGAAGAGCTCAGGACTGCGGCATTGCTGCCGATAAGGCGCATGCTCGACCTGTCGCGCTGAGCGGCGTGACCGTTTCTTGCCGATAGAGTGAACCCCTCAAACAATCATGTTATGAAAACCACCATTTGCCGGAAGCCGCGGGGAATTTCGTTCATGACCGCCCTGGTCGTCCTTCTGTTCCATGCGACTGATTCCTATGGCTGGCATGACAGGACACATCTTGCCATTGCACAGGCGGCGGGTTTCGAACGCTGGTACAGCGCTGCGGCGCCGGATGTTGCCAAATCGAAGGATGTATTCAGGGCTGCCGAGGAGAAGAACCACTACTACAACAACAACGCGGACCGCAAGGTGACGGCCGCGATGGTGATGGAGCAGGTGGACCGCTACAACAGGCCCGATGACGAGGAAGGTCATCTGTACGGTGCGATCATCGGTTCGGTAAGGGATTTCAGGTCGATGTCGGCTTCCGGAAAATATGCCGACTATCCCCTCGTGTTCTGTGCGCACTACGCAGGCGATCTGTCGATGCCGCTGCACAACACCGTCTATGACGCTTTCAACAGGGAGCGGCACAGCACCAATGACGGCATCATCGAGTGCAACGTACAGAACAATATCGGTTATATCCAGCGCTGCATCTACGATATCCATATTGAAAACGAGCAGGATCTCGCCAGGGAAATCGCCCGGGTTGCCGAGACTGCACGCAAACTTGGCATGAAGATCCGCAAGGAGAACCGCAACATGACCCAGGCCGAAACCTATACGCAGGTCATTCACAGCGCATCGCTCTTTCGGGCCATTCTGCGCTACGTCGGCAGGAACCCTTGTTGAGGATCCTGTTATTATGGCCAGCAAGGAACATTTTTCGCTTCTTCTGGAAGGAGCGGCTTCATGGAACCTGTGGAGGCGGGAGCATGGCTCCGTGCAGCCGGATCTTGCCGGGGCGGACCTTCAGGGGTTCGATCTCAGGGATGCGGATCTCTCGGGGGCAAGGCTTTCAGGTGCGATCCTTCGCAATGCCGATCTCAGCGGGGCAGACCTGCGGGGGGCTGATCTCGGCGATGCCGACCTTGCCGGAGCAAGACTCAGCAAGAGCACCATCGACATCAATACCCGGTACGACAGCCTCCGGGGGTGCGATATCGGCGTCAACGGCTTTTATTCCGCGGATACTGATTCCGCAGCGCTCATGCGGCTCGATCCGCCCGGCAACTCCATGCATGGAGCCAATGCGGAAGCGGTGATCGAAAGTCTGAAACACGCCAGGAAGCTGCACACCTTTTCGATGATCCTTGCCGGCATCGGCCTGCTGTTCATTGTCATCAGGCCCAAGTCGATCACCCTGCCCTATCTGGCCGGTTCGTTCAAGTTCGACGATCTCAGTTACGCCTTTCTGGCCGCATTGCTCTCCACCGGCCTGTTGAGCCTTGTGGCGACGTTCATCGAATCCGCCCTGCAGGGAGCCCGCTATCTCAACGACCGCCGTTCGGCCATGACCGTGGGGTATTTTCCCTGGCTGCTTTCGAAATACGAACAGGAGCCTTCGGTCAGGCGGGAATCGAAAATCCTTCGTTTTTTTCTCAGCTTCCATCCGCTGGTCTATCTCTACTTTTTCGTGAAGTGGGATGCGCTGTTTCTCGGTGACTGGGCGGGAGTGATCACGCATTACCAGCAGCTTCCCGTTATCCTCGGTGAATGGCTTCTGCCGATTTTCTACGCGATGCTTCTCAGGCTGTGCCTGCGGATTTTCCGGTTTTCGGAAGGATTCCAGAAACCCATTCTTTTCGATACGGCAACCGAAAGGGAACGGCGTACCGATATGGAGCGGCTCGCCCATGCGGTTGAAGCGCAGGCCTCGGAGATCGCTGCACTGACCGCTCTTCTGCGCCGTGAAAAAGAGCTTTGACAGGCAGGCTGTTCAGTGGCAGGTCCAGCGATTTCCTGTCTCGGCAAACAGGCCGGCGAGGTCCTTTCGTCTGCAGGAAAAAACTTTCGGGATGGAGGAACCGCCTTTTTTTTCTTGAGGCATGCGTGTTTCCCGGTGCGGTTTTTGCCGCAATAAAACCGGTTTGATCCCGTGGTTTTCATACCATGAAACAGCGTGCACGGTTTCATGATTACGGTTTTTCCTTTGCCTTTTCAGCGAAAAACCGTACACTTTCAACAGTTCTTTTTTTCTTTCTGGTGCCGGATGCATGATGCAGCCGGATAATAGGGAAGTACGTGAAAGTCGTACACTGTTCCCGCAACTGTAAGAGACGGTTCGCTGAAAAAAGCTGCCGGCGGCTCCGCCGATATGCTTCCGTTCAGCATGTCCAGGTCACTTCGTTCCTCTTCCTCCCGGGAAAGCGAGGGAAGGCCGGACATTGCTTTTTGTCTGCTCGATGAGCCGACAGCCGTCCAGAGTCAGGAGACCTGCCGGAAAGAAGCCGCCATGCGATTTCGGGAAAAAATCCGGTGGCCTGTACATGACGGAATCGACAAGCAAATCATCTGCCCCTGAACAAAATCGTGATCATTGCCGAAGCATCTCAGTACCCGTGTTTTTGTATAAATGTTATATTTCCGTTATACGGAAAAACCTGTTGAACAGGAAGCATTCATGCTGTTTTTTATCGGTAACTTATTTTTTTTGAAACCAGTTCTGATTACCATCCGAAATCCTGATACCGGAGAAATATTGTGAAAATATCCCGCTTCTTTACCTCTCCCGGAGAGAACGTCTATGACCGTTTCGAGTACACCCTCCGTTCATCCGTGCTGCGTAATCCGGATGGTTCGAAAGTGTTTGAAATGAACGATATCGAAGTGCCGAAACACTGGTCGCAGGTTGCAGCGGATATTCTTGCGCAGAAATATTTCCGCAAGACAGGTGTTCCCCTGCGAGATGCCGAGGGGAAGGTGCTGCTCGATGGCGAAGGACGTCCGGTGACCGGAAGCGAACGTTCGGTCAGGGAGGTTGTGCATCGCCTGGCGGGGTGCTGGAGAGCCTGGGGCGAAAAGAACGGGTATTTCGATTCCTCAGAAGATGCAGGGGCATTTTACGACGAGGTGGCCTATATGCTGCTCCGGCAGATGGGTGCACCGAACTCGCCGCAGTGGTTCAATACCGGGCTGAATTTCGCCTATGGCATAGACGGTCCCGCTCAGGGCCACTTCTACGTCGATCCGGCAACGCAGGAGATCCGGGAGTCCGGAGACGCCTACTCCCGTCCCCAGGCGCACGCCTGTTTCATCCAGTCGGTCAGCGACGATCTGGTGAACGAGGGGGGTATTTTCGATCTTGCCGTCCGCGAGGCGAGGGTTTTCAAGTTCGGCAGCGGTTCCGGCACCAACTATTCCAATCTGCGCTCTTCCGGCGAAAAGCTCAGTGGCGGCGGCAGTTCGTCCGGACTGATGAGTTTCCTGAAAATATTCGACTCTGCGGCAGGAGCCATCAAGTCGGGAGGGACCACTCGCAGGGCGGCGAAAATGGTGATTATCGATATCGACCACCCCGATGTGGAAAAGTTCATCGAGTGGAAAGCCCGGGAGGAGGACAAGGTGGCTTCGCTTGTTGCCGGTTCCCGAATCTGTTCCCGCTTTCTCAAGGCTATCGTCGAGGAGGCTGTAGCCAACGGTTCCGATCGCACCGAAAACCCGAGACTGCAGCTTCTCATCAGGAATGCGCTCGGCAGGGGAGTTCCCATGACCTATGTGGTCAGGGTGCTTGCGCTGGTCGATCAGGGATACACCGCTCTCGATTTCGACGAGTACGACACGCATTATGAATCCGAAGCCTATCAGACGGTGGGAGGACAGAACTCGAACAATACCGTGCGGGTTACCAACGCCTTCATGAAAGCCGTTGAGAACGATGAGATGTGGGTGCTCCGCGAGCGCACGACGGGACGTACCGCCAAGGCCGTGAAAGCCCGCGACCTGTGGGAAAAAGTTCTCATGAGCGCCTGGAAGTGCGCCGATCCGGGGCTGCAGTTCGATACCACCATCAACGAATGGCACACCTGCCCGAAAAGCGGAAGGATCAACGCCAGCAATCCCTGTTCGGAGTACATGTTCCTCGACGACACGGCCTGCAACCTTGCAAGCCTCAACCTCATCCATTTCGTTGATGACGCCACGGGAAGGATCAAAACGAAGGAGCTGCTGCACGCCTCGGCGCTCTGGACCGTGGTGCTTGAAATATCGGTGCTCATGGCACATTTTCCGTCGAGGGACATTGCCCGTCTCAGCTATGAATACCGTACGCTCGGTCTCGGTTTCGCCAATCTTGGTACCGTCCTGATGGTGCTCGGCATTCCCTACGATTCGCCGAAAGCCCTCGCCATGGCGGGTGCGATTTCCGCGCTCATCACCGGCCAGGCATATGTCACTTCCGCTGAAATGGCCAGGGATCTCGGTGCCTTCGCCGGATATGCAGCCAACTCGAAGGAGATGCTGCGCGTGATCCGCAACCACCGGCGTGCCGCTCACAACCTCTCCGAAGAGGAGTACGAAGGGCTGACGGTGAAACCGCGCGGCATCGATTCCGAATACTGTCCGTCAGACCTGTTCGAAGCTGCCGGAAAAATCTGGGACGAGGCGCTGCAAAAAGGCAGGAAGCACGGGTTCCGTAATGCGCAGGTGAGCGTGATCGCCCCGACCGGCACGATCGGTCTGGTGATGGACTGTGATACAACCGGCGTCGAGCCGGAGTTCGCCATCGTGAAGTTCAAGAAACTTGCCGGTGGAGGCTACTTCAAGATCGTCAACCAGTCGGTGCACAAGGCTCTTGAAAAGCTCGGCTACAACGACAGCGAGATTGACGACATCGAAAAGTACTGCAAGGGGCACGGCACGCTTGCCGGATGTCCCACCATCAACAAGCAGTGGCTGAAGAGCCGGGGCTTCACCGACGAGAAGATCGAGCAGGTCGAGTCCCAGCTCGAGACCGTTTTCGACATCCGGTTCGCCTTCAACAAGTGGATTCTCGGAGAGGAGTTCTGCCTGTCGCTCGGCTTCACCGACGAGCAGCTCAACAGCCCCGATTTCGACATGCTGCAGGCTCTCGGAGCAACCCTGCAGGATGCCGAAGCCGCCAACGACTACGTCTGCGGCACCATGACCATCGAAGGTGCACCTCACCTGAAGCTCGAACACCTGCCGGTATTCGATTGCGCGAGCCGGTGCGGAAAGAAAGGCGAGCGCTACATCGGCCATATGGCTCACGTGCACATGATGTCCGCCGTGCAGCCGTTCATTTCCGGTGCCATCTCCAAGACCGTCAACATGCCGGCCACGGCCACCACGGCAGAAATCGGCGATGTCTACCGTTCGGCCTGGCAGCACATGGTCAAGGCCATCACCATCTACCGCGACGGCTCGAAGCTGTCGCAGCCACTGAACATCTCCAGTTACAAGGACCTCGACGAGATCATCATGCTCGGGACCGAGGAGACGCTCGACGAGACAAAGGGACCTCGCGAAGTGCAGGAGCGGATAGTCGAACGGGTCTACCACCGTTCGGAGCGCAGGCTGCTGCCGAAACGCCGCAAGGGGTACATCCGCGAAGCCTATGTCGGAGGGCACAAGGTGTTTCTCCGTACCGGCGAATACGAAGACGGTTCGCTGGGCGAAATCTTCATCGACATGTACAAGGAGGGGGCTTCCTTCAAGGGCCTCCTGAACTGTTTCGCCGTGCTTGCTTCCAAGGCTCTCCAGTACGGCATGCCGCTTGAGGAACTGGTGGACAGCTTCACCTTCACCCGGTTCGAACCCGCAGGTGCGGTGCAGGGGCACAATGCCATCAAGAACTCCACCTCGATCCTCGACTACGTGTTCCGTTCGATCGGCTACGACTACCTCGGCCGCAAGGATTTCGTGCATGTCAAGGCTGTTGACGAGGTGCCTGCTCCGGTTGAGGGTGACGACAGGGCGAAGACAAACGGTTCGGCTGTTCACGAGCCGCTGCACGACATCGAAGCGGTTTCCGGACAGCCGCATGTATCATCGGAGTACGCCTCGAACATGAAAACCCAGGTGCTGCAGGCAAAGGTGCAGGGCTACACCGGCGAGCAGTGCGAGAACTGCGGATCGATGCGGGTGAAGCAGAACGGAACCTGCAAGGTGTGCGAGGATTGCGGCACCACGACCGGCTGTTCCTGACAGGGGAGTTGTGCTCGACAGAAGCTTCTGTTTTCCTTGAGCCGGCCGCTGAACCGTGCAACCCCCGGCTTTCCGGGGGTTGCACGGTTTATGCCCCTGCGGCTGCCGAAGGCGTTGGCCGATAGCCGGTTTCCGACTGCACCAGACAGGACTCCATGACGTTCATGTCGGCGATCTGCAGGGTTCTCGACGGGGAGTGGCGCACCAGTTCGTAGTCGTGCGTGCCGACCAGCACCGTAATCCCTTTCTGGTTGATGCGCTTCAGGTATTCGAGAATCTCGATCGAGGTATCGGGATCGAGGTTGCCCGTGGGTTCATCGGCAAGCACCACGAGAGGTTCACGCACGATGGCGCGAGCGATCGCCACCCGTTGCTGTTCACCTCCCGAAAGGCAGAGCGGCATCTGTTTTGCGGCATGCTCGAGTCCCACGCTCTGGAGGGCGTGCATCACCTTTTCCTTTATGAGTTTCTCCTTCGTACCGGTCACTTTCAGCACGAATGCAAGATTGTCGTATACGTTCCGGTCTTCGAGCAGACGGAAATCCTGGAATACGATGCCGAGTTTCCTTCGCAGAAGCGGGATCTGCCACTTCCTGATGGTGCGGGAGCTGTAGCCCGCTATCTGGATTTCACCTTTTTTCGGGCGGATATCCATATAGAGCGATTTGAGCAGCGTGGTTTTGCCGCTGCCACTTTTTCCCACAAGGTACACCAGTTCACCGGATTGAACGGTGAGGTTCACATCCCGGAAGATGGGCTTTTTGTTCAGTTCGAGGTTAACCTGGATAAATGAAATCATGATGCATGTTCCGTTTTTTTTCGGTTCCTGACTATCCTGATGGCAAGCAGTGCGGCTTCGTAACAGCTTCGTTCGGAAGCCTTTCCGGTTCCGGCGATATCGAAGCTCGTACCATGGTCCGGCGAGGTGCGGACAATGGGCAGGCCGAGCGTCACGTTCACACCGGTATCGAATGCCAGCACCTTGAATGGCAGCAGCCCCTGGTCATGATACATGGCCACCACGATATCGTAGCTGCGATACCGTTCGGAACCGAAAAAACCGTCGGCAGCAAACGGGCCCTCCACCCGCATCTTTCCGGCTAGCCTCTCGATGCAGGGGCGGATGACCGCATTTTCGTCGATGCCCATAATGCCGCCGTCGGAAGCGTGCGGGTTGAGCCCCAGCACGGCGATCCGCGGCCGCTCGACGGCGAAATCGGTTTTCAGGAAGCGGGCAAGGTTTACAAGAAAGCCTGCAAGATCCATCTCACGGATGAGCCCCGGTACCTCTGCAAGCGGTACATGAATCGTCGCAAGGGCCACCCGGAGTTCCGTCACCGGGTCGAAAAACATCATGGTAGGGGAGCTTGCGCCGAAAATTTTTCCGAGAAAACCCGTGTGGCCGGTCTCTCTGTAACCCGCAAGGGCAACCGCTTCCTTGTGGATCGGCGCCGTGACCAGCGCGTCGCAACTCCCGCTGCGGCAGAGTTCGGCAGCGGCGGCCAGAGAGAGCATGGCAATACGGCCAGCATCGGCCGAAACGGTTCCGGGGCTTATCGTTTCCGGTTCGGCCACGCTCAGTACGGAAAGCACGCCGCAATGCGGGGCGCAAAGCACGCCGAGTGCGGCGACATCGTTTACCAGTTCGAGCTCTACCGGCAGATCGAGCCTTTTCCGGTAGTATTCCATTGCCTTGTACGAACCGGCCACCAGAAAGGTGTGACCGGTTTGGCGAAGCTTCTGAAAGCTTTTCAGAATAATCTCGGGGCCGATGCCGTGGAGATCGCCGATGGAGAAAACGATGCGCATGTTCAGAGCCGTTTGTAGGCATTGACGATCTTCTCGTCCTTTTTGATACCGTTAAGGGCCAGCCAGAAAAGCACCGGCTCGGGAAGCAGCATGAAGAGCCCCGACTCCGGCTTGTGCGATACCGCCGGGCTCACACTCTCAAAATACTGTTTCAGAAAGTGCGCTGCCGTCAGACCGGAGAGGAGATCCCCGACGAACAGCAGAAGAGCCAGAACAATCAGTTTGCCCTGCAATGTCCGGTTTTTGTAGAGAAAGATCGCCGTGATCGACACCAGGGCGGTCAGGGGAGAGAAGATGCCGGCGGCATAGCTTGCCGTCATCTGCAGGATGCCTGCGGCCTGAACCGCCCCGAAATCGGAAAAGCAGATCAACTCGTTCGAGCTGAAGCTCCAGAACGGAACGAACATGCTTCCCATGGCCAGCGCGGCGGCAATCAAGAGGTAAAGGGACTGGATTCTCGCTAACATGGTTTTCGAATGGTTGAGGTCCATAAAACAGGTAGGTCAATATACATAATCACCGGAAAAGAGTCCGGGGGAAATCGGACATCGGGCAGTTCCGGTCGCATGAGGCCTGATCTGCTTGCTTTTTTCGGTGAAAGCGTTTTATTTGAACCTATCGGCCATGTCAGTTCCCTGCAACTCCATCCACCATATGATTCCGATGAACAATTCCGCCAGGTTTTTTCCCGTCGTATTGACGGCTTCGCTTTTTGCCGCGGCTCCGGTTTTTGCCGGAGAGGATGCCGCGGGCGCTTTCACCGCCGGCAGCTCGAAGTACGAATCGGGCGATTACCGGGGCGCCATCGAGGAGTTCACGAAAGTCGTCGAACTTGATCCGAAAGCTGCAAGGGCTTTCGACAAACGGGGGAACGCAAAGATGAAAACCGGGGACCGGTCGGGAGCCATAGCCGATTTCATCAGGGTGATCGAGCTTGTGCCGGAGCTTGCGGCAGCTGTTACCGACGGGGAGAGGGAGCGCGTCGGCGATGAGGCCGGGGGAGAAGCCGCGCCTGATCTGCACAGAATCACTGCCGAAGACCTGCATGCCCTCTATGCATTCGCTTTCGACAACAGGGGGCTGCTGAGGTATATCAACGGGAACTACCAGGATGCCATAAAGGATTTCACGGCGGCGATATCGCTTGAGCCGGATTTCGCCCTTCCCTACAAGCATCGGGGTTATGCGAAACATGACCTGCAGGACTATGCCGGAGCCATCGAGGATTACAGCCGGGCAATCAGTCTCGACAGAAAATCCGGAGAGACCTACTGGGACAGGGGACTTGCAAAGGAACAGGCGGGCGACAGTGAGGGGGCTCTTGAAGATTTCAGAAAAGCCGCCAGGCTCGGTCAGCAAAGCGCCATCGACCGGCTTCGGGAAGCGGAGCCCGCCGGGGATTCATGATGGAGTCAATACCCGGGGCGGCCCCTGATAAAAACAACTGAAAAACCGCGATGGGCGATGCCGGCGGATTGCGCTTGAAGAGGTCCCGGGCCGATCTCGGGATTTCAGGGCAAGCCACTGCCGGTGCCCTGACCTGTCGGCAGAGATGGCTTTTCTGTACAGGCCAGTTGTCTTCCGGAAACAAACGGCTCGTATTGCTCTCTTTCCGGAAAAGAGAAGAAACTCTGATGATGGTTGCGATGTACGAAGTGCTGAAGGGTATGGTAACGGGGGTTCTGCTTGTCTCTGCAGCGGCAGCAGGGCCCTTCGGCCCGGGCTGGAATGGGTCGCTTTCTGTTTTATGTCCGGCTGCCGAAGCCGCAGTTTCTCAAAAACCGGCTCTCTCCCAGGGGGAAACCCACCTGTACCGCCTGCTCATGGAGTACCGGCGAAGCAAGGGACTTCCCTCCATTCCGATCTCTGCAAATCTATCGCATGTTGCCGGGCTGCATGTGAGCGATCTTGCGCGGCATCCCCCTTCAGAACCCTGTGGTCTGCACAGCTGGTCGAAATACGGTTCCTGGAAATCCTGCTGCTACCGCGGCAACAGCAGTGCGGAGTGCATGTGGAGCAAGCCGCGGGAACTGACCTCGTACAGCGGGAACGGCTATGAAATCGCATTTTATTCAAGCGGACCGTTTACACCGGAGGATGTGCTCGATGCATGGAAAGAGGGTTCGGATCATCATGCCGTGATTGTCAATGAGGGCAAGTGGGCAGGGAGGAACTGGAAGGCGATCGGTGTAGGCATGAGAGGCGCTTACGCAGTGGTCTGGTTCGGAACCGAACCGGACCGGTAAAAACCAAGAGTGCCCTGCTTCATTCGGCTGCATTCGCGTCGAAGCGGGGTCGCCGGCTATCTTTTTTTTCCGGATCTTGAATAGCCCCATCCGGGCTTTCCCGATGCAGGAGGTTTCGGCCCGGGATGCCCGTTGTTTGAACGGCCTTGCTGTCCGGGCGTTTTTACCGGATTGTGGTCCATCATCGGAAAAGGGTGCGTGTCATTGACCGGGATTTTTTTTGCGATCAGTTTTTCCACATCGCGGAGATACTCCTTCTCTTCGGCATCGCAGAAAGAGATCGCCGTGCCTTTTGCTCCGGCTCTTCCGGTGCGTCCGATCCTGTGAACATAGGTTTCGGCAACGTTCGACATGTCGAAATTGATCACATATTCCAGGTCGTCCACGTCGATGCCCCGTGCAGCGATATCGGTAGCAACCAGTACCCGCATGGACTGGTCTCTGAAGTTTGCAAGTGCCCGCTGACGGGCGTTCTGGGCCTTGTTGCCGTGAATTGCAGCGGCGGTGATGTTGTGTTTCTGAAGGTATTTCACCACTTTGTCGGCCCCGTGTTTGGTTCGGGTGAACACCAGCGCCGTCCTGATCTCCGGGTTTTCCAGCAGGTGCACCAGCAGGCTGTTTTTATTCCCCTTGTCCACAAAGCATATCTGCTGGTTGATGATTTCCACGGTAGAGGAGACCGGGGTTACGGCCACCTTCGAGGGATTGTGCAGGATGGTTGCCGCAAGCTTGACGATTTCGGGTGGCATGGTGGCCGAGAAAAAGAGCGACTGCCTTTTTTTTGGCAGTTCGGCCAGAATTTTCCTTATGTCGTGAATGAAGCCCATATCGAGCATGCGGTCGGCTTCGTCCAGCACCAGGATCTCCACATCGCGCAGGTGCAAAAATCCCTGGTTCATCAGATCGAGAAGCCGGCCGGGAGTCGCGATCACGATATCGGCTCCGTTGCGAAGCGCCGATATCTGTGGATTCTGGTTCACTCCTCCGAAAATTACCGTGTTTTTGAGGCCTGTGTGCCGGCCGTATGCACTGAAGCTGTCTCCGATCTGAATGGCAAGTTCCCTGGTCGGCGTGACGACGAGGCTACGGATCTTCCTTTTTTTGTCGTTGCGCTTCTCTGCTGCACCCAGCAACTGCAGGATAGGAATTGCGAAAGCGGCGGTTTTTCCTGTTCCGGTTTGCGCGCAGCCGAGCAGGTCGTTGCCCTCGAGAATGATCGGTATGGCTTCTGTCTGGATGGGGGTCGGGGAGGTATAGCCCTCTTCCTGCAATGCTTGTAAGACAGGTTCAATGATTGAGAGTGATCGAAATGGCATGGGATCAGTATTTGTCATGATAAAAATCGGTATCGAGGACACCGGGGAAGCTTCATTTCGCTCCCGCACTCCAACGGCGTCCGGATCCGGCAGTTCGGAGAATCAGGAGTGGATCGCTCAGGGATTCGGGTAATGTGGAACAAGATGCCGGATGGGCACAAGATAGCATAATTCAGGTGCCGGCAACAGGGGAAAAGAGGGTATTTTTCAACCCCGTTAACGATATGCCTCCGGAATGCGATAGTACGTTCATGCCGGTTCTGCCGCGCCGAAATACTGCTCGATACGCCGGCAAATGATGGAGGTTGCCCCGGTACGTTCCTTCACGAATGTTCCGGCAGCCATACCCGAGCGTTCATGCGCGGCAGGGTCTTTTATGAAGCGGTTCAGTGCCGACAGGAGAGAGGCTTCATCATTGACCACGGTTGCTCCTCCGTTTGCGGCAAGCTCTTCGGCCTCCGGCGAGTTGTGGTGGCGGGGCCCGAAGAGCACCGGAATGCCGTAAACCGCCGGTTCGAGGGTGTTGTGCACGTTCACTCCGAACCCTCCGCCCACATAGGCGATCGAGCCGATCGAGTACAGTTCGGCAAGGTAGCCGGTTTCGTCGACGACGAGTACCTGCCTTTCGGGATCGAATGCTGAATCCAGTGCCGATATTTTTCCGAAAGGGATACTCCGTTCTTCGAGTGTTCTGCAGAGCCGCTCCATGTTTTCAGGGTTCACCTGATGCGGCACCAGAATGAGTGACAGCCTGTTTTCGAGCCGCTGCCATGCGCCGAGGAGCAGGGTTTCGTCGATCTGCCATACGCTGCCGGCGATGAGGACGCTGCGGTTTTCGTAGAAGGGTTTCAAATGTGCCACCTTGCCGGAATTGCGGCTGCGCAGAAAGACCTGGTCGAAGCGGGGATCGCCGGCTGTCTCGGCCTGCCGGCAGCCGAACCGGTCGCGGAATGCCCGGGTATCTTTTGTCGAAACGGTATAGATGTGGTCGAAGAGATTGAAGATGCTCCGGTAGAAACTCTTGAGCAGCGGGCTGAAGTACTGGGAGTTTTTCTGGATTACCGCTGCAGCCAGTACCAGGCGCACGCCGGATTTCTTTGCCGCAAGCAGGTGGTTCGGCCAGAAGTCGTACCGCATGAGCAGGAGCAGGTCGGGTTTGAGCAGCGTGACGAGCCGTTTCGCGTTTGCGGGCGTATCGGCCGGGAGATAGAAGACCGCTGCCGCTCCCGGAAAGTTGCAGCGTGCGTTGAAGCCTGAATCGGAAAGAAACGAAATGAACAGCGTGATTTCGGGGTGTTTTTTTTTGAGCGCTTCTATGACCGGACGTGCCTGTTCGAATTCGCCGACCGAAGCCGCATGCACCCAGAGCCGGAAAGAGGATTTTGCAGCGGATTGCATCTTTGGCTCAAGTTCTTCGAAGAGGTTCCTGCGGGCCGCAGAAAAGGTTGCGAACCGCTTGTTGAAGCTTCCAAGCAGGCTTGCAGCCCTGAAAAGCAGGGGAGAGAGGAGTTGATATGCCTTGAGTGCCGGTCCGTTCATATTGTCGAATTGCCTGTCGTTTGCCTGTAAAGGTAAGAAAAAAGCCACATGTCTCTATTACCGGCAGTCAGACCGAAACGATTTTTCATGGGGCATGTTTGTAATTCGAACAAACTTATACGAAATTCAACAGGAACTTCAGGCGGAAACCTTTTTCTGTCAAGGGGGTTTCCTCGTGCGCTGCCGGCATGCCCATGTGCAGAACGGCGGTGTTTAACCAGTTAACGGTACAGGGTGTTTTGACGGATTTTCTACGCGATCTCAACGATATTCAGCGCGGAGCGGTTACCGCTACCGAGGGACCGGTGATGGTGCTTGCCGGAGCGGGATCAGGCAAGACAAGGGTGATCACCTACCGTATCGCCCATCTTATCCGCAATAACGGAATCGCTCCGTTCAATATTCTCGCCCTGACCTTCACCAACAAGGCAGCCGGGGAGATGCGCCACCGGATCGACTCGCTGCTCGGAGGCGCAAGCACCTCGGGGCTCTGGATCGGCACCTTTCATTCGGTGTTCGCCCGTCTCTTGCGGAGCCACATTCACCTGATCGGTTACGACCGGAACTTCTCGATTTTCGATTCCGACGACAGCCGCAGCCTGATCCGCCAGTCCATGACCGAGCTCGGCATCTCCCACGATTCGCTGCCGGTCAATGCCGTGCAGTCGATCATCAGCAAGGCGAAAAACAGTTTTGTGCTTCCCTCGGAGTTCCAGTCGAGGATCGGCGACTACAACCAGCAGAAAGCCGCGAAGATCTACGAGCTGTATACCCGGAAGCTGCGCGAGAACAACGCGCTGGATTTCGACGACCTGCTCATCAAGCCGCTCGAACTGTTCAGGGCACATGAGGATGTGCTCGGGCAGTTGCAGGAGACTTTCCGCTACATTCTCATCGACGAGTACCAGGATACCAACCGGGCGCAGTACCTTGCCGCGAAAATGCTCGGCCAGAGGCACCGCAACATCTTCGTCGTGGGCGACGACGCCCAGTCGATCTATTCCTGGCGCGGAGCCGATATCTCCAACATCCTGAATTTCCAGGACGACTACCAGGATGCACTGACCTTCAAGCTGGTGGAGAACTACCGGAGCACCGGAACGATTCTGCAGGCAGCCAACAGCGTGATCCGCAACAACCGGCGCCAGATCAAGAAAGAGCTGGTTTCGCACCGCAGCGCAGGCGAACCGGTCACCCTGATCGAGGCATACAACGAAAGGCAGGAGGCTGAAAAGGTGGTGGAGCATATCCGGTCCATGCGCATGAGGAACGGCCACGATTTCCAGAACTTCGCGGTTTTTTACCGCACGAACGCCCAGTCGAGGGTGCTCGAGGATGTGATGCGCCAGAACCGGATTCCCTACAGGATTTTCGGAAGTGTCTCGTTCTACAAGCGCAAGGAGATCAAGGATGCGGTGGCCTATCTGCGTTTTATCCTCAACGAACGGGATAACGAATCGCTCCTGAGGATCATCAATTTTCCGCCGCGCAAGATCGGTGAATTGAGCATCGCAAGGCTGAAGGAGTTTGCCGACGAGCGCGGTGTGTCGCTGTACGACGCTATCCTCAATGCGGCAGAGGGTGGTTTCCAGCAGCGGCTTGTCAATGCGCTCCGGGGGTTCAGCGAGGTGATCGAGCAGCTCAGGCAGCTTGCGGAGTACGGCAGTGTCTATCAGGTGCTCAGCGAGCTTTTCAGCCTCACCTCCATTCCCGCCCTGCTGCAGGCCGAGAATACTGCCGAATCGCTTGCGCGCTACGACAACCTGCAGGAACTGCTCTCGATGGCCAGGGATTTTTCCGACCACAATCCCGATTCCGGTTCGCTCGGCGATTTTCTCGAGAACATCTCGCTTGCTTCGGATTACGACGAGGCCAGGGAGTCGGACAATTACGTTTCGCTGATGACCGTGCATGCCTCCAAGGGACTCGAGTTTCCGGTCGTGTTCATTACCGGCATGGAGGAGCGGCTTTTTCCGCTCAACACCTACGAGCACGACGAGCTGGAGGAGGAACGGCGGCTGTTCTATGTGGCCATGACCCGGGCACAGGAGAAGATTTTTCTTTCGTGGGCGCGCTCGCGCTATCAGTACGGTCAGCCGCAGCAGTGCCTTCGTTCGATGTTTATCGGGGAGATCGATGCTTCGATCGTCCGCACCGAAGGGGGAGCGCTGCTTTCCGAACGGATTCCGGCTTCATCCGGAAGTGCCCTCCACGGCACGTTTCAGCAGCGGATGCCTTCCGTTTCTCCGGCGGAAGCAGCACCCGTACGTCTGGAAAGCAGGGCGGTGGCAAAAGGACTCCGGGCAGGCGCCATGGTGCATCACGCGCTTTTCGGACCCGGCACGGTGCTCGATGTTCAGGGTTCCGGGTCGGCCCAGAAGGTGAAAATACGGTTCCGTTCAGCAGGCGACAAAACGCTGATGGTGCAGTACGCCAATCTGAAAATCGTCAGTTGAGTCACAATGTCCGTCAAACCAGTGAAGTCTTAAACGCAAAGCAGCATGAAGATCCTTTTCGGTGTCCAGGGCACGGGAAACGGCCATATCAGCCGCAGCAGGGAACTGGTCGGAAAGCTCAAGCAGGACGGCCACGAGGTCGAGGTGATCATCAGCGGCAGAAAAGAGGAGGAGCTGAAGGAGATTGAGGTTTTCGCGCCCTGCCGCGTCATGAAGGGACTGACGCTGGTGACCTACAAGGGCAGGATGAACTACATGGAAACCATGTTCCAGCTCGATCTTGCCAGGCTCATGAGCGACGTGCTGACCCTCGATACCACGGGCATCGACCTGATCATCACCGATTTCGAACCCATCACCTCCATGGCCGCGCGGATCAGGAACATCCCGAGCATGGGTTTCGGGCACCAGTACGCGTTCCGTTACGACATTCCGCTGGCCAGGGGCAGCATTTTCGAGAAGTACACCCTCCTGAATTTCGCCCCGGCGCGTTACAATGCAGGGCTGCACTGGGCCCATTTCAACCAGCCCATCTTTCCGCCGGTCATTCCGGCGACTCTTTACGCACAGCGTGCCGTGGCGACGGTTCCCGGGAAAATACTGGTATACCTGCCGTTCGAGGAGGTGGAGGATGTCGCGGAATTTGTCCGCCCTTTCACGGATTACAAATTCCACATCTACGGCAAGGTGAAGGAGGACCTTGACGAAGCCCATCTGCACTACCGGGGGTATTCGCGCGAAGGGTTTCTTCTGGATCTCATGGAGTCGAACGGCGTGGTCTGCAATGCCGGATTCGAGTTGCCGGGCGAGGCGCTGCATCTCGGCAAGAAACTGCTGTTGCGGCCCCTCGACGGCCAGATCGAACAGGAATCGAACGCGCTGGCCATGGAAGAGCTGCATTACGGTATGGCCATGCACGCACTCGATCCCGAGATTCTCAAACGATGGCTGGAGCTTCCCTGCCGTGAGCCATTGAACTACTCCCGCACGGTTGATTATATTGCCGAGTGGATCGGCAGCGGCGACTGGGAAGCCCTGCCCCGCTACACCGAAGCAGCATGGAAGGCGACCTTCTGACGAAAGGGAACCGCGCACTCAGGCGCTTCTGATCTCTTGTCCGCCAGAAGCCTGAATCATGCTCCTTGCAGATTTCGAGCCCCGTCCGACACGAGCAGGAGGGCTTCGGGAAAACAAAAAGAGGCACCCATGAATTTCAGGGATATCGTTACCCGCAGCCGGAGCTACCGGCGCTTCGACACCTCTTTCAGGCTCGATGAGGAGTTGCTGCGCGGCCTCGTGGAACTTGCCTGTTACGTACCATCATCCGGAAACCTGCAACCGCTGAAGTACGTGGCGGTGTCGGAGAGGGAGGCATGCCTGAAGGTATCCGGATGCCTCTCCTGGGCGGGATACCTTGCCGACTGGCCCGGACCTGCTGAAAACGAGCTTCCTTCGGCTTTTCTGGTCATGCTCTGCGACCTCGATATCAGTTCCGCTGCGCCCTGCGATACGGGCATTTCCGCGCAGACCATCCTGCTCGGAGCGGCCTCGATAGGTCTTGGCGGATGTATCGTGGCTTCCGTCGATCGTGACCGTCTGCGCTCCATTCTCGATATCCCCGCCCGCTTCCGTATCGAACTGGTGCTTGCTCTCGGCAAACCTGTTGAAAGCGTCGTGATCGAACAGATGTCCGAAGGGGACGATGTCCGCTACTACCGGGATCGTTACGGCATGCATCATGTTCCGAAGCGGACGGTTGACGAAGTGCTCCTGAAGTTCCGGTAAAGGGCGGGCGCAACCGGAAAGAGTCATGCGATCATGATCGATATCGGAGAACTGCTCAGAGCCTATCGCGAAGGCTTTTTTCCCATGTCCGACCCTTCGGACGGGAAGCTGTACTGGTGTCAGCCGCATAACAGGGCGGTGGTGCCGCTTGACGCCTACCGTCCGTCGCGGGATGTTTCGCGCCTTCTGCGCCGTAACGAGTTCCGGGTGCAGTTCAACACCGATTTCGAGGGGGTGATCCGTGCCTGCGCGGCGCCCCGCAGGAACGAGAGTGAAACCTGGATATCGGAGGAGATTGTTGAAACCTATGTGAAGCTGCACCGGCTCGGTATTGCGCACAGCGTCGAGAGCTGGCATGAGGGTGAACTTGCCGGAGGCCTGTACGGCCTTGCCGTGCGCGGTGCTTTTTTCGGGGAGTCCATGTTCTATCGTCGGTCGTACGCCTCGCAGGTCGCATTCGACCGGCTTGTCTCCCGCCTTCGCGCAAAGGGGTATCTCCTGCTCGACGCGCAGATCATGAACCCGCACCTGCGGAAACTCGGCGCGCTCGATGTGCCTCACGAAGAGTACCTGCGCCAGCTCGACCGCGCCCTGGGAAAAAAGATTAGCTTTCTCTAAAACCGGAAAAATGGTACCTTCATCAATATTGTATTTTAAAGAACCGTGTGCTTTTAACGTGGAGTGTCGTCTATGCTGTCCAGAGAGTTAACGGAGAGCCAGTCTCAGCCGAGGGTCATCATCTACTCCGGAAAGGGGGGAACGGGTAAAACCACGATTTCTTCCTCGACTGCCGTCGCGCTGGCCCGCCAGAACAAGAAGGTGCTCATCATGTCCTCCGACCCGGCGCACTCGCTTTCCGATGTTTTCAATACGCAGATCAGCCGCAACGATCCCCAGAAAATCGAGAAGAACCTGTATGGTCTCGAGGTCGATACGATCTACGAGCTGAAAAAGAACATGTCCGGGTTCCAGAAATTCGTTTCCTCATCCTACCAGAACAAGGGCATCGACAGCGGCATGGCTTCCGAGCTGACCACACAGCCCGGTCTCGACGAGATTTTCGCGCTCAGCCGCCTTGTCGACGAAGCGCAGTCCGGCAGATGGGATGCGCTGGTGCTCGATACCTCTCCGACCGGCAACACACTGCGGCTTCTGGCCTATCCGGAAATCATCATCGGCGGCAACATGGGCAAGCAGTTCTTCAAGCTCTACAAGAGCATGTCCTCGCTTGCACGGCCGCTCTCCGGCAACTCCATCCCCGACGAGGATTTCTTCAACGAGGTGAACGTGCTGCTCAAGCAGATGGAGGATATCAACAAATTCATTCTCAGCCCCGAGGTCACGTTCCGCCTCGTGCTCAATCCCGAAAAGCTCTCAATTCTCGAAACCAAGCGGGCCTACACCTTCGTGCACCTCTACGGCATCAACATCGATGGTATCGTCATCAACAAGATTCTGCCGACATCGAGGACCGTAGGGGAGTATTTCGAGTTCTGGAGCGATCTGCACAGCAAGTACCTGATGGAGATCGACAACTCCTTCTATCCCACGCCGGTGTTTCGTTGCAACCTGCAGCGTACCGAACCGATCGGGCCGGATGCTCTGCACGAGATCAGCAAGCTCGTGTTCGGGGAGCAGATTCCCGACAAGATATTCTACTCAGGAAAGAACTTCTGGATCGAGAGCCGCAAGAACGCCGTGACGGAAGATCACCGCGAAATTCTCTGCATCAGGATTCCCTTCCTCAAGGATGCCGAAGAGGTCAATGTCGAACGGATGGGTACCGATATCGTGGTGACGGTTGACCGCGCACAGCGCATCATCACCCTGCCACGCGCCCTTTACAGCCTGGAGCTCGAAAAGTATATCCGTGAGGACAACCTGCTCCGGGTCGTGTTCAGGGAGGTGCCGGCCGAAACCGGGGAAATGGAGTTGAGCGTCAATAAAAACGTGCTCGACAAGCTCCGTTCGATGAGAAGGCTGAAGATATGAGTTGTTTCCGGATCCGGTGCGCAATCCGGTAAAAATTACCAGGAACAGTTTAAGTTTTCACGGGAATCTTGTATCTTCTTGGTTTAAATTATTGAACGAACGGGAAAATCACCCCAACTTTGTTAAAGAATCAGCTCGCATCATGTCCGACAAAACGCACTATGGTTTACTGAAAGGGAAAAAAGGTATTGTCTTCGGTCCGCTTGATGAAAGCAGTATCGGGTGGCAGATCGCTCTGCATGCATACCGTGAAGGTGCCGGGATCGCCATTTCAAATGTTGCGACCGCCCTGCGTTTCGGCAATATCGAAGAGCTTGCTGCACTGTGCGGAAACGCCCCTGTTATCGTGTGTGACGCATCGAAAAACGAGGACGTCGACGCCTGCTTCAGGGAGCTGAAGGAAAAGCTCGGGCCCGTTGACTTCATCGTGCACTCCATCGGCATGTCCCAGAACATCCGCAAGCAGTTACCGTATGAGGACCTCAATTACGAGTGGTTCATGAGGACGCTCGATGTTTCCGGTCTGTCTTTGCACCGGCTTGTCGCCTATGCCCTGAAAAACGGGGCCATAAACGACGGAGGCAGCATCCTTGCACTTTCCTATATCGCATCCCAGAGGAACTACTGGACTTATTCGGATATGGGCGATGCGAAATCATTGCTCGAATCGATCGTGCGCAGTTTCGGCCCGAGGCTTGCAAGGCGAGGTATCCGTATCAATACGATCTCCCAGAGTCCGACGTACACCAAGGCCGGAAGCGGAATTCCCGGTTTTGAAAAAATGTACGAGTACAGTGATCTCATGTCCCCTCTCGGAAACGCTTCTGCCGAAGAGTGTGCAGAATATACCATGACCCTGCTCAGTGACCTTTCCCGGAAAGTCACCATGCAGAACCTTTTTCACGACGGAGGCTACAGTTGCATGGGAGCGACCATTCCCATGATCAAGCTTGCCCATGAGGTTCTCAACGACAGTGAGCTTGCCGCAAAAGTCGGTCTTGACGATTTCAAACCGTCCTCCGAGGCTTAAGCGCGCCGCTGTATCGTTCCCATTTCGTTTCGAAACAACATCAAGCCCTCTCAAACAGGGACGGGCTTTTGTTTCCCTGCCTTCATCGAAAGGCATCCGGTCGCTGCAGAATGCCTTGATGGGTTTCTTGCCGTTCCGTCATTTCCGGCTCCCGGAGATGACCTTTCCCTGTGCCGGTCACAGGGCGGTTCGCTGAAGTAGTACGCAGAATATCATTGCCTGTTAAACCAGGTATCGCATCTGTCGCATCGTTTTTCATGCGGGATGGCCGGTGTTTTGCCGGTTTCGTGGAGTCGGATTTTCTTTTCACTGCAATTGCAATACCAATAAAACCATAAAACAAAAGCTGACAATGGCAACTACTTCAAAAATCATTTATACCAAGATCGATGAGGCTCCGGCCCTGGCCACCTATTCGCTTCTTCCGATTATCCAGGCGTTCGCGAAAGGCACCGGTGTCGAGGTCGAGACCAGGGATATTTCGCTTGCAGGGAGGATCATCGCCAATTTTCCGGAAAACCTAACCGAAGCGCAGATAATTTCCGATCAGCTTGCCGAGCTTGGCGAACTGGCACTCAAGCCCGAGGCGAACATCATCAAGCTGCCCAACATCAGCGCCTCGATTCCCCAGCTGAAAGCGGCCATCAAAGAATTGCAGGAGCACGGCTACAAGGTGCCCGATTACCCCGAAGCTCCGGCAAACGATGCGGAGAAAGAGATCCAGACGCGCTATGCGAAAGTGCTCGGCAGCGCCGTGAACCCGGTGCTTCGCGAGGGCAACAGCGATCGCCGCGCCCCGCTTTCCGTCAAGCAGTACGCAAAGAAAAACCCGCACAAAATGGGCGCATGGAGCAGCGATTCGAAATCGCATGTTTCATTCATGAGTGCCGGCGACTTCTACGGAAGCGAGAAATCCATGACGGTTCCAGAGGCAACGACAGTAAAAATCGAATATATCGGATCAGATAGCAGCGTGAAGGTGCTCAAGGAGAAAACTGCTCTGCAGGCAGGTGAAGTGATTGACACCGCGGTCATGAACGTCCGTTCCCTCCGCGAATTTTTCGCTGCACAGATCGAAGACGCAAAAGAGAAAGGGTTGCTGCTCTCGCTGCACCTGAAAGCCACCATGATGAAGATCTCCGATCCGATCATGTTCGGCCACGCGGTATCGGTCTTCTACAAGGATGTCCTTGAAAAGCATGCCGACGTCATCAGGGAACTCGGCGTGAACGTCAACAACGGCCTTGGCGACCTCTACACGAAAATCCAGGCTCTTCCGGAGGAAAAACGCGCTGAAATCGAGGCAGATATCCGGGCTGTCTACCCGACCCGTCCTGCGCTTGCCATGGTTGATTCCGACAAGGGTATCACCAACCTGCATGTGCCTAATGACATTATCATCGACGCCTCCATGCCGGTGGTGATCCGCGACTCCGGCAAGATGTGGGGTCCTGACGGTCAGCCCCACGATACCAAGGCCATGATTCCCGACCGCTGCTATGCCCGTATGTACCAGGCTATGGTCGAGAACTGCCAGAAGAACGGGGCATTCGATCCTTCAACCATCGGCAGCGTGCCGAACGTCGGACTCATGGCCCAGAAGGCCGAGGAGTACGGTTCGCACGACAAGACCTTCACCGCACCCGGCAACGGCACCATTCGCGTTGTCAATGCTTCCGGTGCTGTGCTGATGGAGCAGAGCGTCGAAACCGGCGATATTTTCAGGATGTGCCAGGTCAAGGATGCACCGATCCGCGACTGGGTGAAACTCGCCGTGAACCGTGCGAAAGCTACCGGTGCGCCTGCTGTTTTCTGGCTCGACAGCAACCGCGCGCACGATGCTCAGATCATCGCCAAGGTGAACGAGTACCTGAAGGAGCACGATACCACAGGGCTTGAACTCTGCATTCTTCCCCCGGTGGAAGCCATGAAATTCTCACTTGAGCGTTTCCGTGCCGGACAGGATACCATTTCCGTGACCGGCAACGTGCTTCGCGACTACCTGACCGACCTCTTCCCGATTATCGAGCTCGGCACCAGCGCGAAGATGCTCTCGATCGTTCCGCTCATGAATGGCGGCGGCCTTTTCGAAACCGGCGCGGGCGGTTCCGCACCGAAACACGTGCAGCAGTTCCAGAAAGAGGGGTACCTCCGCTGGGATTCGCTCGGCGAATTCTCGGCACTTGCCGCATCGCTCGAGCACCTTGCAAAAGCGTTCAATAACGGCAAGGCACAGGTGCTTGCCGACACGCTCGACCAGGCAATCGGCAAGTTCCTCGACAACCGGAAATCTCCGGCCCGCAAGGTCGGCCAGATCGACAACCGCGGCAGCCACTTCTATCTTGCCCTCTACTGGGCGGAAGCGCTTGCCTCGCAGGATGCCGATCAGGAGATGAAATCGCGCTTTGCCGGTGTTGCCGCTGACCTCGCAGCCAATGAAACGAAGATCAGCGAGGAACAGATTGCCGCTCAGGGCAGCCCGGTCGATATAGGTGGCTACTACCAGCCGAATGACGAAAAGACCTCGAACGCCATGCGCCCGAGCTTGACCTTGAACGCCATCATCGACGCCATGTAAGGTGTTGTTTCGGTGGGGAGCAATAAAAAAGGCTGTCTCAGTGTTGCTTCTGAGACAGCTTTTTTTCGTTTCGGGTTTTCCGGCTGCGCTTCTTTCTGCCTTTGTTGCATATTGCCCTGCAAATCCGTTACTTTACAGCTGCTTTTCAACCTTATCCAGCATTTGCGGTATGGCATCGGATGCGCTTCGGGTTGCGGCTGTCGATCTCGGCACCAACTCTTTTCATATGGTGATTGTCGAGGAGAGCAGGGAGAAGGGGCTCGTGGAGATCGACAGGGTCAAGGACATGATCTGTATTGGCAAGGGGAGCATATCCACAAAAATGCTTGACGAGTCAGCAATGCAGGCCGGCATCGCCGCGCTGAAAAACTTTCTCGTGCTTGCCTCGCAGCACGGTGTCGCCCCGGAAAACGTGATTGCCTTCGCCACGAGCGCCATACGCGAGGCAATGAACCGGGACGAGTTCATCCGGAGGGTAAGGGAGGAGACCGGCCTGAAAGTGAAGGTGATTTCAGGCAAGGAGGAAGCGGAATTCATCTATTATGGAGTCAGAAACGCGGTGCGGCTCGGAGCGTCGAGCGACCTGATTTTCGATATTGGCGGTGGATCGGTCGAGTTCGTCATTGCGGATCGCTCCGGAGTGAAACTGCTTGAAAGCAGGAAGATCGGTGTCGCGAGAATGTTCGAGCGGTTTGTCAAGAGCGATCCGGTGTCCGCTCAGGAGATCAAGCTGCTCGAGCAGTTTTTCGCCGCTGAAATGGTCAGTGCTGCCGAGCGGGCGGCGGAACTGCAGATAAGGCGTGGTATTGCATCCTCAGGCACCGCCGAGAACATTGCCCGCATGATCCATTCACTGCAGGGGGGCGATAGCGAAGCATCGCTAAACAACAGTGTGTTTACCCGCAGGGAATTCAGTCGCCTCTACAAGGCAGTGCTTCCGCTGCGTTCCGCCGAACGCAGAAAGATGACCGGGCTTGACGAAAAACGGGTCGATCTGATCATTCCCGGACTTGTCCTGTTCGACACCATTTTCAGGACGTTCGGTCTCGAAGAGGTCGTCATATCCGATTCCGCACTGCGCGAGGGGATGGTGCTGCACTATCTGCAGCGGAAGCTCAATCCGGTTGCGGAGAAACAGGAACGTCTCGATATCCGAAGGGAAAGTGTTTATGAGCTCGGGTTCCGTTGCAACTGGAACCGGCACCATTCGGAACAGGTCGCCATGCTCTGCCTCAGGTTTTTCGACCAGCTGGCTCCCCTGCACGGTCTTGAGAAAAGGTACCGGGAGTTGCTGGAGTATGCCGCCCTTCTGCACAACATCGGCACGTTCATATCCATCTCCTCGCATCACAAGCACAGCCAGTACATCATCATGAACGGCGATCTTCGGGGATTTTCGCCTTCCGAAACAGGCATTATCGGCAATGTGGCGCGTTACCACCGAAAGTCCCCACCTTCGGAGAAGCATGCCCTTTACAGCCAGCTTCGTTCCGCTGACCGCAGAGCCGTCGATGTGCTTTCCGGGATTCTCCGCATTGCCAACGGACTCGAGCGAGGCCACCGTCAAAACATCAGCTCGGTTCACCTTGCCGTTGCCGACGGGATGATCACCATAGGTGTCGGAAGCAGGTTTCCTCCCGATATCGAGATCTGGGCAGCAGATCTTCTGAAGTCATGGCTCGAGACGGTTCTTGGATGCAGGATTGTATTTGAGCCGCATCAGGATGCGTAGTTCCGGTTCCAGCAAGGACGCAGGCCTGAGGATGTTCCTGAATCCGGGAACCCTCTGGTTCGAAACTGCCGGAACCGGTTCTTCCGTCAGTGAGGCGCTGCTTTTTTCCGATCCGCTCGATATTCTGTTGCTTCATGCCGGACGCTCTCTCACCGGTTTCTTCTCGCTGCTCGAAAAGAAACTCGCAGAGGGTTTTTTTCTTGCGGGCTGGATCGGATACGAGGCCGGATACGGGTTTGAACCGCAACTGCTTCCGCTGCGACCTTCTGCCGATGCCGGCCCCCTTGCATGGTTCGGGGTGTATCGTGAGCCGCAGCGATTCAGCGGAGATGATGTGGAGGCTTTTCTTTCCCGACAGGCCGCGTTCGAACCGTTTTCTGTCGACACGCTCCGTTTCGATTGCACTGCTGCCGGCTATGCCGGTGTTATCGAGGCAATCAGGGCGCGTATTGCCGCCGGCGATGTTTACCAGGTGAATTTTACCGGCAGATACCGGTTTTCATTCCGTGGTTCCCCGCAGGCGCTTTTCATGAAGCTTCGCCGGAGCCAGCCTTCCGCTTATACCGCATTTCTCAATACCGGCGACCGGAGCGTGCTCTCTGTGTCGCCGGAGCTGTTTTTCCGATGCCGCAACGGGTTGGTAGAAACCATGCCCATGAAAGGTACCGCCTGCAGAGGTGCTGATCCCGAGGATGACACCGAAAGGAAACATGGACTTGCCCGGTGCGAAAAAAACCGCGCGGAAAACCTCATGATCGTCGATCTCCTGCGTAACGATCTCGGACGCATCTGCGTGCCGGGCAGTGTGGAGGCCACAGACCTCTTTGCCACCGAGACCTACCCGACCCTGCACCAGATGGTCTCGACCGTGCGTGGACAGCTCAGGAAGGATGCCGGACTGTATGATATCTTCCGTGCGCTCTTTCCTTCGGGTTCGGTTACCGGAGCCCCTAAAATAAGGGCCATGAAGCTGATCGCGGAACTGGAAACCTCCCCCAGGGGGGTCTACACGGGAACTATCGGTTTCATGACGCCCGGCCGCGATATGACGTTCAATGTCGCTATCCGGACGGTCGAGCTATCCGGTAACAAGGGCGTTTACGGTTCGGGAAGCGGCATTGTCTGGGATTCCGATCCTTCAGGAGAGTTCCGCGAGTGCATGCTCAAGGCGCGTATTCTCGGTGATGCAGCCCTCCGGCAGGATACCCCCGGACTGTTTGAAACCATGCTCTGGGCCGGACGATATCTCTGGTTCGATGAGCATATCGGACGCATGCGCCAGTCTGCCCTGGAGTTCGGCATTCCATTCGATGAATATTCTGCGCGAAAGGAGCTGGAGTCGCTTGAAGCGAGCGTGCTCTCGACGGGTACGCGTTTCAGGGTCAGGCTGGCGCTTTCTCCGGATGGATCGATCGCTCTTGAACATGAGGCTTTCATCGTGACGCTCCCGGCGCAACCCCTCAGAATAGGGCTGGCCGGAGAGCGCATTACGACCGGCGACCGGAGCCGCTATCATAAAACCACATCACGAGCCCTGTACAACCGGGTTTTCCGTCGGGCTCTTGAGGAAGGGTTCGATGAGGTGCTGTTTCTCAACGAACGGGGAGAAGTTGCCGAAGCAGCGATCAGCAACATCATGGTCCTGAGCAGGGGATACTACTTTACTCCGCCGGTTTCCTCCGGTCTCCTTGACGGCGTTTTCCGGAGCTATTTCCTGCGTACCCGCAGCAACTGTCGGGAAAAAGTGCTTTTTCCGCACGATCTGCATGCCGCGGATGCCCTCTATGTGTGCAATTCCCTCAGGGGGATGAGGAGGGCGGTTTTCGACGGAACCGTTGTTGCAGGTAACGGTTGATAACAAAACAGAATAGGCTTATATTAACCTGAAACCTTCTTTTTCAGACATCACAACACATCCTGCCGCCATGCGAGACCATACGCCCGACTTCAAAATGCACGAGCTTTCAGGCGAGAACAAAGCTCTTATCCGTCAGACCGTCCAGCAGCTTCTTGAAAAACTTGCGGCGGACGGCAAACTGGTCGGCGATTCGCTGCTGGAATTCTGGGTTGAGGTTCCGGGTCTCAAGCATTCACGGGGAACGTTTCGGGGCGGATTCCTCATGCCGGACAGCTTCATCTACATCACCGATTATTTTCTCTCCGGGGAGACTGCACTGAAGCCGCTGCCCGCTTATGCCCCGAATCCATCGAGAGTGTGGGACGATCTGCTCGACGAGTTGTTCTACCAGATCGAGATATTCACCTCTCCCGTTTCGGAGTCCAGGGGTATAACGCTTGAACTCTGGGCGGGAAACCGGCAGCGACCGGAAGGCGAGTGGATTTATGCCGTGGACAGGAAGACCGAACTGGTTTAGTTTTTCTCCGGCCAGTCGCAGATTTCCCGGAGTACGCAACCTGCGCATGAGGGTTTTTTTGCCTTGCAGGTGTATCGTCCGTGCAGGAGCAGGTAGTGATGGAAATCGATGATCCATGCTTCCGGAATGACATTGACGAGCGCCGTTTCCGTCTCTTCGGGTTTTGTGGTATTTACCAGTCCGATACGGTTCGACACCCGGTGCACATGGGTGTCGACAGGCATGACCGGCAGACGGAAAGCGTTGCTCAGCACCACATTTGCGGTTTTTCTGCCTACCCCCGGAAGACTTTCCAGCGCTTCCCTCGAATCGGGAACCGCTCCGTTGTACTCCTCGACCAGTTTTCTGCTGACGGCAAGAATGTTTTTCGCCTTGTTGTTGAAATAGTTGATCGAGCGCACAAGGCCTGTGATGGTTTCCGGATCCATCGTGCTCATGCTTTTTGCATCAGGGCAGACCCTGAACAGCTCCCTCGTAAGAATGTTGACCTGCCTGTCGGTTGCCTGTGCGGCAAGGATGGTTGCTATCAGCAGTTGAAAGGGTGAATCGTAGAGCAGTTCACTTTTCGGTTCGGGATAGACCGTGCCGAGTGCTTCACGGATGTAACTGATTTTTTCGGATACGGTTGATGTCATGGCATTCAGTCAAGATAGTTTGTTTGCACAATCCGCCTTTCGGGAAGCATCACTGCCGTGAGTTTGCCGAGCAGGGGATTGTTGTGGTAGACGCAGCCGGTATCGATGGCGATCAGACGTTCCTGCAGGAGCGGGTTTGGTATGGGGGTGTGTGCGCACACCAGGGTTTTTTCCCAGGGGAAATCGCTGTTTTCCAGAATGGAAGGGTTCATATGCAGCCGCAGCAGGCAGAACTTTTCCGGTTTGTGATTCCTGAGATTATCCCTGACCGACAGTTCAGGATCAAGTCCCCCGTGGGTGAAGAAATAGTGTTCGGTTTCGATATAGAGACGGCAGGCTCTGATAAATCCGATATGCTCTTCCGGCAGATCGAGCCCGTTGCGGCTCCCGTAGGAGAGGAGGGTTTCACAGCCTCCGTTGGAGAGCCAGAGGGAGGGATCGCGTGTCTCAAGGTAATCAAGATACATCAGTTCATGATTTCCCATCAGGAAAAAGCAGGTGTGGCACTGTCGCAGTGAGATCAGAAAATCAACAACTTCTCCGGATCTCGGTCCACGGTCGATATAATCCCCGAGAAACACCAGCTGATCGTCATGGCGAAGACCGATCTGCCCTACAAGACGCTCAAGGGAGTGCAGACACCCGTGGATATCCCCCACGGCAATGATCCGGCGATTTTCCGAAAGAGATTGGTGCATCGCCTGTCCGGCTGATTATAGTTATTTATCGGGTTCCGTTTTCTGGAGTTTCGCCGTCGAGTGATCGATCAGCCCTCTTCCGTTCTTGTGGATTTTTCCCTGCGTTTTCAGTTCGTTGAAAATCGCGTCGAGAATGCCGTTGACGAATTTGCTGCTCTTTTCGGTGCTGCTGAACTTTTTCGCGATCTCGATCGCCTCGTTTATCGATACTTTGGGAGGGATATCCTCGCAGTAGAGGATTTCCGCAAGCGCCATGCGGAGAATATTCTTGTCGATGATGGCGATACGGCTCATGTCCCAGTTGAAGGTATGGTGAGCGATATAGCGGTCTATCTCGCTCATGTGTTCCTTGATGTTGCCGATGAGCATCTTGAAAAACTTCATGGCATTGGGGTCGTCGAGTATCTCCTTGGTCAGGAGCCATCCTGCTGCGGAGTCTATATCGGTATCACGGAGTTCAATGGTATAGAGCGCCTGTAATATTTTTTCCCTTATCTGTCTTCGGTAGGTCTTCATAAAAGAGCAATGGGTTGATTTACGGGTTGAGAATTGAATGGATAACGCTCTCGGTCCGGCTTAAGTTTTCAAGCAGTTTTCCGGGCCGGTTTTCGCGCAGCTTCTCCATCGATACATTGCCGGTTGCCACGGCGATGGAGTGCGCCTGCAGAACCCTTGCGCAGGTAATGTCATGCACGGTATCGCCGATGATAACGATATCCTTGCCTGAAAATTTTTTTCCGGTCAGCCGGAATGCCCGTTCAACCGCTACCGGAGGCAGGTCGGTCCGGAGGAAGGCGTCGTCGGCGAAAGCGCCGAAGGGAAAGTAGCTATTTATTCCCGGCAAACGGAGCTTGTGTCTGCCGGATGCCTCGAAATTGCCGGTAAGAAGTCCGAGCAGGAGATCGGTTCTTTCCGAAAGGCGCTGGAGCAGTTCCCGCACACCCGCCAGAAGGGTGATGTCCGATTCCCGCGTCTCTTCACGGAACCGCCTGATATAGGAGGCTTTGACGGCTTCGAACTTCTCCTCGATCTCCCTGCGTTCAATGCCGGTTTTACCGAGCACGTCGTAAATGATGGTGCCGTCCATCCTGCCGGAAAAATCGTGGGAACCAGCGCTTCCCTCAGTTCCGTAAATCTCTCTCAGGGCATCGATCAGTATCCTTCGGTTGATACTGCCGACCTTGAGCAGGGTTCCGTCTATATCAAATAACACCAGTTTTTTCAGCATGACAGGGCCGCTTCAGCGGTCTGATTTTTCAAGCCGCACAGGAATCAGTTTTGATACGCCTTCCTCTTCCATGGTTACTCCGTACAGCGCCTGACAGGACGCCATGGATTTCTTGTTGTGCGTAACAATAATAAATTGAGTGTTATTCTCAAATTTTTTCAAGAGTTTAATAAACCTCCCGACGTTGGCGTCGTCAAGTGGTGCATCAACCTCATCGAGAATGCAGAAAGGACTGGGCTTGACCAGATAGATGGCAAACAGCAGCGACAGTGCGGTCAGAGCCTTTTCTCCTCCGCTGAGCTGTTCGATCGAGAGCGGCTTCTTGCCTCTTGGTTTGGCGACGATCTCGATATGCGCATCAAGCGGGTCTTCGGTGCTGGAGCAAAGAAGATCGACTTCATCTTCAGGATCGAACAGCTCATGGAAAATGGCGATGAAGTTTTTTCTTACCGCGCTGTATGTTTCTTCGAATTTTCGGAGTGCGGTTTTATTGATCTCCTCGATGGTGTTGCGCAACTGGGTTTCCGCCGAAAGCAGATCCTCTTTCTGGGCGATCAGAAAATCGAGACGTTCCTTTTCGACCGCATATTCTTCAAGAGCAAGCTCATTGACCGCACCGAACTGCTCACGCTGCCGCTGCAGGGTATCGAGCCGGTTTTCCGCCGAGGCTCTGTCGAAATCAGCCGGAGGCGTCGAGGGGTTTGCGGTATCGAGTTCACAGCCGTAGCGCACCCGGATGGCGGTCATGAGATGGTCGAGGTGCTGTTCTGCCCGTAACTGTTCATTCTGCAGTTCGCCAACCATTTCCCGGCTGATGTCATGTTTTCGGCGCAGTTCTCTCAGGGCGTTTCGGGCATCGTGGTTGGCGGCCTGCTGTTCCCTGCAGCGGGTTTCGAGTTTCCCGAGAGATTCCTGTGCGCCTGCAGCATCGACGAGCAGGTTTTCCAGTTCGGTTTTCAGACCGGAAACAATCTTTTCCGTTTCTGCAAGCTTTTCCATGATCGTGACGGCCTCTTCCTCGAGTCTCCGGATGTCCTCGCGAACCGAGCGCTGCGTCTGAGCGGTTGCGTTGATGCTGAACAGCAGCTTTTCCAGTTCGAGCTGCTTGTCGCGGTGGATGTTCTGACGCTCCTGGACATCGATATTCAATCGGTGGTATCGGTTCTCGATTTCCGTGAGTTTTTCCTGTGCAAGCATGGCCGCTGTGCGGAGTTGCCGCAGTTTTTCTTCATGGACGCCGACATCCGGAGACAGGTCGGTTATCTCGTTGTCGAGCTGCAGGAGCAGAGCAATGGTTTCTGCGGTTTCCTGCTCCGCACGTCCTATGGTATCCCTGCGGGAGCTTTCTTCGGCTTCGATACGGGCAAGCTGTTTTTCAAGCTGATTGAGCTCCTGCTGAAGCGCATCGGTCTTGACCTCCTTCACTTTCTCCGATACGGCATCGAGTTCCCACCGGAGCCGCAGGAGTGCCGATTCCATCTCTCCGGTGCGCTCCTGCAGCTCGTGCTCTTTTTTCAGCAGCGTGTCCCTTTCAGCTTTTTTGCCCAGCCGAAGACCCTCGTCGCTATGTGGACTTCCTCCGTAAAGCACCCCTTTTGCATTGAATTTTTCTCCTGCCGTCGTTACGAACACAGACTCGGGATGCTCTCGTGAGAGCTTTTCGGCGGTTTCCAGGTTATCGACCAGATAGTGGTTCCCGAGCAGCAGCTGCATGGCTGAAGAGAGTTTTTCGGGGAAATGAACGAGGCTGAGGATGCTTGTCGCGTTCCGGAATCCCGGTGTTCCGTTTTCCGGAAGTTTCCTGATGAGATCAAGCACGAGAAAATGCAGTTTTCCCTTTTTCGAGCGCAGCAGCAGCTCCATCGACTGTTTGGCTTCCGTAATCGTGCCCGTGATGTAGTAGCCGAGCGCTTCTCCGAGGGCCGCATGAACTGCCTTGCGATGTGCCGGGTCCAGAGCGATCAGGTCGGCCAGGCAGCCAGGAGCGGTACCCGGCGCCTTCTGTTTTTCAAGAAAGGCAATGCCCTGGGGGAGTCCCTCGAAATTCTCAAGCACGGCATCGGCGAGCACAATCTGGTTATGGATGGTTTCACGCTGGGCTTTCAGGGAAAGCAGCTCCTCCCTGCGGAATTGAATGAAACCGGCAAGCTCCTCCAGTTGCTGTTTCAGGCGGCTCTCCTCCTCTCTTGCCTGATCGATCCGTGCTTTCTGGAGCGTGATTTTTTCTTCGGCCAGGCTGCGTGTCCTCCGGCTTTCCTCGATCTGCATGAGGGTCGCCGTCTTTGTTTTTTCACTTCTCTGCAGTGACGTGCCAAGATGTTCTTTCCGGTTTTCAAGGCTGTTTTTTCGCAGAAACAGTGCTGAAAGCCTCTTTTCCGTCTCCGATACTTCCTTTCGCTGTTCCGCTATTTGTGAACGGCCTTTCTGCAGTTCCGTATCCAGCCGCAGCTGTTCCGATGCAAGATTCCGGTACTCCTCAAGGCGCAGGGCGCAGGCTTCCTCGACGGGCTTTTTTTCCTTGAACAGTCCGGTGTTCCGCTCTTCAAGCTCCAGGATATACCGTTGCTTTTCCTGCAGCGTGGAGCGGTTCTTCAACAGGGCCGCCTCAAGTCCTTTTCGCTGTTCTTCATGCTGAAGAATTTTTTTTTCTATGTCGTGAATGATGGCACTGCCTGTGTTGAGCTGTTTCTGGGCAGTTGAAAGCTCTTCCTCCCGACGGATCTGAAGCAGTTCGGCTTCCTGAAGGTTGCTGTCGCTGAGAGCTATGGCGGCGGCCAGTTTATGGCAGAGTGTATCCTCCCGATCGATCTGTTTTTTCAGGGGCTCAAGCTTTTCAAGCTGTTCATGCAGCGCAAGACCTCCCAGAAGCAGGTCGAGCTCCTTGATCTCCTGTTTCAGTTCCCGGAGTTTTTCGGCTTTTTTAACCTGCAGTTTCAGGTTCCGTACCTTTTTTTCAACTTCCGTGACAACGTCATCGACTCTTGAAAGGTCTCTGGAAGCACTTTCGAGCTGTTTGAATGTCTGTTTTCTGCGCTGCTTGTAGCGGGTTATTCCCGCAGCTTCTTCAAACAGCTTCAGCCGCTCTTCGCTTTTATTGCTGATGATTTCCTCGATCATTTTCAGCTCTATGACCGAATAGGCGTCGCTGCCCATGCCGGTATCGGTAAACAGATCGAGAATATCCTTGAGCCGGCAGGGAACCTGGTTGAGCAGATAATCGCTGTCGCCGTTCCGGTAGAGCCGTCGGGTAACGGTCACTTCGGTATATTCGGTCGGCAGGACATTGCGTGTGTTTTCGATGGTGATCGATACTTCGGTGAGGCTGAGCGGCTTGAGGTTTTTCGATCCGTTGAAAATGATGTTCTCCATTTTTGCCGAACGGAGCAGGGAGGTCCGCTGTTCGCCAAGCACCCACCGGATGGCATCAACGACATTGGTTTTCCCGCAGCCGTTCGGACCGACAATGGCCGTAAGCCCCTTGTCGAAAGATATTTTCACCCTGTGGGCAAAGCTCTTGAATCCCAAGAGCTCGATTTTTGAAAGATACATGCGGGAGGTACGTTTATCGGTCCAGTTCCGGCCGGAAAGAAAAACAAAAAAAACCAATATATGGGGTACACATAAAATACGGAAAAGCGGCCGTTAAGTCATGGCGTTTTGCACGGCGCTCACGATGCTTGCAGCGTGAGCCGCCGCCCTGACGTCATGTGCCCGGATAATTGCGGCGCCGTTCATGAGTGCTATGGTTTGCGCTGCGGTTGTGCCCTCCGATCTCTCTGCGGGAGGTGGCTCGGGTTTTCCCTCCTCCTTGACGGCACTGCCGAGAAAGGATTTTCTTGATACACCGGCAAGCACGGGCCGCCGGAGTTTCAGCAGTTCGGCGAGGTTCCCGAGAAGGGTGAAATTTTCATCAACGCTCTTGCCGAAGCCGAATCCCGGATCGATGATGATGTCATCGACTCCGGCGTTCTGAGCCCTTGAAACCGCCTGCTGCAGGAATGCCGATACCCTTGCCGTGACATTGCGCTTACTGCCGGGGATCTCAGTGCTCCATTTCATGGACTGCGGAGCGGACGGTGTGTGCATGAGGACTGCCGCAGCACCATATTTCCGGCAGACCGCGGCAAGGTTGCCGTCGAAACTGAAACCGGAAATATCGTTAACGATCTGTGCCCCGGCTCGCAGTGCTGCTTCGGCCACTTCCGCCTTGTAGGTGTCGATGGAGATCAGTGCATCGGTCTTGTTTCGCAGTTCCAGGATGACCGGTACGGTTCTTCTGATTTCTTCTTCTGCCGACACTTTTTCCGCTCCAGGGCGGGTCGATTCCCCGCCGATATCGATGATCGCAGCGCCATTGCGAACCATCGACAGTGCGTATGCAACAGCACGTTCGATTTCGGGTGTTCCCTCCGGACGCTGAAACGCGCCTCCGTCGGAAAATGAGTCGGGAGTGAGATTGAGAATGCCCATGACGGCGGGTTTCCGGCGCAGGTCAAGCGTGCAGCCAGAGCAGTTGAGCAGGTAATGTTCTGTGGCTGTTCTTTTCATGTCAGGCCGAACGGAACCGGTGTGAAGGAAACAAGAAAAATCACGATAGCCAGCCAGCCGACGGTTTTTCGCTTCCTGTCAAGCGAATGATCGAATGCTGTCGCCGGATGGCTGATGCGGATAAAGCGGACGAGAACGATGAACCAGAATATCCAGCCGGGCCATGACCATTGCTGGATGTGCGCGGGAATCTGCAGTTGCACATCCGGCAACAGCAGGGAGAAGATCAGGACGAGGAAAGAGGGGAGTGCGAGCAGGAAAATGAACCATAAAAATGTTTTTGCCGCTATCCTGTGCCCTTTTCTGCCGAACATGGCATAGATGATGTGTCCGCCGTCCAGTTGGCCTACGGGCAGGAGGTTCAGGGATGTTACAAATGATCCGAGCCATCCGGCAAACAGGATCGGGTAATGGTACATTTCCGTCATCGGAGGCAGTCCCTCCGGACGAATGAGCAGTTCCAGCGCTATCCAGAGCAGGTTTCTGCCGAGATAGAGCGTGCCTTCCGGTATCTGCTCGGGAACTCCGCCCGATGCGAGATATTCGGGGTGGATCGTGTACAGGTAACTTGCCGGAGGCAGATTGAAAAAACCGTAGACCAGCAGACCGAGGCAGATGACGAAGCCGGCGAGCGGACCGGCAGCACCGGTATCGAACAGCGCTCTGGTATCGGGTATCCGTTCACGGATTTTAATGACTGCACCCATGGTGCCGAGGTTCAGGAAAAACGGCAGGGGAGGAACGGGAATGAAGTAGGGCAGGGTGGTCCGTATGCGGTGGTGCAGTGCGGCAAAAAAATGCCCGAATTCGTGAACCCCGAGAAAGAGGAGCAGCGATGCGCTATAGGAGCTTCCGTACATCAGGTCGGAGGCCATGATTGCCGGACTGTCGAGCCTTACCTGATGCCCGGTCCAGAAAGCGCCGGCCCAGAGGGTACAGAAAACAGTGGCAAGCAGCAGGGTGATGTGCAGAAGATAATTCTGATCGGCAAGGATGAATCTTCTGGAGTGCGGCGCAGGGCTCATAAAACACCTAAGGATGAAACAGGATTGATTGATCTGTAAGGTATGCGCTTTTCCGAAGAAAAACCAACCGCGCCGCCGTTCGGGAATCCAGAGGATTTTCAGGGGAGAATGGAAGGCCGACGGATAACCGGGCAGCCCTCCGGACCAGGAGAATCAATGCGCCTCGTTTTTTTCCTGCTTTTTTTCTCCGAATGTCGCTACAAGTCCCCTGGTCAGTTCCTCCTTTTCCGTATCGTTCAGTTTTGCCTCGGGATGGGCCGGCAGGTAGAACCAGGGTGGCATTTTCCCTTCTCTCACCTCTTCAGCGGCTTCATCCCCCTCGTTTTTACCCGTGCGTCCCCATTCTGAAACGTTGAACTTTTTCCTGCCGATGTTCACGTCGATCTGGGCCAGCCAGGAAGCGGGTGCGATGCTGCTGTACCAGGGCCAGGTTGTTTCGTTCGAATGGCAGTCCTTGCATGCGCGAAAAAACAGCTCCCTGGTTCTGGGTGAATCCCATGCGGGTTCACCCGTTACCGGCGGATTCTGGTGATCCCGGCCGTAAGGCACAATCTGTATTGCGGCAAGGGCGACGACTGCAATTGCAGCGAGTTTTCCTGTAGTCATTGGTTACGGTCTCCTCTGGATGGTTGTTGTGAACTCTCTGAATGCTGTTCTGAACGGGTACGGAGGATGTTTCAGCCGAAGCCCTCTCCGGTCACGGGTTTGCCTCCGTCGAACCGAACGTTCAGCACCGTCACCGGCCATGATCGGCCGACTGCGTGACATCCGGCTCCTGCCGCACATTCGGCAACAAGATGAAGCTCCGGTTCCGAGTAGAACTTCCGTGCCGATGTCAGACTGTCCTGTGCAAATGCCCCCGGGCGCTGAAGGCCTGCTACAAGAGGCATGCCGAGTCCGAGCAGGAGGTCGCGGTAACCGTCGATTCCTACAAAAGCGGAAGCTTTGCGTTCTTTCGACTTTGCGATGATCACGGCCAGCTGGCCGGGAGTGAAATGGTGCAGGCTCTGGGAGATGAGTACAATATCGTAGGGTTCGTCATCCGAAGCTTCCATGGTGAAGGCGTTCAATGTCCTGAAAGTTACCGGAAGCTTTTTTTCGGCGGCACGGCGGTTGCTTTCCTCCGTATAGCGGGGCACAATGTCCGATCCCGTTACCGAGAGACCAACACCTTGTTGCTGTGCCTCACGGGCAAGCGCAAGCGCAAGCCCTCCCGACCCGCTTGCCAGTTCCAGCAGTCTCGGCGTTCGATGTTTCTTTCCGGCAATATCGCCGATCAGCGGGAACAGCAGGGAAGCATATCGGGAGTAGAGGCCCATGGCGTCGTTCTGCCGGTCGAGGGCTTTGACCAGCTCCAGCTTTTCGCTTTCAGGGAGCCCTCCGTCGTCCATGATCTCCGGTTCATCGGTCCGCAGGGCTCTGTCGAGCAGCTCGGCCAGAAGAAAACCGGCCCCGAGTTCTGCGGAAACGGCACGCCTTTCGGCAAGAAAGAGCTGCATCAGTCTGTCGGTCGCCTCTTCGAGCTCCTGCGTGTTTTTCCACCGGAACGGCAAAAGGTTCCGTGAACGGAGGTTGTCAAGCGCTTTATAGCCGGCGGTTCTGAGCTGCAGCATGGTATCGGGAGTATCGGGTTTTGCCTGAACCGTTTTTTCGTCAGCGAGCGGAAGGTTGCTCCATCCAATATACGAACAGGAAACGGTATGCGGAAAACCCGGTCAGCACCGGCTTGCGTTCCCCTGTGCGGAAGGTGACGGGAAAGCGAAAAATTTTTTTAACAGGAATTATTTGAAAATAATTTTGTTTTCAAATAACTGATACTAAATTGGTATCAATTAGAACGTCGCTTATGAAAGTACTGACAAAAAATACCGACTACGCAATCCGCGCGCTGCTGTCGCTGGCGGGAGCGAAGGGGGAGTTTGTCTCGGCAAGGGCTATTTCGCTTGAGCAGGACATTCCCTACCAGTTTCTGCGCCGGCTTCTACAGGAGATGATCCGGTACGGTCTCGTCAGCTCGAAGGAAGGGGCTGCAGGTGGATTCAGGCTAGCTCGCGACCCCGATACAATAAGGGTCACCGAACTTATCGGAATATATCAGGGCCCGGTAAGGGTCTCGGAGTGCATGTTCCGCAAGCAGATCTGTGCGAACCGGGCTCGGTGCGTTCTGCGTCACGAGATCATGCGTATCGAGCAGGTGGTGCAGCAGGAGTTCGAGAAAGTCACCATCGGCAAGCTGCTTGCCGATCTCGATGCGCAGAACGCCAGGATTGCCGCAGCGGGTATTCCATCAGGTGAAAGAGGGGAGAGCGATGCTCTGAGCGTATCAACAAAGAAACCGGAAAGGACAGAAAAACAATGAAACGACAGATCATAACGATAGATGAACGCAAATGTACAGGTTGCGGCGACTGCATTCCGGGATGTCCCGAGGGTGCGCTTCAGCTGATAGACGGCAAGGCCCGACTGGTCAGCGACCTCTTCTGCGACGGGCTCGGGGCATGTATCGGGCACTGTCCGACCGGAGCCATGCGCATCGAAGAGCGGGAGGCGGAGCCTTACGACGAGAGGCGTGTCATGGCGGAAAGCATCGTCAGGGGAGGACCGAACGTGATCGCTGCGCACCTTCGCCATCTGCATGACCACGGTGCGCACGATTTTCTGCATGAGGCGATAGCATACCTCGAAGAAGAGGGTATTGCGAACCCGCTCGAACAGGCAGAGGAAAGTGTCGAGGCCGGAGCCCCGGTGCCTGCACATGCGCATCACGGCGGAGGATGCCCAGGCAGCAAAATGATGGATTTCCGGAGCGCGAACGGGCACTCCCCGATATCGACTGGCGGAGGTTCTGTTCATGCCCCCAGCGAACTTCGCCAGTGGCCGGTTCAGCTGCACCTGGTCTCTCCGCTCGCACCGTATTTCGAAGGGTCAGACCTGCTTCTTGCCGCCGACTGCGTGGCCTTCGCGGCAGGCGATTTCCATAACAGGCTGCTGCGCGGCAAAACACTTGCCGTCGCATGTCCGAAACTCGACAGCGGCATGGACGTTTATGTGGAGAAGCTGACGGCCATGATCGACCATGCCCGTATCAATACCATCACGGTGGCCATCATGGAGGTGCCATGCTGCGGCGGGCTCATGTCGATCATTTCCGAAGCGCTGAAGCGCGCAAATCGAAAAGTTCCGGTCAAGAAAATAGTCGTCAGCGTACAGGGCGATACCCTTGGCGAGGAGTGGGTGTGAGATGCTGAAAGATGCGCTTGGAGGGTATCGCGGCACGGCCGAGGAGATCACGAAAGTTATTGCCCGGCATCCGGAACATGCCGAAGGGTGGTACGACCGTGCCAACGCGAAGAGCAGCACCGGGGACTTCAGGGGTGCAGTGGCCGACTACACCATGGCGCTGAAGCTCGGGCTGCGGTTCCGCGAGGCGGTGACGGCTTACGGCAACCGGGCAATCGCACGGGCCGAACTGGGAGAGATCGATGGCGCCATCGAGGATTGCAGTGCGATCATCGAGCGCCGCCCGAACAACAAACGCCTGCTCTATACGGCGTTCATGCAAAGGGCTTTACTGAAAGAGAAAAAAGGGGACCATGAGGGTGCGGCGGGTGACAGAAAGATTGCCACTCTGGTGTGTCCTCGTATTTAAAAAACCGGCGCCTCTAAGTAAATAGTCATGAGCGATCTTGGTGCGAGGCGGACGGAGCCAGAGAAACCGGAGTGTACACGCAGTACATGAGGATTTCGAGCACCGACCAACGAAGCAATAAGGTTGCGGAATAATTTTTTTAGGCGCCCAGCAACAGGAGGAAAAGACATGGGAATGTATTGCGATCAGTGTCAGGAGAGCGTCCGTGGAACCGGCTGCATCGCACGAGGCGTGTGCGGCAAGGACGATATGACCGCGAAACTGCAGGACGTGCTGGTGTACGCCGCCGAAGGGCTCGCGCTCTGTGCGGAAGCGCTCGAAGGGACTGTTCCGGCAGAGTACGGCCGCCTCATCAGCGAGTCGCTCTTCGTGACGGTCACCAACACCAACTTCGACGACGACGCCATCGTCCGCCAGATATGCCTGACGCTCGACAGGCGCGACGAGCTGAAGGCCATGCTGACGTCGGTTCCCTCGCACGATGCTGCCAGCTGGACGGGGCGCACAAGGGAGGAGTTCTTCGAGAAAGCCGTAACCTGCGGTATCGAGGATCTCGGCGAGAACGAGGATTTGCGCTCGCTCAAGAGTCTGGTGCTCTACGGCATCAAGGGACTTGCCGCCTACACCGACCATGCCGCCGTGCTCGGCTACGAGGATCAGGAGATCTACGCATTCTGCGTGAAGGGACTCGCATCGCTGCTGAAGCCGCTCGGTGCCGATGAGCTGACGGCGCTGGTGCTCGAGACCGGAGCCGTCGCCGTGAAAGCCATGGCCCTGCTTGACCGTGCCAACACGGAAACCTACGGCAACCCGGAGATCACCACCGTCAGAACCGGCGTCGGCACGAATCCCGGCATTCTCATCTCCGGTCACGACCTGCGCGACATGGAGAACCTCCTGAAACAGGCCGAGGGCACCGGCGTGGATGTCTACACCCACTGCGAGATGCTGCCGGCACACTACTATCCGGCATTCAAGAAGTACAGCCACTTCGTGGGCAACTACGGCAACTCCTGGTGGGCGCAGGATCGCGAGTTCGAGTCGTTCAACGGTCCCATTCTCATGACCACCAACTGCATCGTGCCGGTTCGCGAATCGTACCGCAACCGCATGTACACCACCGGCATGGCAGGTTATCCTGGCCTGAAGCACATCGAGGCATGCCCCGAAGGAGGCCGGAAGGACTTTTCGGCCCTTATCGAACAGGCGAAAACCTGTCCGGCGCCCAAAGAGCTTGAAAACGGCGAGATCGTCGGCGGCTTTGCGCACAACCAGGTGCTTGCCCTTGCCGACAAGGTGGTCGATGCCGTGAAGTCTGGCGCCATCAAGCGGTTTGTGGTGATGGCCGGATGCGACGGACGGCAGAACTCGCGCCAGTACTACACCGACGTGGCCGGTGAGCTGCCGGAGAACACCGTCATCCTTACGGCAGGATGCGCGAAGTACCGCTACAACAAGCTGCAGCTCGGCGACATCGGCGGCATTCCGCGCGTGCTCGACGCCGGCCAGTGCAACGACAGTTACTCGCTTGCCGTCATCGCGCTCAAGCTCAAGGAGGTGTTCGGCCTCGATGACATCAACGACCTGCCGATCTCCTTCGACATCGCCTGGTACGAGCAGAAGGCCGTGACCGTGCTGCTTGCGCTGCTCTATCTCGGCGTCAAAGGCATCCGTCTCGGACCGACGCTTCCCGAGTTTCTCACGCCCAACGTGGCTGCGGTGCTTGTCGAGAAGTTTGGCATCAAGGGTATCGGTACGGTTGAGGAGGATGTAGAAGCGATGATGGCTGGTGTTTAAGACGCCCATTTTTAACAATACATTAACCATATCTACGACGGCGGGCATTTGCCCGTCGTTTGTATTTATTCGGTTTTATGCTTGAGGAATAGGCCCCGGAGACGGACTGTTCGGGCTGGGACGAGAGGCGGTTACATGTTACTCTGCCAGTGCCCTCTTGACTGCTTCGGGTTCACGAGCGATAACCTGCAACAGAATTCTTGCCGACCGTTCCGGCTGGCGGCGTTTCTGCTCCCACTCCTGTACGGCCCGAACATCAAAACCGAATCGACTGGAAAACTCCGGTTGCGTCAGTCCCAAGCCGAGCCGGATTGCCTTGACATCGACTTCTTCCGGAACATGCGCAACAAAGCCTTCCGTGATTTCGCCGCGAGCGTAGGCCAGAGCCTGTCTGGCTGATTTAATCAGTTTACTTCCTGCCTTTGACATGGCGTTTGACTCCTTCTCTGTAGGCTTCAGCTATTGATCCCAAAACCTCTTTCAATTCGTTTCTTTCAGATGGGGAAAGGTTTGCTTTTTCCCCCTTGGAAAAGATCGATAACAGAAACACGGGAATATCTTTTCCGGAAAAGAAGGTTACGACTCGATACCCTCCGCTTTTTCCTTTTCCTCGGCCGGCAAACCGGATTTTCCGTGCTCCGCCCGTGCCTTTCATTTCATCGCCAGCATCAGGATTTTGCGCCACATAATCGACAATCGATCGGCGCTCATCCTCCGTTAGCCCGAGTGTTTTGGCATCGGCGAGGTAATCGGGTGTTTCTATGACGACCTGCATAATATGAATGTACGGCAATGCCGTATGTAAAGCAAGAGGGATTTTTCTGAATGGTTGAGCAGTGCTGGTGGAGAAGTATGGCATCAAGAGTATCGGAACGGTTGTGAGGCTGATGTGAAGGAAATGATGGCTGGGGCCTGAGGTGTCCATTTGTTCACCTGAAGGGACTGTTGTCGTATGCTTTGCCGTGTTGCCGATTCCTCCTGCTTTGCGGAGCTCCGGCTTTTTCTCTCCCCTCCATTTTACTATATTCCCTGCTTTATGTTTCGGGTGTGACGCGTGCATTGCGGAGCATCCTTTCCATCAGTCACGGAGAACTGTTTCCCTATGCCGCGCTATACTCCCGAGCAACTTGCCAAACGGAATGCATCGGTCTGGACCGACATACAGATCATTCTGGCCCCTATCCAGTTCCTGATTTTCGTAACGGGAGTGACCATTACCGCGCTTTATGCAAACGGGCTGTTCATTACCAGTTTCTACTGGGTCAGCGTGGCGATTCTTTTCAAGACGCTTTTCTTTGCCCTGCTGTTCATTACCGGCATGTTTTTCGAGAAGGAGATTTTCAACAAATGGGTCTACTCCAAAGAGTTTCTCTGGGAGGATATCGGCAGCACCGTGGCGGCTACGTTTCATCTGCTGTATTTTGTGATGGCGTATCTCGGTTATCCCGAGGAAGTCCTGGTATGGGAGGCTTTTCTGGCATATTTCACCTATGTGGTCAATGCGCTTCAGTATCTGGTGCGTATCATTCTTGAAAAACTCAACGAGCGTAAACTGAGGCTTGATGGGCATATCTGAATGGCTCCGTTTCGCATAACCCTGATCATGAACGGCATATGAAGTACAGTTTTACAACGCTCTGGAACATCACCTTCGTCTTTGTGGGACCGCTCTGGTTCCTGCTTGCCTGGATGATCTGGGCTTCAGGACAACTGCAGACCGTTGGGGACAGGATGACCTACCTCGCGGTGGTCATTCCCGGTTTTCTCGTCATCTACCTTTCGGGATTTCTCATCGAGGGATGGCACAAAAAAAAGAGGGAAAAAGCTACAAAAGGGTAGCATAACAGCGGGCGATGGCCACGGACATTTTTTTCAACAACCGGGAACCGGTACAAGAAAACAGTATTTTTCATGCAAAACCTCTGGAGCGATGCTGATTTTCAGCATTCTGTAAGCGTTCAGTGCGGCGCAAGCGATATTCCTGCAGAACTTGCGGAACTGGTTTACGCATCCCGTCTGCTCGGCAGCGAAAGTTCGC
>VGMX01000015.1 GCA_016866305.1 Chlorobiota bacterium | reverse complement strand
CTTGGTGAGCCGTTCCAGCAGAAAATATTCGTCGAAAAGGCCAGGAGGATTGATGTTTTTCATGATAGCAGAGGATGAATGAAGAAATCTGCTGAAATATACAAATTTCCGGCCTTTTTATGAACGCCAAGTTATTTTATTTATGAAAGATATGTCGCTTTCGAATAAATAGAGATGCCCTTATGTGGGGTCTTGCAATCTGCCTGTTCGGTATGGTGTTCGGCGCCATACAGTACATGAGCATCCGCAAGCTTCCTGTCCACAGCGCCATGCGCGAGATCAGCGAGTTGATCTACGAAACCTGCAAGACCTATCTTATCACGCAGGGAAAATTCATTCTTGTCCTCTGGGTGCTTATCGGCGCCATCATTGTCGCCTACTTTGGCTGGCTCCGCCAGATGCAGGTTGACAAGGTTGTTTTCATTCTTGTTTCCAGCCTTATCGGTATTCTCGGCAGCTATGCGGTGGCATGGTTCGGCATGAGGATCAATACCTTCGCCAACTCCCGCACTGCATTTGCCAGCCTTGGCGGCAAGCCGTTTCCGACCTATGCCATTCCGCTCCAGGCGGGTATGAGCATCGGCATGCTGCTCATCAGTATCGAACTGTTCGTGATGCTCTGCATCCTGCTCTTCATTCGTCCCGACTATGCCGGACCATGCTTCATCGGCTTCGCGATCGGTGAATCCCTCGGCGCATCGGTGCTGCGTATCGCAGGCGGTATCTTCACCAAGATCGCCGATATCGGTTCCGACCTCATGAAGATCGTCTTCAAGATCAAGGAGGACGATGCCCGCAACCCTGGCGTGATCGCGGACTGTACCGGTGACAACGCCGGCGACTCGGTGGGTCCCACGGCTGACGGTTTCGAAACCTACGGTGTGACCGGTGTCGCGCTGATCTCCTTCATCCTGCTTGCCATCCAGGATCCGATCGTGCAGGTCATGCTGCTGGTCTGGATTTTTGCCATGCGTCTCGTCATGATTCTCGCCAGCGCGCTCTCCTACTGGGTCAACGACGCGATTGCCAAGATCAAGTATGCCAGTGCCCAGGAGATGAATTTCGAGAAACCCCTCATCTCGCTTGTCTGGCTTACCTCCATTGTTTCCATCGTGCTGACCTTCGTTGCATCGAATCTTCTTATCAGCAATCTCGGCGACGGCACCATGTGGTGGAAGCTCGCCTCGATCATCACCTGCGGCACCATCGCCGGCGCTCTGATTCCCGAACTGGTCAACCGCTTCACCTCGACCGAGTGCGCCCATGTGCGCAACGTGGTGCAGTGCTCCAAGGAGGGCGGCGCTCCCCTGAACATCCTTGCCGGTCTGGTGGCTGGCAACTTCAGTGCGTACTGGATGGGTCTGGCCATCCTCGTGCTCATGGGCGCCGCATACGGCGTCAGCCTTATGGGTCTCAATGCCATGATGATCGCTCCCTCGGTGTTTGCATTCGGTCTGGTGGCGTTCGGCTTTCTCAGCATGGGTCCGGTCACCATCGCAGTCGACTCGTATGGTCCGGTAACCGACAACGCGCAGTCGGTCTACGAGCTTTCGCTCATCGAAACCCTGCCCGGCATCAAGCAGAACATCCAGAGCGAGTTCGGCTTCCAGCCCGACTTCGACAACGCCAAGCGCTACCTCGAAGCCAATGACGGTGCAGGCAACACCTTCAAGGCAACCGCAAAGCCGGTGCTGATCGGTACGGCAGTCGTGGGTTCTACCACCATGATCTTCTCGATCATCATGATCCTCACCAACGGCCTTGCCAATACCGCCGCCATCGAAAAGCTCTCGATTCTCTCTCCGCCGTTCCTGCTCGGCCTGCTCATGGGCGGTGCGGTGATCTACTGGTTCACCGGCGCTTCAACCAACGCCGTGACCACAGGTGCCTACTATGCGGTCGAGTTCATCAAGAAAAACATCAAGCTCGAGGGCGTGGAGAAAGCCTCGACCGAGGACAGCAAGAAGGTTGTGGAGATCTGCACGAAGTTCGCGCAGAAAGGCATGATCAACCTCTTCCTGACCATTTTCTTCAGTACGCTGGCTTTCGCCTGTCTCGATTCCTTCTTCTTTATCGGCTACCTGATCTCCATCGCCCTGTTCGGTCTGTACCAGGCCATCTTCATGGCCAATGCCGGCGGTGCATGGGACAACGCCAAAAAGGTTGTTGAGACCGAGCTGCACGCGAAGGGCACTGAACTGCATGACGCCTCGGTGGTGGGTGATACGGTCGGCGACCCGTTCAAGGACACGTCGTCGGTTGCACTGAACCCGATCATCAAGTTCACCACGCTCTTCGGCCTGCTTGCCATCGAGCTTGCCATCGAGCTGGCGCCGCAGGTGGCCATGACCCTTGCCGGCATCTTCTTCCTGCTCTCGCTGCTCTTTGTGCACCGTTCGTTCTTCTCGATGAGGATTGCGGTGGACGAGCACTGATCTCCAGGCGTTGTCCGCTCATGTTGCGGACAATGGAGGAGTGAAGGGAACCTGCCCTGAAGGAGCTGCCGTGGTGCAGCTCCTTTTTTTATGTGCAGATCGGATCGGTTTGCGGCGCGTGGCGCAACGGAAAAGCGCCCGAAGCTGTTCAGGATCATGACAGCGCAAACACAAACAACCTGCCCACCGGAGTCATGTTGCCATGAATCCTGCAAACGTTATCCGCGAGGGGACCAGCAAGCTGACCGACCTGCCCAACATCGGCAAGGCCATGGCCTGCGATCTCCGGCTTCTCGGTATTGTCGAACCGCACCAGATCGAGGGTCGATGCCCGCTTGGGATGTACCGCGATCTCTGCCTGAAAACCGGCAGGAGGCATGATCCCTGCGTTATCGATGTTTTCATGTCGGTTGCCAGCTTCGTTGCCGGCAACGAGGCGGAGCCCTGGTGGCATTTTACCGCCGAGCGCAAACGGTTGCTCGGTACGGCCCCTCTTCATGAGGATGGACGAACGGGAGCCATGCGGCCATGATCATCAGTGCAAGCCGGAGAACCGATATCCCGGCTTTCTACGGGGAGTGGCTGCTCCGGTGCCTGCAGGCCGGCGAAGTGCTGGTATGCAATCCCGTGCAGCCGAAACAGGTCAGGAGGGTATCCCTTGCGCTGCAGGATGTCGATGCTCTGGTTTTCTGGACCAAGAATCCCGGGCCTTTTCTCCGGCTGCTTCCGGATATCGATGCCATGGGATACCCCTCTCTCTTCCATTTCACGCTCAACCCCTACGATCAGATGCTTGAGCCCGGAGTGCCGGGAGTGGCTGAGCGTATCGCCACCTTCAGAAAACTTTCCTCTCTTGTCGGAAGGGATCGGCTGGTATGGCGTTATGATCCGGTTCTTCTGGCCGGAGATATGGATGCCGCCTGGCATGCTGCGGCTTTCCGGCGGCTTGCCGATGCCCTTTCGGCTTCGACAAGCCGTTGCGTGATCAGTTTTCTCACGGATTACCGCAAGATACGCAGACGGATGTGCGATGTGCGGCATGTGGTTCCCGGACGGGAGGTCATCTGCGATCTCGCCGGCGGTTTTGCCCGAACCGCCAGGGAGTCCGGCATCGGCGTATATGCATGCTGTTGCGATACCGATCTTTCCTCCTCGGCGATCATGCCCGCCCGCTGTATCGATCCCGACCTGATCGGGCGCATCAGCACTTCACCGCTTCGCAACACCCGGAAAGACCGGGGCCAGAGAAAGGCGTGCGGCTGCATAGAGAGCCGCGATATCGGCGTATACGATACCTGTATGCACGGTTGTCTCTACTGTTACGCGGTATCGGACCATGATCTCGCTGTTTCACGGGCCGTTACCGGCACGATTCCCGTTCTTCCGTGTTCTCACGACAACCGGTGCGGCAATGACGCCACGGGTGCCTGCTTCGGCAAAAACCGTGCGTACCCCGATCTCTTTCATTCCGGTTCCTCTCCGGATTGAGGGCGGGTTTCCCGGCGGGCGCAGGATTTTCGTACCGGCAGGTGTGATTATTTTTACGTTATTTTTATTCACCGTCTTGTGATTATTACGTAACATAAAGCATGGAATGAAAGTTATAAAGCATGGAGTGCAAGTTGAACACATCTGGAAAGGATAATCCGACATGGAGCACAAGCAGGACAGAACCGTATACTTTCGTGAAGACGGCAAATGGGTAAACCAGCTGAACGGCCCGCCCTGGACCTCGACGTTGCACCTGACCCGTGACGAGGCTGTTGCTACGGCAAGGGGCCATCTGATGAGCGACGGCGGGGGAGATTTGACGGTGCTTGCCCCCGATGGCACCATCGAATTTCAGCAGGAGTTGTTGCCGTGAAATTTTTGCGCCGTTCCCCCCCCCATGGGACCGGTGCGGCAGTGCCCGTCTCCTTGCCTCTTCCTGCTGTGGAGCGGCTTTTTTCGATTCTTTGCGTATCCGGTCAGCCCTTTTCACGAAAGAGCTGTACCACGGGCGCAGCATCCTCCGTCCGAATCCGCATTGCGTTCTTTCCCCGGATGTTTTATAATCAGGGAACAGCACAGTTCACTGAAAGTCCGGTTCTGCAAAAACCACCCTGTCCAGCGCCATGCCTCACGACCACCTGTTCCATGAAGCAAATCCCGCAGCAGAGAAGAATACCCGCCTGACCATTCTCCTGACGCTTGCAGCGATGGTGGCCGAAATAGCCGGCGGCGTTGTGTTCAATTCCATGGCCCTGCTTGCCGACGGCTGGCACATGAGCTCCCATGTTCTGGCTCTCGGCATGTCGGCGGTTGCCTACAAGGCTTCGAGATATTTCGTCCGTGATGTGCGCTTCGCGTTCGGTACCTGGAAAATCGAGGTGCTCAGCGGCTATACCAGCGCGATCTTTCTTGTTTTCATCGCCGCCCTGATGTTCTACGAATCGTTCAGGCGCCTGATTGTGCCGGTTCCGGTGGAGTATGACCAGGCACTTGTTGTGGCTTTTTCCGGTCTTGCCGTCAACCTGCTGTGCGCCTGGCTGCTGAAGGAGGGTCAGCAAACCCGTCACCATGGCCATCTTTCTGGGAGCGGACGGATGCACCATCACGACCTGAACCTGCGTTCGGCCTATCTGCATGTACTGACCGACGCGGCTACATCGCTGCTGGCTCTGGTCGCCCTGTTCGGCGGGAAGTTCTGGCAGTTGGGACAGCTCGATCCGGTTATGGGCATTGCCGGTTCGGTCGTGGTGGCCGTCTGGGCATGGGGTCTGTTGCGCGACAGCGGGCGGGTATTGCTCGATGCCGAAATGGATGCTCCGGTTGTCGAAGAGGTACGGGAAGTTATCAATGCCGACGGTTCCGGAGCCAGGATCGTCGATCTGCATGTCTGGCGGGTCGGCAACGGGAAATACGCCTGTATTCTTTCTCTGGTCGTTGACGGGGATGTCGAGCCGGAATACTTCCGGAAGATTCTCGGTGTTCATGGGGAGCTTGCGCACCTTACCGTCGAGGTGAATCGCACGAAGGGATGAATCGTCCGTTTCCTGCACGCCTTACCGGTTTTCGAAGCGGGCTTTCAGCAGCAGAGGCAGGTGATCGGAATAACCGCCCCGGTACTGACCGCGATAGTAGGTCTGGTAAGGTCTGCCGGAGTTTCGGGTAAGCATGTCCGGTGTGGAGAAACAGCGGAAGTCGCGTTGCGGATCGGATGACACCCCTTTCCGGTCCAGCATGCCGCAGGAGAGCAGGATGTGGTCGATTTGCTCCCAGCGGTTGCCATACGCATAGCTGCCGATGCCCCGATAGCCGCTCCAGCAGTTATAGAGCAGCGCCCGGCAGTTTTTCCGTACTTTTGCGATATTGTCCGAAGAGCCCAGCACTTCCTTCAGCGACCGGTCTTCAGGCTGGTCGTTGCAATCGCCCATGATAACGATGTCCGCGTTCATGTCGGCGTTTCGCAGACTGTCGGTGATATGACGGGCGATTGCGGCCGCAGCGATTCGTTTTTGTTCGCTCCATTCCCGGTCTAACGCTCGCGACGGCCAGTGGTTCAGTACCACGTGGAACGGATGGCCTCCGGCGGAAAATCCGGCCACAATGATCTTTCGGGTAGGCTTGTCGTTCACGATAGGCACATGGTAGGCTTTTGACGTGAGTAACTGCACGTTCCGTGGATTGTAGGCCAGTCCGATGTCGATACCTCTCGGATCAGGCGACTCATGGTACCGTGTGCTGTATGATGGGATGCCTTTTTTTCTCAGGGATTCGGCGAACACCGTCCGGTTTTCCGTTTCTGCAAACGCGATGATATCGGGGTAACGGAGGTAATCAGGCGAGTTCCGGATGCTTTCGAGCACCTGCTGAATGCGCACCTGCTTGAGCAGGAGCTTTTTTTTCGTCCAGTGTCTGCTCCCTTCGGGAGTGAAATCGTCGTCTTCGGTTGCCGGGTCGTTTGTGCTGTCGAACAGGTTTTCCACATTCCACCACATGAACAGAAGTGTGGATGCATTGGCCGTTCCGGATGCTTCCGGGTGCCCTGCAGACGGCTGAAGAAGCCCGAGGAACAGGCAGATAGCACAAACGGATTTCTTCATATTCGCTTATCTTTGAAAAATATTTTCTTTACTATTGTAGAATGTAGGGTTATTCCGGATTTTTCAGCAGTAGCATTCGGGTTTTCTTATTCATCGATCCAGAGAACAGTATGTCTCATAACTCTGATGTCAAGAAACAGGCCAAGGATATTCTCGAGGAGACGCTTGACAGGGAAGCCGTGATTGTCCTGGCAAGGATTTCCGAAGAGATGCAGTTGCTTTTCCAGGCTCATCCCGAGCCGGACCGCAGTGACGTCGAGCGGATTGTGACGGGGTTCTTTCTGGAAAAGGGGAAATCCGAAGAGTTTATCGAGGACTGGATCATGACCTCTCTGGAGTACGGCCGGACAAGGGGGCTGAGCGGAAGCGATCTGCCGCGGGCCATGCTCTCCGATCTGGGGGTTTTCCGGTTCATGAGTTTTCTCAAGGACAAGGGGCTGACCGACGAACAGATTACCATTGTGCTGACCGGAGCGATTCAGCAGGCGGCTTCCGGCTTTTCCGGTCCGGAAAGCGGGAATGGAACCCGGTAGGCGTGCTGGGGCGGCAGGACTTGAAATACAAATTATTTTATCCATTCGATCAAAACGTATGAAAAAGAGAACACTGCTCCACGAGGGCAAGGCGAAAAAGGTTTATCTGACTGAAGACAACGATCTTGTCATACAGGAGTTCAAGGACGATGCCACGGCATTCAATAACAAGAAAAAGGGCACCATTGCCGACAAGGGTGTCGTCAACAATGCGGTTTCATGCAAGCTTTTTGGCCTGCTCGAAGCACACGGGGTGAAGACCCATCTCGTTGAAAAACTCTCCGGGCGTGATATGCTCTGCCGCAGGCTCGATATCATCAAGGTCGAGGTTGTCGTGCGCAATATCGCTGCCGGATCGCTTGTGAAACGGTACGGCTTTACGGAAGGCACCGTGCTTGAAAACCCCATCGTCGAATTTTATCTGAAAAACGACGATCTCGATGATCCGCTCATGAACGAATCGCATGCGGTTGCCCTTGGTGTTGCATCCTATGAGGAACTTGCCGTCCTGAAGGAGCGTGCGGAGGCCATCAACATTGTGCTGAGGGAGTTTTTTGCCCAGCGGAAGCTCAAACTCGTGGATTTCAAGCTCGAATTCGGCCGGCATCACGGTGAGATTCTTCTCGGCGACGAGATTAGCCCCGATACCTGCCGGTTCTGGGATCTCGAAACCAACGAAAAAATGGACAAGGACCGTTTCCGGTTCGACCTCGGTGGCGTTGAGGATGCCTACAGCGAAGTGCAGAGGAGAGTGCTTGATTGACCGAACACACTGAAAAGGAGTCCGCTTATTCATGCTTGATTCAGTGATTGCCTGGCTGCAGCAAGCGGATCCCGTTGCGGTCTGTGTTTTTCTTTTTTTCATCGCCTTTCTTGAAAACGTCGTGCCGCCGATACCCGGTGATGTACCGGTGGCTTTCATCGGCTACCTGATTCATTACACCGGCCTTTCATTTGCGGCCGCCCTTTTCTGGTCTTCTCTGGGTTCAACGGCGGGTTTCATGCTGGTGTACCTTCTGAGCCGCCATTTCGGCATGAAGCTTTATGCCGAAACGGGTTCCGGCATGCAGCACCGGCTCCGGCAAGGCATGCACCGGCTTTTCCCTCCTTCGGAAATGGAACTGCTCCGCCGAAAATTTTCTTCCCACGGCTACCTTGCTGTCCTTTTCAACCGGTTTCTTTTCGGTTCGAGGGCGGTCATATCGGTCATGGCCGGACTCATGCACCTGAAAATCCCGCTTGTTTTCATTGCGGTGGCAATCAGCGCGACTGCCTGGAATGTTCTGCTGCTTTCCGGGGGTCTCCTGCTTGGCCGGAACTGGCAGGATATCGGCCGATATGTGGCCATGTACAGTGTCCCCGTGACGATTCTTTTTGTGGGTTTTCTTTTTTTCTCCCTGTGGAGGTTTCTGGGGGAAAGAAAACGGGGACATGAGTAAGTTTTTTTTATTATTTATACCCCGCGCCCTTTAACTTCCGGTTCGGGCTCATTAATTATCAAGAATGTTGTTCTGAAAATACAATGGCAAAAGATTTAGCACTCTATCCCGCTCAGCGGAAAGGCGAGCTTCTCGAACTTGCTTCCATCGATGATCTTAAAACCATGGCCAGGCAGGTTCGCCGGGACATTATCAGAATGCTTGCAAAAGCCAACTCCGGCCATACGGGTGGATCGCTCGGTATGGCCGACATGTTCACCGCGCTGTATTTCAGGGTGCTGCGTCACAATCCCCATGGATTCTGGGAGCACGATGACGAGGATATGGTTTTTCTCTCGAACGGACACATCGCCCCGGTCTGGTACAGCGTGCTTGCCCGTTCCGGATATTTTCCGCTCGAAGAACTCGGTTCGCTGCGTCAGCTCAATTCCTATCTGCAGGGCCATCCCACTTCGGAAGCGAAACTGCCGGGCATCAGGATTGCCTCGGGATCGCTCGGACAGGGTCTTTCGGCAGCCGTGGGCGCTGCACTTGGCCACCGAATCGACGGGCGCCGGAACAGGGTGTTCTGTCTCATGGGAGACGGGGAGTGCCAGGAGGGTCAGATCTGGGAAGGCGCCATGAGTGCCGCTCATTACGGCCTCGGCAATCTTATCGGTATTGTCGACTACAACAACCAGCAGATTGACGGCGAGGTTGACAAAATCATGAACATCGAACCGTTTGCCGACAAGTGGAGGGCGTTCGGCTGGGATGTCTGCCATTGCGACGGCAACAGTATCGAGGATATTGTGGAGACCCTCGAAGCCGTTCTTGCCCGACCCGACCGCAGGAAGCCTTCGGTTGTGCTTGCCGCAACCCTTATGGGCAAGGGTGTTCCGTTTTTTGAAGGCACAATGGCCGACGGATCGAACTGGCATGGAAAACCTCCTTCGAAGGAAGACGCCGAAAAAGCTCTCGCCGTGCTCGGAGAAACCCCGTTCGGTGATTTCAGGGCGTAACCGGTTCTTGTGCAGATCCTTGCCGGCACATACAGAGGGCAGAAAATAACCAGCACTTCGTCACGCGATATCCGCCCCTGCAGCAGCCGGGTAAAAAAATCGCTGTTCGATACGCTTGCCGCCCGTCTGGACTTTGACACTCTTGTCGTGCTCGATCTCTTTGCGGGATTCGGTAATCTCGGCTTCGAAGCCTTGAGCAGGGGGGCCGGTTTCGTGTACTTCGTCGATCTGCATGCCGGGTCCGTCAGAGCCCTGCAGGATACCGCCACAAGGCTTGGCGTTTCCGGAGAGGTCAGCATCCTCAAAACCGATGCGCAGACTTTTCTGCGGCGTTGCCGGGACCGTTTCGATCTGGTGTTCTGCGATCCCCCCTACACCTGGCATGATTACGACAGTCTTGTCGAAGGGATTGCGGGATCGGGACTGCTTTCCGTTGATGGCCTGCTGCTTGTCGAACACCAGGCGGACCGGGATTTCCGGGACTCTCCGTATTATCTGATGCACAAGGAGTATGGCATGACGAAAGTCACTTTTTTTCAGCACATTCAAGGGGGCCAATGACACAGAAAGCCATTTATCCGGGAACGTTCGATCCGTTCACCAACGGGCATCTCGATGTGCTTGAACGGGCGCTGAACATTTTTGAGGAGGTTGTTGTTGTCATTGCCGAAAACAGCCAGAAAAACACGCTTTTCAGCGTCGATGAACGGGAAGGGATGATCCGCGAGGTTGTCCGGGACTTTCAGGGCGTCGGCGTCGAGGTGCTGCACGACGGATTGCTGGCCGATTACGCACGACAGCAGGGTGCGCGCGCGATCGTACGCGGTGTGCGGCAGGTAAAGGATTTCGAATACGAATTCCAGATGTCGCTTCTGAACCGGCACCTTTACCCTGAGGTGACGACGGTGTTTCTGATGCCGAACGTCAAGTATACCTATGTGGCTTCCTCGATTATCAGGGAAGTTGCAATGCTTGGGGGAGACGTGAGCAAGTTCGTGCATCCCTCTGTTCTCGAGATGCTTCACAGAAAACTTGATGAATCACAACAGAAAAAAAAATAAATCAATTATTTGCCATGTCACCTTCAACCGTTCCGGGAGAACAGTTCCTTACCCGCCGGGTGCTCAGTATGCAGGAATCCCAGACCATGCGCATTACCGGTCTGGCCAATACCATGAAAGCCGAAGGGAAGGATATCGTCAGTCTTTCGGCAGGGGAGCCGGACTTTCCGACTCCGGATAACGTGAACCAGGCGGGTGTCGACGCCATCATGGCCGGCTTCACCCGCTATACGGCCAACTCGGGGATCCCCGAGCTGAAAAAAGCCATTCTGGAAAAATTCCGCCGCGACAACGGGCTTGAATTCCAGGAAAACCAGATCATTGTCAGCAACGGCGGCAAGCAGACCCTTGCCAATACCTTTCTTTCGCTGTGCCAGGAAGGCGACGAGGTTATCGTGCCCGCTCCCTACTGGGTGAGTTTTCCGGAGATGGTCCGTCTGGCCGGTGCGGAACCGGTCATTGTCAATACGACGATCGAAACCGGGTACAAGATCACTCCGGCCCAGCTCGATGCGGCCATAACGCCGAAAACGAAAATACTGGTACTGAACTCTCCTTCCAATCCCACGGGTGCGGTCTACACCGAGCCGGAAGTCCGGGCGCTCATGCAGGTGCTTCAGGGACGCAACGTTTTCGTGGTTTCCGATGAGATGTACGACATGATTGTCTACGGCGGCGTGCGTCCTTTTTCGCCGGCACGGATTCCGGAGATGAGGGAGTGGGTGATCGTCAGCAACGGCGTTTCGAAAACCTATTCCATGACCGGATGGAGGATCGGTTATCTTGCCGGGCCGAAATGGCTGATCGATGCCTGTGACAAGATTCAGTCCCAGACAACCTCCAATCCCAATGCCATCGCCCAGAAAGCCGCGGTTGCGGCGCTCACCGGCGATCAGTCCATTGTCGAGGAGCGGCGTCTCGAATTCGAGAGGCGGCGTGACTATATGTATACGGCGCTGAACGGTATCCCCGGATTCCGCACGGCCTTGCCTGAAGGGGCATTCTATATTTTCCCTTCAATCAGCGGCCTGCTCGGCAGGACCTTCAGCGGGAAGGTTCTGAACGATTCCGCGGATGTCGCCGAATACCTGCTCAGGGATCATTATGTGGCCACGGTGCCCGGCGACGCATTCGGCGCTCCGGAAAACCTTCGGCTTTCCTATGCGGCATCGATCGCCTCGCTCGAAAAGGCGGTGAATCGCATCAGAAAAGCCTTTCAGTAACGTTCTGCGGATGCTGAAAGTCCGTCGCAGCAGGCTTTATGCCTTGTGGTTCGGATGGTATTCACGCCGTCAGTTCAGACGATATTTCAACACGCTCCGTGTGTTTCTGGACCCCGGAGTGCCGGAGATGGATCCCGGCATTCCGGTTGTTTTCTACTGCAACCATGCGTACTGGTGGGACGGGTTCTGGTCGCAACTCTGCACCGAGGAGTTCTTCCGCCAGAACCTCCATATCATCATCGAATATGCCCAGCTTGACCGGTACCGCTTTTTTACCCGACTCGGCGCTTTTTCCCTCGACCGCACCAACCCGAGAAGCGCGATCCGTTCCCTCGATTACGCCGCAGAGCTCCTGACGACACCCTCGATCCGCCAGAACGCCCTCTGGATATTTCCTCAGGGCCGCATCGAGCATGTCGACCATCGGCCGCTTTTTTTCTTCAAAGGAACGGCCGGTATCGTTTCGCGTGTTCTTGAAAGGCAAAGCGGCGTTTACCTTGTTTCAGTTGTCAGCAGGATTGAATATCTTGATGAACAGAAGCCTGAACTGCTTCTGTCCTTCCGGCCTCCTCGACTTCTGAGGGCCGGAGCGTGCCCGTTTGCTGCCGATCTGACGCTCCAGATGCAGCAGGCAACGGAAGCCCATCTGGACTGGCTGAAAACCATGGCCATGAACCGTACGCTGGAGGCGGCAAGGATTCTGATCCGCGGCGGTGAGTCGATCAACCGGAGAGTGGACCGGTTCAGGAATGTGTCGGGCTTCGGGCGGAAGATGCCGAACGGCCGCTGAACACGCACCGGGTGGCGCCTGTATTTTGAATTTAATTCATCTGTAGTTATGAGTAATGTTATCTGCAGTTGCCTTCTCGGCGACAACGCAAAAGTCAGGCTGCGCCTTTCGCAGCTGCTGCACAGCGAAGTCGGGGAGATATACGGTGAAGATGCCCTTGATTCCGGAAATGCCCCTGTCTGTGAGGTCGAGTTGCAGGGATGCCGTCGGGACTTTTTCAACAATCCGCATGAACTTCCGCTCTCGCTCGGTCAGCAGGTCATTGTTGCGACCGACGGGGGGCACGATTACGGTGTGGTATATTCCACCGGGATCATCGCGCTCAAGAAACTCAAACTCAAGGGGCTTGACAAGCCGGGGGCCGAAAGGCTTGATATCCTGCGTCTTGCCGATGAGCAGGACATGCAGCTCATACGCGATCTCAAGCATCGGAAAAGCGAAATTCGCGAGATATGCCTTGGAAAAGTGAAGAAACACGATCTCGACCTGAAGCTGGTCGATGTCGAGCTTCGCCTGGACCAGCAGAAGCTTTCGGTATACTATACGTCGGCTCACCGTGTCGATTTCCGCTCCCTGGTGCGCGATCTGGCCGGCGAGTTCAAGGCAAGGATCCAGATGGTGCAGATCACTACAAGGGAAGAAGCCAGAAGAGCCAATGCTTTCGGCCCGTGCGGCTGTCTTCTGTGCTGTTCGGGCTGGCTGCCGAAAATCCATGCAAACCCTTTTGCCGACAAGTCCCTGCATTCCGACAGCAACGGCAATGATACCCACGCTTTCAATATTACCGGTATCTGCAACCGGCCGAAATGCTGTCTGGGCTTCTCGAAGCACGACAAGGCGACGGCGGCATGTCCCGCTGTTCCGCCATCGGTACCCCCTGCCGGAACCCGGGTTTCCACCCCTTCCGGAGAAGCCGTGGTCGAGGAGATCGACCAGCAGAAAAAACTGGTGCTGATCCGTTATATCAGGAACGACCAGAAACGAACAATTCCTTTCGACAGGTGCCGAACCCTCCTGGTCAGGAAATAACCCTAACCGTTGAATCCGGACGGTACCGTGCTTCTGTGCGGATCGCCCCGATTTCATTCCGTTTTTTTGTCTTTTTCCGTTATCCATGATGCAGCAGAGTAAAAGAACCCTTGTCACCACCGCATTACCTTACGCAAACGGCCCCGTCCATCTCGGACATCTTGCCGGCGTCTACCTTCCGGCGGATATCTATGTCCGGTACAAGCGCCTCAAGGGGGAAGATGTCATCCACATAGGCGGTTCGGATGAACACGGAGTCCCGATAACCATTACCGCCGAAAAAGAGGGGATATCACCGCAGGATGTCGTTGACCGCTATCACCGGATGAACCTCGATGCGTTCCGCAAATGCGGCATCTCGTTCGACTATTACGGGCGCACCTCCTCACCGGTTCATCATGAAACCGCAAAGGAGTTTTTCCTTGAGATCGAACGGAAGGGGATTTTCAGGAGAAAGACTGAAAAGCAGTTTTTTGACGCGACCGCCGGACGGTTTCTTTCCGACCGGTACGTTACCGGAACCTGCCCGATATGCGGCAATCCGGAGGCGAACGGCGACCAGTGTGAACAGTGCGGCACCCATCTGAGCCCGATGGAGCTGCTGAACCCGAAAAGCAAGCTTTCCGATGCCATTCCGGAGTTGCGCGAAACCATGCACTGGTATTTTCCGCTCGGACGGTTCCAGAAAGCGCTTGAGGCGTATGTGGAGGCGCACCGGGATGACTGGCGCCCGAATGTGGTGAACTACACCCGCACCTGGCTTAACCAGGGACTGACCGACCGGGCCATTACACGCGACCTCGACTGGGGCATCGAACTGCCGCTATCCGATCCGGAAGCCAGGGGTAAGGTGCTCTACGTATGGTTTGATGCCGTGCTCGGTTACATCTCCTTTACCCGTCAGTGGGCTGCCCAGCGGGGTGATGGCGAACTCTGGAGGTCGTACTGGCAGGATCCGGAGTCGCGGATCGTGCATTTCATCGGCAAGGACAACGTCGTTTTCCATACCCTGATGTTTCCCGCCATTCTCATGGCATGGAACGAGAACCGGCAAAACGGCATCTACGGCCTGGCCGATAATGTTCCTGCATCGGAATTCATGAACTTCGAGGGTCGGAAGTTCTCGAAATCAAGAAATTATGCGGTTTATCTCGGCGAGTTCCTTGAAAAATTTCCTGCCGATACCCTGCGTTACAGCATCGCCATGAACTATCCGGAAAACAAGGATACCGATTTCAGCTGGACGGACTTCCAGAACCGGACCAACGGCGAACTTGCCGATACGCTCGGCAATTTCATCAAGCGCTCGATCGATTTCACCAATTCGCGTTTCGATGGGGTTGTGCCGCATGCCTGTACGGACGATGAGTGGAACGGTCTCGGGGTGAACTGGCCCGAAACCGTTGAAAAGCTCGACCAGGCTTTCGAGCAGTTCCATTTCAGGGAAGCTGCATCGCTCGGCATGGATATCGCACGGGCGGCAAACCGTTTTCTTACGGAGTCCGAGCCCTGGAAAATCTTCAGGACCGACCGCGAGGCAGCAGCCAGAACCATGGCGCTTTCCCTCAATCTCTGTCATGCGCTTGCCCTTGCCCTCTATCCGGTGCTTCCGGATACAGCCGCCAGGATATGCACCATGCTTGGATTCGGGGAGCCCATCGAGGCGGGTGTGAGGCCCGGGGTATCGCTGTTCAGGAATCTTCTGCACCCCATGCTGCACAAAGGGCATCGACTCGCGGCAAACTCCGGAATTCTCTTCACCAAGATCGAGGATGCCGCAATAGAGCCGGAGCTGAAAAAGATCGAACAGTTGCTTGCCGAAGCTGAAAAACGGGAAGCCGGGGCCGCTGCGGAACGTACGGTGTTCAAACCGGTCATCAGTTTCGACGATTTCCAGAAAGTCGATCTGCGGGTCGCAACCGTCATCAGCGCTGAACCCGTTAAAAAGGCGTCCAGGCTTCTGAAACTGCAGCTCGGGGTAGGGACGGAAACCAGGCAGGTGCTTGCCGGCATCGCAGAGCACTACCAGCCTGAAGCGTTGCTGGGCAGACAGGTTGTGCTGGTCGCCAACCTTGCTGAACGCACGCTTCGGGGAGAGGTTTCGCAGGGGATGATCCTTGCCGTGGAGGACATGGATGGCCGTTTGCTGGTGCTTGAGCCATCGGGTGAGCTGATCAATGGCGGCCAGGTACAATAATTGAAAAATTCTTTGCGGAATACGATTTATTGCTTACATTAAGATTACAAACACCGTGGGGTGGAGCAATTGGTAGCTCGTCGGGCTCATAACCCGAAGGTTGCAGGTTCAAGTCCTGTCCCCACCACAAGAAAAAAAAGCCGCATCCTTGAGGAAGCGGCTTTTTTTGTACAAGAGGGGATTCGGACTGATGCGATAAAAAAAGTCCCGGTTATTCCGGGACTTCTCATTCCGGCCTGTGAGGAGGGCGCGATACCATGCGTATTTTGTGCCTCCGTCCTGTTTCCTAATTTCTTCCTTCAGGATTCAGGGGCAGGGCCACATGCTCTCCGATCATCGCTTCCACGTTGTTTGCCGGAATGAAGAACCGGTTGAGCGGGGTGTTTTCCGTGGCATGGTGTAAAATGCCTCTTGCGGTGCCGGCAGCAATGGAGGCCAGATGGCCGGCGAACCCTTTCGGAAGCACGAAGAGTTCCTGCTGGTCGTTGATGAACAGATCCCAGGATGCAGGGTCAAGCGCGAAAATGCAACTCATCTCTATGGTAATGAACGGACGGTTTTCCTGTTCGAAATCGTTCTTGAAGAGCACCTTGATCAGCTTCTTGGCGGGATCTATTCCGAAATTCAGGCCGGCATTGATTTTGACGGGCTTGTCCTGCTCGATGTTTTCCGGAGAGAGGCTGATCTGTTCGGTGGTGATTCGGACAAGGGCGTAATTTACCTTGTTCTGCTGGTTCTCTGGCATGGATGGTTCAGGCAAAGGTTAAGAAAACACGTTTCGCCGGCTGCCGGGTTTTCCGGTACGACGACACCAAGATAGAGAATTTTTCAATAAACCCCGGTCAGGAACCGACCGGGGCACTTTTTTTTGCGGCATTGCACTCCAGTTGGGGAGTCTGAGGGTATCTGCGGGATTTCAGTCCCGTGAGAACCTGTTTCAGCAGTGCTTCCCTTGACAGGTGACTCCGTGAGGCCCGCATTTCCCTGCAGAGAAAGCAGGTGAGCGCATCCGCGCCGGTCTCTTCAGCCTTGCAGCCCGCCCAGAGGATGTGTCCCGGCGGTTCCTCGCGCAAGCGCAGATCGGCAAGTCCCCTTGGTCTGAGGGGCTGCAGCTGCAGAAACGCTTCCAGGGACGGGGGTGGGGAAGATACCGGGGTTTGCGATCGAGCAGCAGGTCGATAGCCCGCAGTCCGGTTCCGCTGTGGCACGTATCCGGAAACACTTCAAGGGTGACCTGTTCCGAAATGGCAGCGAAAAGGGTGTTCAGCTCATCGTCCGTGATGATATGGTCGGGATGCCAGTGATCCCCGTTCTGTTGGAGGTCGTAAGGGCAGAAAGCCTCATCGGCATTGTCCGGTTCATCGCCTCCGGCATCGGGGACCTGTGTACCGTGACTGGAAAAGCTGAAAACAAGGTAATCGTGCTTTCCGGCAACGGCGCCATCGACCATTGCCGGCAGTTTTGCCATGATGGCCTCTTTGGTGGCTTTTGCATCTCTTTCGCATCATTGACGCAGCCGTTGAGCGTCGCGGAGGGATAGTGACGGAAACGGTTTATTCCTGCACATAACGCTTTTTTGTCATGGCAATCAGAGCTTGTTTTACCGTCGGAACGGATGGGATGGATGTGAAGAAATGCAGGTATCGCAGGGTGAAATACAAAAGCGCCGGAGTTCGCGCTTGTCCGGTTTTCGACAATCGATGTGAAATGAACCGGGCGGTGGTTGGGAAACGTTTCCGGGATGGTTATGTTACGGTCAGAAAATCCCGGAACAATTCTTTGATGTCGTGAACCAGATGCAGGATTTACAGATTCCCTGTCCTTTCGAGCCGGATGTCTCTCTCCGGGAAAAAAGCTATTACCGGATCGGCGGCAGATCGGAACTGTATGCCATGCCCGAGACGCTTCGGCATCTGGGGGATCTTCTGCTCTGGAACCGTGAACGGCGGCTTCCTCTTGCCGTTATGGGCCGTGGCAGCAACATGCTGTTTTCCGATGACCCATTTCCCGGAATCGTGGTTTCCATGGAGCGGATGAAGCGGATGACATGGATCTCGCCTGAGGAGCTGTTTTGCGAGGCGGGAGTGGAAAATACGGCGCTTGCCGCCGAACTGCTCGGAGCGGGGCGGGGAGGAGGGGAGTGGCTGCACCGGCTTCCGGGTATGATCGGCAGCACCATCCGCATGAATGCCCGATGTTTCGGCAAAGAGATATCCGCAGTGACCTCTTCGGTTGTGGTTATGGATCTTGAGGGGCGGATCCGGTGGATTGCGGGTGAAGAGGTGTTTCTCGGTTACAAGCAAACCGCACTGATGCGGCGACCGGAAATCGTCGTTGCCGCAGTGCTGCGTTTTCCCTGTCCGAAACCCGCTTCAGCCATTCGGGAGGAGATGGAGCGCCATGAGGCCGAACGGCTTGAAAAACACCACTTCGATTATCCAAGCTGCGGTTCAACCTTCAAAAACAATTACGGGGCCGGCGAGCCGAGCGGCCGGATATTCGAGGATCTCGGCTTCAAGGGAATGCGTCGAGGTGGTGCCGAAATAAGCGCTTATCATGCGAATTTCATTTTCAATACCGCGGAAGCATCCTCTTCGGATGTGCTCGCGCTTGCAGCAAGAATGAGGAATGAGGCCCGGAGCAGAAAGGGGGTCGAGCTGGATCTCGAGGTCGAGTGTACCGGCCTTTTCAGCAATGCAGAGCTTTCGGCGTGTGGTGTGCCTTCGATCCCGTCCGAAACCGTGCCCGGCAGGGCATGGGCTGGCCTGCTCTGGCCTCCCGACAAGGACATTTCCGCCGCGGGTGCCGAAAGGGTATATCCCGAAACGCTTTTACGGGGGTACCTTACCGGATATTCGGGGCGGCGCCTCGCATTTCCTGAGGGAGTCGAGGTCCGTATAGAGCAGTTGATTCCGGTTGAACAGGCTGTCCTGAATCCCATGCACCCTTTCCTGAAATGGAGTACTGTTGCGCCTGCCGGTATTTTTCCGGTTCCATCTGATTCGGAAAGGGTTTCCTCCGAGGGGGATTTTGTTGACGGGTTGTGGAAGCAGCCGGTATCCGAGCTGTTTATCGGGCATGGAGGCAAGGCTTGCAGCTATCTTGAATTTGAAATGCAGCCGTCCGGAGACTGGGTAGCCTTGCGTTTCACAGCTCCCCGTAAACGCGAACCGCATCATGACGATCCCTGCGCTTCGGGCTGGGAAGGGCATGTGGGGCGATTCATGCATGAAAAGGAGGGTTTCGGCATGACCTTCTCGTACGCCTTGCTTTACCCTTTTCTCGACCGGAACGTGCTTTCCCTGCAATGTGCCGCAAGCCTTGGCGATGGTCGTTACGGCCTGTTTCCCTGGTGGTGCGCGGCAGATGAACAACCCGATTTTCATCAGCCGGGCCGTTTTTTCCGGATCATGCTCGGATAGCGTGCCTCAACCGGGCGTGATCATGAGGAACTTCCCGTATTTCGTACATTATCTGTTGTAATTCCTTCACGTCACCTTTCAGTTGCCAGCCCATGCCGAAGCGTTTTTTCCCTTTTTTCATGCCGGTTCTGCTGCTGTTGCAGCTTGCCGGATGTGAACTGTTTTACGGTAAAACCGTTGAGGGAAGGCTCGATATGGAGGTTGCGCTTCGTGGATTTTCTCTTGAACGGGGCCTTGATATCGAAAACCGGAATTTTATCATCTGGCAGGGAGTCGCCTATGAACTGGTGTTCCTTGAAGAGACCCGGTTTGTTGATTTTCCGGACGACCGGAAGGGGATCGCCGTGCCGGTACCCGCCGAGCCGGGCACCGTTAGGCTCGAACCCGGAGCGAAATACAGAATCAAGGGAAGAACCGAGCTCACCGGAGATCGGCACAACAATCTGCCGGTCGAAATGATCCGTCTCCGCTCAATCGAGTATCTCGGACCCGGAACAGAGACCGGGGGGTTGCGAATCCGTTTCTGAAACAGCTTGTTCGGTCTCCTGTTGCCTACAGATCGCCTTCCGGCATCCTCGATACTTCAGCGGCGGTAAAGACAGGTCCCTCCTTGCAGATGTAGACCGATCCCACGTTGCACCGGCCGCATTTGCCGACGCCGCATTTCATGCGGTTTTCAAGTGTGGTGTACACGTTCTCCTGATCGAAGCCCAGCTTCTGCAGAGAGATCAGGGTGAACTTGATCATGATCGGAGGCCCGCACAGCACGGCGATGGTGTTGTCCGGTGACGGGGCGGCCTGTTCGAGTACGGTGGGGACGAAGCCGACGTGATCGGTCCAGTCCGGGGTTTCGCCTCCCGGATCGACGGTAAGCACGAGATTGACGTCGTCGCGCTTTTTCCAGTCGTCCAGCTCATGCTTGTAGACCAGATCGGCAACGGTTCTCGCTCCGTACACGATGGTTACCCTGCCGAACTTCTCGCGCCGGTCGAGGCACGACCAGATCACGCTCCGTGTCGGAGGCAGGGCGATGCCTCCTGCAATGAAGAGCAGGTTTTTTCCGTAGAACTGCTCAATGGGGAAGCAGTTGCCATACGGGCCCCGGAAGGTCACGAGGTCACCGGCATCGACACCGGAGAGCATCGAAGTCACCCGGCCCGACTGCCGGAAGGTGCATTCGATAGCGTCTTTGCGGGTTTCCGGACTGGCCACGCAGAAAGTGCTTTCTCCTTCGCCGAAGAGCCCGTAAAGGCCGAACATGCCGGTCCGGTAGTTTGCCTTGAAGAACTCGTGATCCTCCTGGCGAACGAATTCAAGTTTGAGCGTCCTGACGCCGGGGGCCTCTTCACGCTTCGATACAACCCGCATCGGGAACGGGGTGTAGATCATGTCGTTGGTGTGGTATCGGTCTTGTGTCACCTCGGTAAATTTGTAATCGCTTGCAGAGTTTCGGTAATACCCATGTCCACCGGGCACTGGCGGGTGCACCGGCCGCAGCCGCTGCAACTGTTGACGCCGAACTTGCCCTGATAGTAATTGAACTTGTGCATGATGCGCTGGCGCCACCTGGTCGATTGCGCGTTTCTCGGGTTGTGGCCTGAGGTGTGCATGGTGAAGAGCGCGAAGGAGCAGCTGTCCCAGTTCTTTCGGCGGATGCCCTGGTAGGTGTCGCCTTCGTCCTGGATGTCGAAGCAGTGGCAGGTGGGGCAGAGGAAGGTGCAGCTGCCGCAGCCGATGCAGCGCATGGAGATATCCTTCCAGAACCGGCTTTCGAAGTTCTCCTTGTCGGCGAGCCACTCCATCACCTTTTCGACGTCAAATTTCCCGTCAACCCGGGGCAGCGGTGCGGCTTGCGCCGTCTCCTCCTGCAACAAAGAGGAGACGGTGTCGCAGAGCGCCGTGCCGCGTTCGCTGATGGCTTCGACCTGCCAGCCGTTGCCGCCCGAGAGCGGACGGAGCATCACGTCCGCCCCCCTGGTGCTGTCCGGTGAGAGCTTCACCGAGGTGCACATGCAGAAATCGTCCGCCTCGCTGCAGGCGATGGAGACGATCACCGAGTTCTCGCGGCGCCTGAACCAGTAGTCGTCCTTGTAGTCCCAGCCGAAGAGCGGATCGTCGATTTCCAGACCCGAAGCATCGCACGGACGGACGCCGAAGAAGATGCGTTTCCTCTCGGGCGGAGTCATGGTTTCGGAGTCGATGTCGTGCTTGCTGATCTTGTACTTGATCAGCGGTTCGGTCTGCGGGAAGAAGTGGTCCTTGATGGTGCGTTCCGTCAGGATGAGGTCGAGGGCCATTTCTGAAGCCTTCTGCACCTCGCCGAAGCTGCTCATGCCGTGACGCTGAACCGGTGCGAGCACGCTGAAACCGGCTTTCTGCCAGGCGGCAATACAGTCGTCGAGTTTATTCTTGGGAAGTATTCTGGTCATGCTTTTCAGGATGCTTAAAGAATGAAGGTCTCGGGATCGTCCTGGCGGAAGCTGGCGAGGACGGGATTCTGGTCGCTGCTTTCACCGGCGAAATAATCAAAGGCCTCTTTGACCTCTTTGCCCATGCGGTAGTTGATGAGCCGGAGCGGGATGTTCACCGGGCAGGCCCGGTCGCAGGCACCGCAGGCAGCGCACCGTCCGGCAAGGTGGAATGCCCTGACGAGGTTCCATTCAAAGTTGCCGAGGGTATGCGACGAGGTGCTGACCCACTGCGGCTGGTTGACGTCAACAATGCACCGGCGGCAGTAGCACATCGGGCAGGCCTGTCGGCAGGCGTAGCACTTGATGCATTTGGAGAACTGCTCTTTCCAGTACTCGAAACGCCCGGAAGAGCCCATCGCTTCGAGCCTCTCGGCCTCCTCCTGCACGGATGGCGGCGGGGTGGCAGTACGAAGCTTTTCACCAAGCTTTGCGAAATCACTGATCGAACGTCCTTCCAGAGGCGTTACTTCGTTGTTTTCGATCGCGAAGCCGAAGATCACCACCTGCTCGGCCTTGACCTGTGACTCGGCGATGAGGATGTTCAGGCTCCTGATGCCGTCCGGCTTCAGGAAGACGGCAACCTTCTTGCCGTCCGTGAGCAGGCCTCCGGCGACCAGGTAGGTCGTGAGGTTGGCGATGCAATTCTGGTCGAGCACCAGCTTTTCGCTCTCTTCGGGTGTGCGTGCGAACAGCGGACGGCGGCGGTCGGCGGTCGAGCCGGCTCCGAAGCCGATAACCAGCTTCACTTCGCCCGATGAGAGCAGCTCCGCCGCTTCACTTCTGTATTGTTCCTGTATTCCCATGAATGGTTTCTTAATACGAAGACTGGGTTTCAATGGCTTTCTGCAGTTCCTGGTACTGCGTGAACGGGCCGAGCTTTTTGGTCTCCTCGGTGATTTCGTTGATCAGATCGGCAAACTTGGCTCCTTCGGCGGCGCTGACCCACGAGAATCGGATGCGCTCTTCAGGAATGCCCGTGAAGGCAAGCAGAGCGCGGAAAACCGTCCAGCGACGCCTGGCATGATAGTTTCCTGCCGCGAAGTGGCAGTCACCCGGATGACAGCCGCTGACCAGCACGGAGTCGGCCCCTTTCTGCAGCGCCTTGAGGATGAACATCGGGCTGATGCGTCCGGTGCAGGGAAGACGCACGATCCTGACGTTCGGGGCGTATTTCAGACGGCTGGTGCCTGCAAGGTCGGCACCGGCATAGGTGCAGTAGGTGCAGACAAAAGCCACTATTTTCGGTTCGAATGATTCACTCATCGGCTGAATTCGGTCGCTTGGTTTTGGTTCGGTTTGCTTTTCCGTGCTTCAACGGAGTTTCAGCCCCTCAAAGGGCCATGATTTCGGCAAAGATCTGGTTTTCGGTGAACCCGGCCAGATCAATGCTGTTTGAGCGGCAGAAGGTCACGCAGGTGCCGCATCCCTGACAGAGTCCGGGATTGACGTCGGCCACCTGTTTGATGAGGTTGCCGTTCCGGTCGTTGATGTCGCGCACGTCGATCGCGTTGTACGGGCAGGCCATGACGCAGCCAAAGCATCCGGCGCAGGTGGCATCGCTGACCGAGGCCACCACCGGTTCGCGCTCGAGCTGTTCGCGGCTGAAGAGTCCGAGCACCTTGGCTGCCGCAGCAGAAGCCTGGGCGACCGAGTCCGGAATGTCCTTCGGCGACTGGCAAGCGCCGCAGAGGTAGATGCCGGCCGTAGCCGTCTCGACCGGTCGGAGCTTCATGTGCGCTTCATTGTAGAAGCCATATTCGTCATAACCGATGCCGATCCGTTTGGCGAACTCCCTGGCGTCAGGCTGTGGCACGATTGCCGTGGCCAGTACCACCATATCGGCGGCGATTTCTACCGGTTTGCCGAGCAGCGAATCGACTCCGCGCACGATCAGTTTGCCATTCTCTTCATACAGCTTGCTGACCCGTCCGCGCAGGTATTCGGCTCCATCCTCCTCGATGGCGCGTCGGGTGAACTCGTCATACCCCTTGCCGGCCGCACGGATGTCCATGTAGAAGATCCGGCTCCTGCCATCGTGATTCTTGTGGGCGTAAAGCATGGCGTGTTTTGCCGTGTACATACAGCAGATTTTCGAGCAGTACCTGACGCCCTTGGAGGGGTCGCGTGACCCGGCGCACTGGATGAACACGATGGTCTCAGGCTCTTTTCCGTCCGAAGGACGTTTGATGACACCGCTGGTCGGCCCGCTGGCCGAAGCAAGACGCTCGAAGCTCAGGCCGGTAATCACGTCCTTGTACCTGCCGTAGCCGTATTCGCCGTAGAGGGTGGTGTCCTGGATCTGAAAGCCGGTGGCCACGACAATGGCGCCGACTTCATATTCCTCGAAGGTATCCTGCATACCGAAATCGATGCAGTTCTCGATCTGGCAGGTTTTCTGGCAGATTTTGCACTTGCCGTTCTTGAAGTAGGTGCAGCGGGTCGTGTCGATGACCGGCACGTTCGGCACAGCCTGGGCAAAGGGGGTGTAGATCGCTGTCCGGTTGCCGAGCCCGCATTCGAATTCGCTGGGAACTTTCTTGACCGGGCATTTCTGGATACAGTCTCCACAGCCGGTGCATTTGTCGATATCGACGTAGCGCGACTTCTTGCGGATCTTCGCCTTGAAGTTGCCGATATAACCGTCAACCTCTTCGACTTCGGAGTATGTCAGTACCTTGATGTTCGGATGCTGGATGGCTTCCACCATCCGTGGTGTCAGGATGCACTGCGAGCAGTCGAGCGTCGGGAAGGTTTCGGAGAGCTGCGACATGTGGCCGCCAATCGAAGGCTCGCGTTCGACCAGAATGACTTCTCGCCCCGCTCCGGCAATGTCGAGCGCGGCCTGGATGCCCGCGATGCCGCCGCCGATAACCAGCGCCCGCCGCGTGACCGGCACCGAAATCGGTTTCAGATTATTGTTGCGTTTGACCTTTTCGACCAGAGAGCGGGTAATCTCGATCGCCTTTTCGGTGGCCTTTTCCTTGTCGGAGTGAACCCAGGAGCAATGCTCCCTGATGTTGGCCATTTCAAGCATGTAGGGATTGAGACCGGCTTCTGCACAGGCCTTGCGGAAGGTTGTTTCGTGCATCCGCGGGGAACAGGCCGCCACCACGACACCGGTCAGGCCGTTTTCCCTGATTGCTCGTTTGACGGTTTCCTGTCCCGGATCGGAGCAGAAATATTTGTACTCGGCGCACACTTCAACACCGGGATGTTCCGATACCTTCCTGACCAGATTGGCCGTATCGACATTCGAGGCGATATTCTCGCCGCAGTGACAGACGAAAACTCCTATTTTTGCCATTCTTTCATTGATGGTTACGGAAACAGCACACTGCAGGATTGCACTGCTTTACGGTTCGCTACGAGGCATCTGCGTGCCAATGAAAACTCTCAACGGTTTTTTCCGGCTTCCGGTTTCGGTACTGCAGGGTTTCTGCCGCAAAAAATCTTTTTTTCCGACTCCCGACACAGAGACGGGGATGCATGTGAGATATGGTTTATTCGTCATGTCCGAAGCCGGCCTCCGAAACAGGTCGGGAATATGGTCTCAATTGTGTCCGGGCTGATCCGGACGGGCATGCGGTTCCGTCAGGGCGGAATGATCCTGCATCGGGTTCTCCGGTTACCGGTTGGCGAGAAGTTCAAGTGCGGGAACAAAATGTTTCCCGACAGCGACTTCCGCCGGATCGGCGCCACATGCTATGGCGACAAGCTCGGAAATGTAGTAGACCGGCATGGGCTGGATGTCGTCATACCGTTTTCGCATTCCCTCCTGCCGCATGTCAAGATTGGCATGGCAGAGTGGACAGGCCACAACAAATGCCTTTGCTCCGTTTCCGGCCGCATTTCTGGCGATGCTGTGCGTGAGGTCTTCAACCATCTCCTGCTGGGCAAGCGTCAGACCTGCACCGCAGCACTCGATCTTGAATGCCCAGTCGACCGGTTTTCCTCCCAGAACCGTGACGATCTGCTCCATCCTGAGCGGATTTTCCGGATCGTCAAAACTCATGGTATCCATTGGACGGACAAGCAGACAACCGTAATAGCAGGCCAGGCTGAGATCCTTCAGGGGACGTTTGACGCGTTTGGCAAGTTCCTCTCCGCTGTACCCTTCAAGCAACTGGGTGACTCCGATGAACTCGGCTTTGCCGGTAGGCTCGATACCGGTTGCGCTTTTCACCTCAGAGCGCAGCTCCGCCGATTCGAGCACGGCTTTGCGGGTTGTTACCTGGCGGTTCTGGCAGGCGGCACAGGGCGCAAGCACGTAATCCATGCCCGCCGCATCGGCAAGGGCCTGATTCCTTGCCGGGAGAAGAAGGGCAAGTTTGTGGCTGGTGGCGTGGGCGGATGTGGCTCCGCAGCAGTTCCAGTCGGGGATCTCCTGAAGCCGGATGTCAAGCAGTTCGCACATTTTCCGGACGGATATGTCATACTCCCTGGCGGTTCCACCGAGCGAACACCCCGGGTAGTATCCGATGGTCATACCGGGTTTGATGGCTGGAGGCTGCTGGGGGGAAAAGCTGTTCTTTTTCGGTTTCCGCACCGGAGCCGGGTCGTGACCGGCCTCCTTTTCGGCCAGAACGAACAGTTTTTCAATCTGCTCCTTTGCCTCGACCCCCTCCTTGCCGCTGAGCGATGCGAGAGGATTGATTTTCCCTTCCCGGATCATTTTCATGCCGGATGACGCATCCTGCAGGAAGGTACGGGTCCTGAGCTTGTAGCTGTTCACCAGAGAGAGTTCCTGGAGACGGCCATGCTTGCGGATATTGTTGAGAAACGAGGTGTGAAATGCCGTTACGAGCTTTTTCGGACGATCCTGGCAGACAACACCGGTTTTCAGTGCGAGCTCCCGGAGTGCGTCCATGGTCGCGGCGATATCCATGTTCTGGGGACACCGTGCCGTACAGGCCTGACAGCCCACACAGTACCAGAGCGCATCGCTTTGCATGGCTTCTTCGACATAGCCGGCCTGGACAAGGCGCATGATCTTTGCTGGAGGGTTATCCATAAACCCTCCGGCCGGGCAACCGGCCGTGCATTTGCCGCACTGGTAACAGCAGTTATAGTCGTTCCCCGTCTGCCGACTTATCTGCTGCCTGTATGTTGAAATACTTGAGGAAAGCTTGTGTTTTGACACCGGGTTACTGATTAGCGAGTTGAGGAGCGGAATTCAAAACGACCCAAACGCAACATTGTACGGAAAAAAAATTCAAAGTCCAATTTCCGGTTTCGATTACCCTTTGGCGGAGGTTGGTTTTGCACTTTTTCCGGTTTGCGGGCGTGTCTTTTGTGTACTATATTTCGGGTGAGTAAATCCATTGCATGTCACCACACGTGCCGTTATTTCCAACCATATATACAATCAGAGATATGATTAAAGAGTTCAGGGAGTTCGTGCTTCGCGGCAATGTTGCCGACATGGCGGTCGGCATCATTATCGGCGGGGCTTTCGGCGCCATTGTCAACACGCTGGTTGCCGATGTGCTTATGCCTCCGCTGGGTCTTCTCATCGGGGGCATTGATTTCTCCAATTTCTATCTTGTCCTGAAGGAGGGGGGCACTCCGGGACCTTATGCGGCGCTTGCCGATGCCAGGGCATCCGGTGCGGTCACCGTGAACTACGGTGTCTTCATCAATGCCCTTATCAGCTTTCTTATCATGGCTTTTGCAGTGTTCATGCTGATCAAGTCGCTTACAGCCCTGCGTTCGAAACCTGCTCCGGCAGCACCGTCCGCCGAGTCAAACAGCAGGGAGTGTCCCTACTGCTGCACCAGCATTCCCCTGCAGGCTGTCCGCTGTCCGGCATGCACTTCGCAGCTTGAAAAATAAGCGGGTTGTGTCATGGATATGAGCCTCTTTTTGTTTATGATACGGGCTTAAGCGGCTGTCTGGCAGCCGGAGCAATTATTACCGAACCCGATTATGTTTGATGAAATTCAGTTTGAAAAGATAAAGAGGCTTCCAAAGTATGTTTTTGCCGCGGTCAACGAACTGAAAATGGCTGAACGGAGAGCGGGGGAGGATGTCATCGATTTCTCGATGGGCAACCCTGACGGTCCGACGCCGCAGCACATCGTTGACAAGCTGGTGGAAAGCATCAACAAACCGCGGACCCACGGCTATTCCGTCTCGAAAGGAATCTACAAGCTGAGGGGAGCGGTCGGCGGCTGGTACCGTCGCAAATACAACGTCGATCTCGATCTTGACCGCGAAGTGGTTGTCACCATGGGTTCTAAAGAGGGGTATGCCCATCTTGTGCAGGCCATCACCAATCCCGGCGACCTGGCCATGGTGCCCGATCCCTGCTATCCGATCCATTCCCAGGCGTTCATTCTGGCCGGAGGCAATGTGCACCGCCTGAAGCTCGAGATGCACGAGGATTACCGTCTCGACGAGGAGTCGTTTTTCCAGAACATCGAAACCGCACTGCGGGAATCCTCTCCCAAACCGAAATACCTGGTGGTGAATTTCCCCAACAATCCCACCACGGCAACGGTGGAATTGCCTTTTTACGAACGCCTGGTCGAACTTGCCAGGAAAGAGCGGTTTTACATCATCAGTGATATCGCTTATGCGGAGATAACCTTCGACGGCTATGTCACCCCGTCCATCCTGCAGGTTTCCGGAGCCAAGGATGTTGCCGTCGAGAGCTACACGCTCTCGAAAACCTACAATATGGCCGGCTGGAGGGTTGGTTTCATGGTGGGCAACGCCAAGCTGATCGGCGCGCTTGAAAAGATCAAGAGCTGGCTCGATTACGGCACCTTCACCCCCATCCAGGTCGCTTCGACCATAGCGCTCACCGATGACCAGAGCTGCGTTCAGGAGATCTGCGAGGTATACCGCCGCCGCCGGGACGTCATGATCCGAAGCTTCGAGAACGCCGGATGGCCGATACTTCCACCAAGGGCAAGCATGTTCGTGTGGGCGCGTATTCCTGAACAGCACAGGAGCATGGGCAGCCTTGAGTTCAGCAAGAAGCTGCTGACAGAAGGCAAGGTTGCGGTCAGTCCCGGCATCGGGTTCGGGGCTTACGGAGACGAGTATGTGCGTATCGCCATGATCGAGAACGAGGAGCGTATCCGGCAGGCGGCACGCAATATCAGAAAATTCCTGAAACAGGGCGAATCCTGAGCTTCCCGGCGTTCGCTCCGGAGCATCAGCCGGGTTTTTCCCCGAGGTCGAAAATCTCGCGGATCGCTGCCGGTATCGCATCGAGAATGTCTCCGGCACACACAAGGCTTGCGATCTCATTGGCGAGATCCCCGGCACGCCCGTGAAACCATGCCGCTGCCGCACCGGCTTCAAGCACCGGAACGCCTTTGGCGGCGAGTGCTGCAGTCATGCCTGCCAGCACGTCCCCCGACCCTGCGGTCGAAAGCGCCTCCGTTCCGCTGTCGTTGATCATCAGTTCTCCCCCGGCGCCGGCAAGCACGGTCGGGTGGCCTTTCAGCAAGAGATTGACCCTGTGCTTCCGGGCGAATGCCGCCGCAGCGCTCAGCGGATCGGCGGAGATATCTTCAACTGCAATGCCCGAAAGACGGCTGAATTCGCCGTAGTGCGGGGTCAGGAGGATATGAACCGGATCGAGGCTCTCCTCAAGGATGTTCGTGCCGGAAATCGCGTACAGCGCATCGGCGTCGAGCACGAGCTTCCCGGCAGTGATTCCGGTTATTCCCAGCAGTTCCCGCATAAAGGCGATATTGTCCGGCTCCCTGCCAAGACCGCATCCCAGCAGCACACAATCAGCCCACCGGGCTTTTTCAAGCACCAGTTCCTTCTCCTGAGCGATCACGACGGCTTCAGGGGCATGCGCATGCATGACGTCGGCAAGTCCGATCGGGACCGAGGCGCAAACGTATCCCGCACCGGCTTTCAGGGCGGCCTTCACCGACATGATTGCGGCTCCAAGCATGGAGGCGTGTGACGAGAGCGACCCGGCGATCACGAGCACTTTTCCGTTCAGGTGCTTTGCTCCGGAGGGTTCACGCAGGATAAACCGCCCGGAGGCATACTCCTGGTCGATCAACCGACAGGCAGATGGTGCGATGAGAAATTCGGGGATCGATATTTCGGCTCTGCGCACCTCACCCGAATGCCGGGGTCCTTCGTTGAAAAAGAAACCGGTTTTCAGGAAAGCCATGGTGACGGTACTGTCAGCGGTAACGGCCGGATCGGCAGCAAAACCCGATGTCGCATCGAGGCCCGAGGGAACATCGAGGGCGATGAGCGGGGTGCCGTTTCGTCTCCGGATATGTTCGAGGAGTTCGATTCCTTCGCGTACCGGTGCATGAAGCGCCTGACCGGGTTCGCCTATTTTCAGACCGGTGCCGAGCACGGCGTCGATGAGAGCGTCGTATACGCTTTCCATGACAAAGGGGGGCACTTCGGATATGCCGTGGAACATGCGCAGGGGAGCCGCGTGGCGGTCACGGTAGATATCGAGGATTTCCAGGGCATTCCGGTTCACCGGCGACAACGCCTCGTCAGGGTAGAGCAGCACGACATCGACCGACGCCCCCTGATTGAGCAGGTGGCGGGCGAGCACGAGACCGTCGCCTCCATTGTTTCCCTTGCCGCAGACCGCCAGAAACGTGCACCCGGCCACATTATTCCGTTCGAGGATATCGGAGATGATGTCCGCCGAGCGTGCTCCGGCAAGCTCCATGAGGCGGATTTCCCCGATCCGGAGCTGTTCAATGGCTGCCCGGTCTGCAGCGGCCATTTCGGCCGCGGTGACTACTGGAAGCATATCGATCTCTCCTTTTGCCGGCATATGCCGGCCGGCGTTTCCTACAGTTCGTCGAGGTGCAGGGCCCGTTCAAGCGCATGAAAGTAGGCTCCGGCAAGTTCTCCGGTCGTGAACGATACAGCGGTTTTGCCGTTCACGGCAATCGCCGCGGTGTGCCGGACAACCTTGCCGATAACCCGCACGGGCACATTGTGATGCACGGCTTCTGCGATGACCTCCCGAGCCGACTCCGGGGCGATGCTCACGAGCACCCGACCCTGCGCTTCGGAAAAGAGCTGCTGCTGCAGACGGCAGGGACTGTTCACGGTATCCTCGATATCGACGTCGAAGCCGAGCGTGCCCTGTTCATTCATGACCGATTTTTCCGCGAGTGCCGTCATGAGTCCGCCGTCGGAAATGTCGTGCGCGGAGTGCAGCAGGCGTTTTGAAGCAAGTGAGACGAGCAGCTCCTGCAGATTCCGTTCGTGCCCGATATCAATGTCCGGAGCATCCTGGCCGGGTGTGCCGTACTGCATGACGAGATATTCCGAGCCGTCGAGCGTAAGCTCGGGATCTCCGAAAAGCAGAATTGCATCGCCGGGGCTCGAAAAAGTGGATCCGACAAGACCGCCGATATCATCGAGCAGGCCGATCATGCCGATGGTTGGAGTAGGATAGATGGCCGTGCGTTCACCTCCAAGGGAGGTTTCATTGTAAAAGCTCACGTTGCCGCCGGTTACCGGGGTGTTGAATGCGCGGCAGGCTTCACCCATGCCTTCGACCGACCTCTTGAACTGGTAGTATACTTCCGGTTTGTAGGGATTGCCGAAGTTCAGACAGTTGGTAACGGCAAGAGGACGCGCGCCGGAACAGGCGATGTTTCGGGCACATTCGGCAACCGCGATCTGTCCACCCTTCAGCGGGTTCAGGTAAACATAGCGGGAGTTGCAGTCGGTTTTCATGGCCAGACCTTTTTTCGATCCCCTGATGCGGATGACGGCGGCATCGGACGTGCCGGTTGCCGTCACAGTGTTGGTCTGCACCATGGAGTCGTACTGGCGGTAGACCCACTGCTTGCTGGCTATGCTTGGTCTCGACAGCAAGGAGAGGGCCAGCGTCCGCAGATCGAGTCGATCATCGTCCACCATAACGGCCGCCGGGGTTTCCGGTTTTTTCTCGATGGCTTCACGGATATAGACCGGAGCGCCGCCGCCAAGCACGAGGGATTCTGCGGGTATTTCGGCAACCACCCGACCGTGCTGGCGTACCCTGAGCTGGTGGTCCGCAGTGACTCGTCCTATGACGACCGCCTGCACATCCCATTTCCGGTACACCTCGATGATGCGCTCCTCGAACCCTTTTTCGGCAACCACCAGCATGCGTTCCTGTGATTCCGAAAGCATGATTTCGTAGGCGCTCATGCCGGCTTCGCGCACCGGTACGAGATCGAGGTCGATTTCGATTCCCCCGGACCCGGTTTTTTCGATGCCTCTTGCGCTCATTTCCGAGGTCGAACTGGTCAGTCCTGCCGCACCCATGTCCTGCAGGCCGACCACGTGGCCGGTTGCAATGGCTTCGAGCGTGGCTTCAAGCAGCAGTTTCTCGGCGAACGGATCGCCAACCTGCACACTGGGCCGCTTGTCCTCGGATGCCTCGCTGAGATCCTCCGATGCAAAGGTCGCGCCGTGAATGCCGTCCCGACCGGTCGAGGAGCCCACGATCAGCACGGGATTGCCTTCGCCTTTCGCCGTGGCGCTCACGGTCCTGTCGTGCTCGACGATACCGACCGACATGGCGTTGACCAGGGGGTTTCCGGTATAACACTCCTCAAAATAGATTTCCCCGCCCACGGTAGGCACGCCGAACGAGTTTCCGTAATCACCGATGCCCCTGACGACTCCGTCCACCAGATAACGCACTCTCGGATCCCTGGGAGAACCGAATCGCAGCGAATTCAGGGATGCCACGGGACGCGCGCCCATGGTGAAGATGTCGCGGTGTATGCCACCCACACCGGTAGCCGCGCCCTGGTATGGTTCTACGGCCGAAGGGTGGTTGTGCGATTCGATCTTGAAGGCAACGGCAAGGTTGTCGCCGATATCGACAAGTCCGGCGTTTTCCTCGCCGGCCCCGGTAAGCAGGGCGTCCCCCTCCCTCGGCAGGGTTTTCAGCACCGCGATGGAGTTCTTGTAACTGCAGTGCTCGGACCACATCACCGAGAAAATGCCGAGTTCGGTGAAGGTAGGCTTTCTGTTGAGAACGGCGAGAATGTTCTCATACTCCTCGGCATTCAGGCCATTTTCCAGGGCCAGCTGGAGGGTGACTTCCGGTTCGGTTTGTTTCATAAAACAGAGTGGGCGTTACTGGGTGTCAGGGTTGCTGCCCGTGACAGTTTTTGTATTTTTTTCCGCTCCCGCAGGGGCAGAGATCGTTTCGTCCGGGTTTCTTCTCGACGGTTACCGGCTGCTGATGACCTTCGGCCTGTTCCGTCGCACCTTCTTCCGGCTGCTGATAGACGCTTTCGGCAGCCTCGTGCTGGGCGACAAGCTTCTCCTTGCGCAAGGCCTCTCTTTTCTGACGGGCCTCGATCTCGCGGGCTTCATCGGGATTGACCGGAAAGAGCTTGAAGGCAAGCGAGAGGGTTTCAAGCTCGATCTCCTGCAGCAGGGTGACAAACAGCCGGTATGCCTCCTGCTTGTATTCAAGCAGGGGGTCTTTCTGGCCGTATGCCCTCAAATTGATGCCTTCCCGCAGCGAGTCGATCTCCCGCAGGTGCTCCCGCCATTTTTTGTCGATCACGCTGAGCACGGCATACTTTTCAATCTGCCCCATGATCTCTTCGGGAATCTCCTCCTCCTTGCGTTTGTAAAAGGCAACCGCGGCCTCGTAGAGACGGTCGGCGACGAATCCCGCGCCTTCACGCTCGAACAGGGCGGCATCGGGCCGGAACTCGACCGAAAGCTCGCGGAGAATGCGTTCCTCGAGTTCGGCGACGTCAAGCTCCTTGTCATATTTCTTGAGAACCAGGTCACAGTAATCCCTGAGCAGATCGAGAATATCGCCGGTCAGGCGGTCTTTCATAAGGCCGTTCCTGCGCCGGGTGTAGATCACGTCGCGCTGCTGGTTCAGCACGTCATCGTACTCGAGCAGCCGTTTGCGGATGGCAAAGTTCTGTTCCTCGACCTTTTTCTGCGCCCTTTCGATGGACTTGGTGATCATGGAGTGCTCGATCACGTCCCCCTCTTCGTGGCCGAGGCGGTCCATGACCGAAATCACCCGTTCGGAACCGAACAGCCGCATCAGTTCATCCTCGAGCGAGACGAAAAAAACCGACTCGCCGGGATCGCCCTGACGTCCGGCACGTCCGCGGAGCTGGCGGTCGATACGGCGCGATTCGTGCCGTTCCGAGCCGAGAATATAGAGCCCTCCGAGTTCGCGCACTCCCTCTCCCAGCTTGATGTCAGTGCCGCGTCCCGCCATGTTCGTGGCGATGGTTACCGCGCCCTTCTGGCCGGCCCCGGCGACGATTTCGGCTTCCCGATCATGCTGCTTGGCGTTCAGCACGCTGTGTGCGATGCGCCTGCCGCGCAGCATTCTCGAAAGGGTTTCCGACACATCCACGCTGGTGGTGCCGACCAGCACCGGCTGGCCCTTTTTCTGCAGTTCCTCGACTTTGCCGATGATGGCGTTGTACTTTTCACGACGGGTTTTGTAGACCAGGTCATCCATATCACGCCGCACGACGGGCTTGTTTGTGGGAATAACCACCACGTCGAGCTTGTAGATTTCGTAGAACTCCGAAGCCTCGGTTTCAGCCGTGCCGGTCATGCCGGCCAGCTTTTTGTAAAGCCGGAAGAAATTCTGGATGGTGATGGTGGCCATGGTCTGCGTCTCGCCTTCGATCCTGACGTTCTCCTTGGCTTCGATCGCCTGGTGCAGACCGTCGCTGTAGCGGCGGCCGGGCAGGATCCTGCCGGTGAATTCATCGACAATCATCACCTTGCCATCCTGTACGACATATTCGTCGTCACGCTCGAAGAGCGAATACGCCTTGAGCAGCTGGCTGATGTTGTGCAATCGTTCGGATCGGTCCGCGAACAGCCGGTAGACGGCATCTTTCCGCTTGATCTTTTCCGTGGCTGAAAGTGAAGCATTGCTTTCGATGGAGGCAATTTCAGAGCCAACATCGGGGAGCAGGAACAGATCGCTGTCCTGATGGCTCAGCCTGCTGAGAAACTCGCGTCCCTTGTCGGTAAGGTCGATGGTGCCGGCTTTTTCATCAATGGCATAGAACAGCTCGTCGTCAACTTCGTGCATGCGGCTGGCGTTGTCCTTCAGATACTCGTTTTCCGTGCCCTGGACGAGTTTGGCCATACCCTGCTGCGAGAGTATCTTGATAAACCGGCTGTTCTTCGGCTGGCCGCGCTTGACCCTCAGCAGCGCAAGCCCGGCCTCGAAATCGCCGGGCTTGGCCTTGAGGCTGGTTTCGGCTTTTGAAAGGAACGATGCCATAAGCTGCTGCTGATTGCGTACGATCTGTTCGATCCATGGCTTGATTTCCTGGAACTTTCCGTTGTCGGCATTGGGCACCGGACCTGAAATGATCAGCGGTGTTCTCGCCTCGTCGATCAGCACGCTGTCCACCTCATCAACGATTGCGAAATAGAAATCCCTCTGCACCATCTCATCCACCGTGCCGGCCATGTTGTCGCGCAGGTAGTCGAAGCCGAATTCGTTGTTCGTGCCGTAGGTGATATCGCACAGGTACTGCTGTCGTCGCTCTAACGGCTGCATGGTGTTGAGGATCACCCCGACGCTCAGGTTGTGAAACTCGAAAACCGGCGACATCCACTCCTTGTCACGCTGGGCAAGATAATCGTTCACCGTAACCACGTGCACGCCACGTCCGGTCAGGGCGTTGAGAAAAACCGGCAGGGTGGAGACAAGCGTCTTTCCTTCGCCGGTCGCCATTTCGGATATCTTGCCCGAATGCAGCACCATGCCTCCGATAAGCTGCACGTCATAGGGCACCATGTCCCAGATCATTTCGCGTCCCATCACCCTGTAGGTGTGTCCCTTGAGGCGGCGGCAGGTATCCTTGACCAGCGCAAAGGTTTCCGGAAGGATCTCTTCAAGGATCGAAGCAGTATTATTCTCGTATTCCTTGGCGATGATGTCGAGTTCATCGTTGATTTTGTCCGCCTTGTCGAGGTCGATATCGGGATCGCCGAGAGCCGCAAGCCGTTCCATTCGCTTGTCCTTGAGCGGCTGCAGCAATGTGCGTACCCTGGTGCGCAGTTCCGTTCCCTTTTTCTTCAGTTCATCATCGGAAAGCGACTGGAAGGATTGTTGCAGCTCGTTGATACGCTGGATGATCGGCTGAATTTTTTTTATGTCCTTGTCGTGTTTCGATCCGAATATTTTTTCAAAAATTTTCCGCATTCTTTTTTGTCCTTCCCGCCGGTGTTCACGGCAGGTTATGAATCAGGATAGATAATTGTTTTGTAAGGTATTGAATTACCCCCTGAGAAAAAAGATGTCCCCGAAGAAAATTCACCCTGCATCCTAAGCGGTCAGCAGCCCTTTCACCTTCCTGCGCCAGCAGTGGAAAAGCAGGTGTCCGGCGTAACCGGCCAGTTCCGGTTTCAGGATGCTTCGCACCTCACCCTGGAGTCGGAGATAGTTCTTTTCCGTCAGCGTCATTTCCGCCCGATGCAGGCCGAACCATCCGGCCAGATACTGACGGACGTGCGTGTCGATCGGAAAGGCATCGAAGCGGCCAAGACCGAAGAGGGCGATGCAGTCAGCGATTTTCGGCCCGATTCCGTCGAACCTGCAGAGTTCCTCCCGGATCAGCTCGATCTGCATTCCGGAGGCGGCAAGCCGCCTGAAATCAAGTTTTCCGTCCGCAACCGCTCCGGCCATCCTCCTGATATTCACGGCTCTGCGGCAGTTGTTGTTGGTGCAGAGCCGGAGCGCTTCGGCCGGGACCCCGGCCAGCCGATCGGGAGAAGGGAAGCTGTACAGGACATGGCGCATTCCTTCGGTTTCCACGATAAAAGGCCTGCCGAACCGTTCGCAAAGCAGCGCTACCTGCCGCCTGATGAGCGGCATGCCGATTCCCTGGGCGCACATGAAGGTTACAGCGGTTTCGAACGGATCCTGCCTGAGCAGTTTCAGTCCCTCGAAATCATCGACAAGCTGCATGATTTCCGGATACCGGTTCCGGAAATCATGGTCGAACAGCATACTGTTGTCGATATCCAGGCTCAGATAATTCTTCACCCATTCGGTAACGCCGGTGCCGTCGATTGTTTCCCGTGGTGAATCAATGCGCAGGATCCCGCTGTCTCTTTGCATGAAGACAACAGGTGTATCATGCATGACTGACACAAAAACGCTGTCGTTATCAGAATGTTTTTTCCATCTGAAACTCTGCCCGCTAAAAAATGTATCTCTCAGAGAAACCGGATTTTTACAGAAAATGATATTTATCATAATAAAAAATATATCTGATATTAAATGTTCACAGAATCCACTGTCTCACTTCATAAAAAGAATTTTTGCAAGAACATTTAAATAATTACAATGAAAGATAATAAATATTATTGATCAATTATATTTTTAAGTAAAGAATTTGGTGTTTCTGATTATTATAGCGTTTTTATATATGATATATTTTATGGAAGTATCTTTTAGATTGCTTCTGTTTAAGTGATAATAATAGATCATTGATGAATGTTTACTTTTGTATGATATTGGTTCATTGTGTCTGATAATTGATTTATGAATCGCGGATCGGTGAGCTTTGTCCTTTTGTTTGCCGTCAGTCAGGGAGTGCCTCTCTCCTGAAAAAGATTGATGAGTCCTGCCGGATTTCAGGATGTCTGTTTCCGGAGTGCCGGGGGAGATCAGGGTATTTCGCGTTCATTGCGATGCGGAATAACTCCCGGTTGAAACCTGACAGGAGAAGAGAGATACAATCCGCGGTTTCAACCGCAGCAGGGCAGGCCTCCGTCCGGACGGCCCGCCTGATTCGTTTGCGGGAAGGATGTTTCGAATTCCGGAAGAAGCATGAAGCCGGCCTGCTGCTTGTCCCGATCCTTTTCAGTCGTTTTCCGATGCACCCGGCTCACTTTTACGGTGAGGTGCGGATCGGTCGCAGAGCATTCGGAAAACTGGCTGCAGCGATTTCTGGGGTTCCTCTTCATTACGGATCAGTTCGAAAGTCCGGTTTGCGGCTTCCGGGGCATACAGCGAAAGCACGGCTATCTCGGCAACATCGCTGCGGTCTATCGATCCGCTGATGTGGTCTCCGGTGCTGATTACAAGCCGGTGCTGCCGCGGAGGGCCGTCAAGCAGTCCTCCCGGCCGGATAATGGTGAACGTGCGGTTCCCTGTGCTGAAAAGGCGGCGCACACCCGCTTCTCCTTCAAGCTTCATGTCGAGTACCCGTCCGTATCTGTTGAGCGGATGTTCCGGTCTGGTGACGCCGAGCGAACTGACGAGGATGAAGCGCGAAACGTCGCTTTCGCTTGCCAGCGCGGCCAGGCGGAGCACGGCGTCACGGTCGATCGCCGAAGGGGGAGGCGATTCGGGATCGGTGACCGCACTGCCGATTGCGCAGATAACCGCCGAGATGCCCTCGAGGGCCCGACGGATTTCATCGGGGTTATCCGCTGAACCGGTGACGATTGCCGGTTCGGCGGAAGCCCCGAAAAGCTCGACGGCTTTTTGTCGTGAGCGCACGAACAGGCGGCAAGCAATGCCGTGCTGAAGCAGGCTTTTGACGATCCATTGTCCGGTGCGACCCGTGGCGCCCGCCACGAGCACGGTTCCGGCATATTGTTCGGGTTGTTCGGTCATGGCATTGTTCCGGTTCAGGGGTTCATGCAAACAGCGAAAACTTCACATTCAAAATCATGGTGAGATCGACCAGCGCATGCAGCAGAAATACCGAAGGCAGGTCGCGGTACCAGAAGAAGCTCAACGCCCAGCTTCCGGCGATCAAAAGCTGCGTTGGCATGAAGAGCGGTTTGTAGGGACTGGCCTGATTGACGTGTTCGGGAAGCATGTCGAGCCAGAAAAACGCATGGATGAGGCCGCTGTAGACCATGAAGAACAGCATGCCGGCGGCAAAGAGCAGCCAGGGGTTTTTGGTTGCCATTCCGGCAAGCTTTTCACCCATCGAAAAGAACAGGTAGAACATGAAGGTCTCGGCAATGCCGTTGCCGAAGGTGAAGAGAATCACCGATGCGATATCGATTGTTCGCCCGCCGTCAAAGGTGGAGTTGCTGTAAATAAAGGCGTTGAGGATGACGATGACGACCGAAGCGCCAAGCAGCACCTTGCGACGGAGATCGAAATTCCTGTTGAAGCTGAAGGTTTCCTTCCTGAAGAAAAGAAGACCGATCACGATGGCGATGCACCAATAGGTGAAGATTTTTGCAGGTACGGTCAATTCCATGATGCAAAAAGGGTTTACGGTGTTGTTATGGTTGAATCAGGGGTGATGGGTTCCGGCGCTGTTCCGGCATGGTAGGAGCTTCTTACAAATGGGCCGGAGAGCACATGCCGGAACCCCATGGCAACGGCACGCTCTTCGTACATCCGGAATTCATCGGGCGTGACATACCGATGAACCGGAAGATGTGCTGCTGTTGGCTGCAGATACTGGCCGATGGTCACCATGGAGCAGCGGTGTTCCCTGAGATCGGCAAGCGCCGCCGCGACCTCCTCCCCGGTTTCGCCCATTCCAACCATCATCCCGGATTTCGCGGTCAGTCCGAACCCCGAAGCTGCCCGCTCAAGCACCCGAAGCGACGCCCGGTAGTCCGCTTCGGGTCTGACCGAAGGGTAAAGACGCGGGACGGTTTCGATATTGTGATTGATCACCTCCGGCGCGGTTGCAAGCACCAGGTCGAGCGCTTCGGCGTTGCCGAGAAAATCCGGGACGAGGCACTCCACGGTGACACCCGGATTCCGCTTCCTTATCAGACGGACGGTGTCGACCCAGTGCCCTGCCCCCCCGTCCTGAAGGTCGTCGCGGTTGACACTGGTGAGTACCGCATGTCTCAGCTTCATGGTATTGACTGCTGCCGCGATGTTTGCGGGTTCATCCGGATCGGGAGGGGCCGGGAGGTTTCCCTTGACGACGGCACAGAACCGGCAGCTTCTCGTGCACACCGTTCCAAGCAGCAGAAAGGTGGCCGTACCCCTCGACCAGCACTCCTGCAGGTTCGGGCACATGGCCGAACGGCACACGGTATGCAGGTTTCTTGCGGCAAGCAGCTGACGGACGGTGCCGAACCGTTCACTTGCCGAGAGCCTGATTTTCAGCCATTCGGGTTTTTTTTCCATGCCGTGCGCAATCGGAGAGGGTTTTTCAAAGCTTGAATATAAAAGAAATACGGCTATTGTTTCATTCTAACCAGAAGGTTTAACCGTAGAGTTAAACAATGCATCACGGTATGAATACAAGCAGCGAAACGGAGTCCCTCCTCATTCTGCGGGCCGCACTGGGCCCAGAGCCTCACCATGCTGAACCCCGTGCGTCATTTTGTCGACATCATGCGCCGCCTTATGCTCAAGGGGTCGGGTTTCGCGGAGGTGGCTCGTCAACTGGCGATCCTTTCCGCCTATGCGGGCGTGATGCTCTCTCTTGCCGTGAACCGCTACCGCAAGGTTTCGGTGTGAGAAGCCCTTTCGGGTCGGGACACCTGTGCGGTTTCATTATGGCGTCGAATGCCGGCAAGAGCCGGGATCGTATGGCTATCGTCTTGTATTTCAGGTTTTTGCACTCTTTGACATCCTGTTTAACAATCATCTGACGCGTATTGCGGGCAAATGTACTATATTGACAGCGGTAAAATTTTGTCCCTGTTCGGCTTTCCTGCCGATGCAACCCGCTCCGCAAAGGTATGATTCCCTTGTGTTTCGCCGGTTTCCGGCTCCCGAACAGGGCGTCCCGACAACAACACAGACTGTGAATTCCATCAACAACCGAATCATAGACATCACGGAACTTGCCCTGCGCGATGCGCATCAAAGCCTGATCGCCACACGTCTCGGTATCGACGACATGGCCGGTGCCTGCCAAACGCTCGACGAAGCCGGTTACTGGTCAATCGAGTGCTGGGGCGGAGCAACCTACGATGCCTGCATCCGATACCTGAACGAAGACCCCTGGGAACGGCTGCGCACCTTCAAGAGGCTCATGCCGAAAACCCCGCTGCAGATGCTCCTGCGCGGCCAGAACCTGCTCGGATACCGTCACTATCAGGACGAGGTGGTTGAACGGTTCTGCCAGAAGTCCGCAGAAAACGGCATCGGGGTGTTCCGCATTTTCGATGCACTCAACGACCTGCGAAACATCGAGACCTCGGTACGCGCGGTGAAAAACGCCGGCGGTCATGCCCAGGGCACCATCTCCTACACCATAAGCCCCATACACCATACCGGGCTTTTCGTCGGCAAGGCAAAAAGGCTGCAGGACATGGGTGTGGATTCGATCTGCATCAAGGACATGGCGGCGCTCATCAAGCCCCAGGCGGCCTACGATCTGGTACGGGGCATCAAGGATGCGTGCGGCCCGGAGATGCGGGTGCACCTGCATGTGCACGCCACAACCGGCGTCACCCTCGTGAGCCTCATGAAAGCGGTCGAGGCCGGTGTTGACTGCGTGGATACCGCCGTCAGTTCCCTGAGCCTCGGACCGGGCCACAACCCCACCGAGAGCTTCATTGAAATGCTTGACGGCACCGGTTACTCCACAAGGGTCAACATGGAAAAGGTGCTGCGCGTCAAGGAGCATTTCATGAATGCACTGGAGCGCTACGGCGAGTTCCAGTCGAAAGTGAACGGCGTGGATACCGAAATATTCAAGAGCCAGATTCCCGGGGGCATGCTCTCCAACATGGAGAGCCAGCTCCGTCAGCAGGGCGCCGGGGAGCGCATGAAAGAGGTTCTGGAGGAGATTCCGCTCGTACGGCGCGACACGGGCTACGTGCCGCTCGTCACGCCCACCAGCCAGATCGTCGGCACCCAGGCGGTGCTGAATGTGCTCATGGGCCGTTACGCGGTGCTGACCGGTGAGTTTGCCGACCTCATGCTGGGATACTATGGTGCCGTGGCCGGCGAAAAAAATCCGGAGGTGGTGGAGCTGGCACGTCGCCATACCGGAAAGGAGCCGATCGTCTGCCGACCGGCAGACATCCTCAAACCCGAGTGGCCTAAACTCCGCGCTGAAGCACTTGCCCTTGAGGGGTGCAACGGTACGGACGAGGATGTGCTCACCTACGCACTGTTTCCCCAGGTTGCGCCCGGCTTTTTCGCCACACGCCATGAAGGGCCTCGCAACCTCGGCAGGGATCCGCTTACCGGAGCTTCCGAAACGCACCCGGCAGAGGGACACCAGGGAGCAATCACCGGCCCCATCACCTACGCTGTGACCCTCAGCGGGCGGCAGCACAAGGTGACGGTAGCGCCATATCAGTAAACGACATAAAAGGGCCGGCCTGTCCGTACAGGCTTGAATGACATGACTATCGACCAGAAAATACAGGAACTTAACCGGCAGAGGGACGAACTGCTCCTGGGCGGAGGACAGGAACGCATCGACCGCCAGCACGGAGCCGGCAGCCTGACCGCGCGCGAGCGGGTCAATACGCTGCTCGACCAGGACAGCTTTCAGGAGAGCGGGCTTTTCGCAAGACATCGCTGTTCGCTTTTCGGCATGGCCGGAAAGAAGATGCCGGGTGACGGCGTGGTGACCGGAGCCGGCAGCATCGACGGCCGCCTGGTGCATCTTGCCAGCCAGGACTTCACCGTGGGCGGCGGTTCGGTTGGAGAGGTGCATTCCGAGAAAATCGTGCAGATGATGCAGACCTCGCTGAAGACCGGCTCACCCTTCATTCTCATTAACGATTCCGGTGGAGCCCGCATCCAGGAGGGGATCGACAGCCTTTCCGGCTATGGAAAGGTTTTCTATAACAACGTCATGCTCTCCGGCGTGGTACCGCAGATTTCGCTGATCTGCGGACCCTGCGCCGGAGGTGCGGCCTACAGCCCTGCATTGACCGACTTCATCATCCAGACCAGGACTGCGCGCATGTTCATCACCGGTCCGTCGGTCATCAAGGCCGTAACGGGAGAGGAAGTGAGCGCCGAAGAGCTTGGTGGTCCGGCAGCGCAGATGAACATTTCCGGTGTGGTGCACTTTGTGGCCGAGGACGATCTCGACGCCATCGCCATCTGCCGACGACTGCTTTCGTTTCTTCCATCGAACAACATGGAAGACCCGCCGTTGCTTGAAGCCGAGGAGGTGATTCTGCCGGACAAGCGGCTCAACGAGATCGTGCCCGTTGATCCAAAACAGAGCTACGATGTGCGTGAGGTGATCGCCCGCATTGTCGATCGCGGCGATTTCATGGAGGTGCAGGATATGTTCGCGCCGAACATCGTCATCGGTCTCGGACGTCTGCAGGGGCGTTCCGTGGGCATCGTGGCCAACCAGCCCAGCGTGATGGCCGGAGTGCTCGACATCAACGCCTCCGACAAGGCCGCGCGGTTCATCCGTTTCTGCAACGCCTTCAACATACCGCTCGTCACCCTTGTTGACGTGCCCGGCTTCATGCCGGGCGTGGAGCAGGAGTATGGAGGCATTATCCGCCACGGCGCCAAAATGCTTTTCGCATACTCTGCAGCCACCGTGCCGAAAATCACCGTGGTGATGAGAAAGGCATACGGCGGGGCTTATCTGGCGATGTGCTGCAAGGATCTCGATGCAGACCGGGTGATTTCATGGCCTACGGCCGAGATTGCCGTCATGGGAGCCGAAGGGGCGGTGGATGTGATTTTCCGAAACGAGATCAAGAAAGCGGAAGATGCCGTTTCGCGCCGCCAGGAGCTGATCGCCGAGTACCGGGATACTTTCTCCACGCCCTACGTATCGGCTTCACGCCTGCATGTCGATGACATTATCGAGCCCGCCGATACCCGTCGCTATCTGGCCATGGCGCTTGATATCCTGCATTCCAAGCGGGAGTTCAGGCCCCAGAAAAAGCATGGTCTGATTCCCCTGTAACCAATTTAAAAAAACTGCAGAAGCATGATGACCGAACCGGAAACAGTGCAGCAAAGCGAGGACGGAGAGATCACCCCGGAACTCCTGATGATCATGTCAGCCGCCATCTCGGCCTATCTTGGCAAGAATGTGCGGATCCGCCGCGCACGCTTTATCAGCGCTGAGGGCCCGAGCTCATGGTCGCAGCAGGGTCGCGTGTCGATCCAGTCTTCCCATACCTTCAGCATCAACAAATAAGGAGCCCCATTGTGCAGTTGACCCTGACCATAGACGGAAAGAAATACGTTGTTGACGTCGAAGTGATCGAAGGGGAGGAGGTGCGCATGCCCGCCTCATTCCCGGAACCGACTTCCACCATCCAGTCGAAACCCCTCGCTCCGCAACAGCCGGTTCCGCAGCCGGCATTTCGTCAGCAGTCCCCAGCGGACAATCTGCCTGATGAAAAGGTATGCCGCAGCCCGATAGCAGGCATCGTGCAGCGGGTGAACGTGCAGGTTGGTCAGAAGCTGCAGGTGAATGACCTGCTCGTGGTGCTGGAAGCCATGAAGATGGAAACCAACATCACCTCCCATATCGACGGAACCGTCAAAGTGATCATGATCACGCCGGGTCAGGCCGTCAAGAGCGGACAGGCGCTTATCGAGTTCGAATAAGCAAAAAAAGCCGGCTTGCGGGGGTTTTGCCTGATGAGGGAAAAGCCTCCGCTCAGCACTCGCTGCAGGTCCTGATGCCGAGCAGTTTGTAGAGCGGGCAGAAACCGACGCCTGCCGTCACGAGGGGTATCAGTCCAATCGCTCCAAGCCAGTTCTGGTATATCACGCCGAGCACGATCACCACAATTCCGATGATCGCCCTGAGCGCCCGGTCAACCTGCCCCATGTTCCTGTTCATAATCGCTGTTTTTTTGGTTTGTTGTCATATGCCTGTAACGTACTCCTGTATTTCCAAAGCATTTGACGCCCAGTTTGTTCCCTTGAAGCCGTTTTCGCGAAAATCTCCGGCTTTCACCTCTTTTCTTGCCTGTCCAGAGATTTTTCAAGAGAAGCCGGGTATTTCCATTCAAAAAACGCTGCTGAGCAAAGATCAGAAAAATACATTCATGAACAGCGCCAGGAAACTGCCGCCTGTCGAACGGAATTCCGGCAATCCGGTGAAGGAGCCATACCGGAACCGACCGGCAGGCAGGTTCTTACAGATTGCCGGAACATTGATCGGTTTCACGGGTCTTGTCTTTATTTTCGGGTCCACACGCTATGAAGAGGCACCGGATCTGGTGCTCTGTGGTTTAGCAGCGGTAATTGGGGGGTATTATCTATGGTTCAGGGGTACACGCATCTCGGCGGGCTCTGCTGAACAGTTGTTGCAGGGTGATAAACGTGACCCTGTTGTTTTCATCCGCTCTTTCGGTGACGAAGAGCGCTCCTACAGGGTTCAGTCGCTTGCGGGACTTGTCCGCAGGGCATTGGTGGAACCCGGACTCTTCAACCGGTACTTTCAGGCGGGAGCAAGCTTTTGGGGTCCGATGCAGCAGTTCCAGTTCAACCGGTTGTTCAGGGAGATCGGCCCCTTCATCGCGATAGGAAAGCCGGGCGAAAAGATTCCCGGTATGGGGGCAGCCAGAATGTATGTTTCCGACGACCGGTGGCAAAGTGTTGTCGGCGGCTTTTTCCGGAAAGCACGGCTCGTTGTTGTTCAACCCGGCACGACGCCCGGTCTGCAGTGGGAGATCCAGGAAATAAAGCAGGCGGTATCTCCCGAAAAAATACTGTTCATTCTTCCCGAAAAAGAAGCTGATTATCACGCCTTCCGCTCCTGGATTGACAGGGTATTGCCGGTTTCAATGCCGGAAAAGATGCCTTCGGCACGTTTTCTGGCCCTCGACAGCCAGTGGAAGCCCTATGCGATGGGCGGGTATCGCATGCTGCTCGGCACACTTGAACCCTATTTCCGGAACAACTCCATACCGATAAACAGCTTCAGCATGCTGTACAGGGTTGTTTACAACTCATGGGTTTTCGTCTTCATCTTCGTGGTGGTTTTCTTTGCGCTCCTGTTTTCCGTCGTCGGCATGCTGTTTCCGTGACTTTCTCGTCGGGAAACCAGCACTCAGGAGTAGGATGCTGGTTCCGGAGAAGCGGAGTGTAATAACCTGATTTCATTCTCGCGGCTATCGCCCGGCCTGCAGGGCAAGGTGCTGATGGCCCTGACGGAGGTGTCGCTTACCCTGATGAACATGCTCTCCGGAATCGACAGGGAACTTGCGGTCAGGAGCGAACATATTCTGCTTTTCGATATCATCAATTTCGAATTTCCGTGGACAGAGTTGCGGGCGGCCACGATCGTAAAGGTCGGGAATTTCTCCTTGCAGCCTTCTCGCTTGTCTCCATGCTCTTCATGCTCGCACTCAAGGTCCGGCAGTAGTTCTGCGCACCATCAACGGTGTTGTAAACCTTCGCTTTCTCCGACACGCCGAAACAGGATAATCGGGCAGGATTTCATTGCGATCCTGAACCGATCAGCTGTATATTACTTTTTATTTTATCCATTCAGGCCCGGTATCAGTATGGGAGCGGAAGCATCGCCCAAGATGGATACCTGTCTTTGAAATAATGGCTTAAAGGGTTTTGTACAAAGAAGATGTGGCTGTTTTTCAGGGGTGCTGAACCATGGCTCTCCTGAAACATTTCCGGTTTTGACATGTTCATAAAGGGAGAGCAGTGATGCCAACGGGCTACGACAACAAACCAAATACTCCAATGAACAGCATACGATTCAGGCCGGGCAGGATTGCGGTGGCCTTGCTTCTGCTTTCCGGTCTCTCTCTTTCCGCCTGTGCAAAGCCCGGAGAGGGGGAGGCAAGCGCGCCGCAGAAAGCGGTTGCTCCGAAAACGCTTCCTTCAACCCTCGCCGGAACGGAGTGGCGGCTGGTGGAGTTCCAGTCGATGGAAGACGCCCAGGGTATCACGCGGCCGCAGGATCCGTCGCTCTACACCATGCGCCTCGTCGCGGACGGCACGGTCAACATGCGCCTGAACTGCAACCGCGCGAACGGCATGTGGACGGCCGATCAGGCCGGCAGCCCTTCAAGCGGGGGCTTCACACTTGGTCCGCTTGCGTCCACGAAGGCACTTTGCCCGCCTCCGAGCATGGACGAAATGATTCTCAGGGATGCAGCCTACATCCGTTCCTATGTGCTCAAAGACGGTCGGCTCTACCTGTCGCTCATGGCCGACGGCGGCATCTACGTCTGGGAGCCGCTTTCCGCTGTGCCCTCCGCCATGAGGCCCGGTGCCGCGATCGAGTCGGCAATCCTGCGCACCGCGCCGGACTACACCCGTGAAATCGTTGGAGAAACCAAAGCCCGCTATGCCAGTGAACGGGTCGACCTGAACGGCGACGGCCGAGAGGAAGTGCTGGTGTATCTCATGGGGCCGTTCTTCTGCGGCACCGGCGGGTGTACCCTTCTTGTTCTCGGGGAGGCTCCGGAAGGGGGATATGCCGTCGTGAGCGATTTTCCCATTACACAGCTTCCGGTTATCGTATCGGACGGAAAGAGTAACGGCTGGAACGACATCTGGCGCAAGGAAGCCGGTGGGGGAGCGAAGGCTGCCTATGTAAGGCACGCTTTCGACGGCAGGCGGTACGTCAAGAAGGAGCGAATTCCGGCTGCAAAGGCTCCTGAAGGCAAGCTGTGCCTTGCCGGAGAGGTGACTTTCGAGAAGGGGATCGTGCTTGAACCGCGGAAATGAAGCGGTTTCGCGATACCGGTGAGTATGAGCCGTACTTCTCGAAAATAAAGGGTGAGATGGATCGAGCCAATCTCCTGCGGAACTTCCTGTTTTCCGACTGCACGAAAGCCCTGTTCATCAACGCACTTTCCAGAACCAGAACCATGCCGTATCATTTCATGGATCTCATGTCGGGCGCCATCGCCTACAAAGACCTGTTTGCGATCATCCAGCAAAAAGCCGTAAAACTTGTTTTCGGGTGATTGCCGCCTCTGTTTCCTTCAGGATTCCGCCCTGCGTGCAGGCTTTTCCGGCTGGTGTTTGGCCGGACGCTCGTACTTGAAGATGCAGACCGGGCTGCCGAAAGCCTGACGGGAGAGGATCTCGCCTTTCATGTCGGGAAACGCCCGATGCGAAGCTTCCATATCCATTTCGCAGATGATGTGGCAGGGGGTTTCGAATCCGTACTCCCGGCATACTTCCAGATAGGGGCAGAATCGCTGGATTTCAAGTACGGCATCCACCCCCCGGTTGGAAATGTCCAGCACGTCCATCTCCATGCCGATCGCGCTGAAGTACGGTACGGCAGCCCTGAACCCTTCGAAGAGGGTGGGAAGTGCGAGGAGCGTGCCCATGCGCTGCTTCTGCAGTTCGGGGAACCCTTCGAGCATGGTTTCCCATGCCACGGCCTCTCCGTGCTCAAGGTTCAGCGCCCTGAATTGCGAGAACTTCTTTCTGGCAGCTTCAGTCAACTCCGGGATCTTGTTGTGCTGCATGGCCTCGTCTCCGGGTTTTTCTGCGTTTGTGGGGCGGATTGCAGAGAACTTCATGTTTCAAGGTACGGGAAAGCTGCGGATGTTCAAGCATCCGCTGCGCAAGCCCCGGGCTTGCCGGAAAAATCATGCAGAAGAGGAGCGGAAATTGGTGATATTATCGTGATAACGGTATTGCGTCAACCAGAAGAACGGGAGTGGTCATGAGTGAACACGAACAACCCGGGGTACCTGAAATTTTCACGAACCGCGGGCTGAGGCCGCTTCCGCCGGAAGAGCTTGAAGCGCGTATCCTCACCTTCCTTGCATCGCGACGGCTGTGCGTACTCTCGACCTGCCGCAACAATATCCCGCGATCCACACCCATCCCGTTCCGTTCAAAAGGGTTCACCCTCTTCATGGCCGGCGAGCCGGGCCAGAAACTCGGCAACATCAAGGTGAACCCCAACGTCAGCATCGGGCTCTTCGATCCGAAATCGGAGTTTTCCGAGAACATACACGATATCACCGGCCTGCAGATCAGGGGACGCGGCAGGCTGCTGCGCAAGGACGATCCGGGATTCATGGAGGCGTTCCGGCTTTTCGGGCGTCCCGAAGCGTGGGCCGAGCACTGGTTCGGCATGATGATCGAGGTGGTGGCCGAGAGAATCGAGCTGCTTGCCATGGGGCTCAAGCTCGAAGGGTATGCCGCGCGGCAGATATGGACGCCGCCTGGTTCTTGAGGGCATCTCCATCATACCCTGTCGAAGCGGTTTTCCTTCCTTTTCCCGGCTCAGTTCACGGCGCCCTGGCCGGGGTGGTTTGCAGAACCATCTTCAACAACCACCTGAACGGTATCTTTTTCGCCAGCTCCTTCCAGTCCTGATTCCGCAGTATGCCCCCGGGATGTACAGCTCAGGCAGCAATCCGTTCAGGGCACCGGTTTATTTCAATCGGTGCAGAAGAAAAAAAATCAAATCGCAAGATACTTCTTTTTGAGACGTCTATAAGCTGTAGCCCTGCCGCAATCATGCAGGGGGGAATATTTTTGCCCTGTGGAACAGGAGGGGAGCGGTGCCTTTTGCGCGGGTTTTTCGTATGTTACCGGTAAAAAGCAAGTTGCCTTCATGTCCGACAACTTTTTTTCATAACCACCGATTCTTGCCATGTTCAGAAAAAGTTTGCTGTCCATCTTGCTTGCATTGGGAATCGCACTTCCTTTGACCGCCAGAACCCCGGTGAAATCAGCTCCGGCCCAGGCATTTGTACCGCTTGCCCCGACGGCTGCCCAGGAAGAAGCCGGCCTCTATATCCGTCAGTTTCTGCTGAAAAATCATTTCAGGAAGGTAACGCCGGGCGATTCACTGTCGATGGAAATTTTCAACCGCTATATCGACATTCTTGACGGGAGCAAAAGCTATTTCATGGCCGGTGAAGTTGACAGTCTGCGGCATCTCTACGGCAACCGGTTTGACGATGAGCTGCTTTCCGGCAAGGCTGATGCCGGTTTTGCCATCTACAACTTCTTTCTGAAACGGGCACAGGAGAAAGCGGAGTATATGAAAGCTGCGCTCAACACGGCCCGTTTCAGCTTTTCCGCACCCGATACCCTCGACATCGACCGCAAAAAAGATCCCTGGCCCTCTGACCGAAAACAACTCACCGATCTGTGGACCAAAGAGCTGAAATACCAGTGGCTCAGTCTGAAATCTTCAGGTGAGCCGGCAATTGGCAAGGAGCTTTCCAAAAACCTCACCAGCAGGCTCAATCTGCTGAAACGCCAGAATGCCGAGGATGTCTATCGTGTCTATTCGAGCGCACTGACAACCTCGTTCGACCCGCATACCGGCTATTTCTCTCCCGAAGAGTTTGAAAACTTCCAGATCGACCTGAGCCGCTCACTCGAAGGTATCGGCGCCAAACTGCAGAGCGAAAACGAGTACATCGTCGTCAATGAGGTAATTCCCGGAGGACCCGCATTCAAGAGCCGTCTGCTGAAAAAGGGGGATAAAATCATAGGCGTCGGTCAGGGCAATGCGCCTTCCATGGTCGATGTGACCGGATGGAGAATCAATGATGTCGTAAGGCTCATTCGCGGACAGAAAGGGTCGGTTGTCCGGCTGAAACTGCTTCCTGCAAGCCAGGGAGGACGGGGGCCCTCCAGGATCATCCGGCTTGTGCGCGACAAGATCAATCTCGAAGAGGAGGCGGCCCACAAGCAGATACTGCCAATCAACGGCAAGAAAATCGGGGTCATTACCGTTCCTTCCTTTTATCTGGATTTCGATGCCCAGAAAAAGCATGCCGACAACTACAACAGCACCAGCCGCGACATCAACCGTATTATCGGCGAACTGAAAGCCGCAAGGGTGGAGGGCATCGTGCTCGATTTGCGCGATAACGGCGGCGGTTCGCTTGAAGAAGCCGTGAAAGTTGCCGGTCTGTTCATTCCCCAGGGACCGGTGGTGCAGATCAGCGGTGGTCAGGGAAGTATTTCGGTGCTCGGTGACGAAGATCCACGGACGCAGTATGATGGGCCGCTTGCCGTACTGGTAAACCGGTACAGCGCATCCGCATCGGAAATCGTGGCTGCGGCAATTCAGGATTACAAAAGAGGCGTGATCATCGGAGAGCGGACCTTCGGCAAGGGTACGGTTCAGACCCTCATCAATCTGCCGGCCCCCTCCATGCCAACACCGAACGGCAAGGGGCTGGGAGAAATAAAACTCACGGTCGCGAAGTTTTACCGCATATCCGGAGGCAGCACCCAGCACAAAGGGGTAGTTCCCGATATCTTCATGCCTTCGATGATCGACTCCACGACCATAGGCGAGGACACCTATTCCAGCAGTCTGCCCTGGACCACGATCCCGCCTTCGGGATACCAGCCGACCGGTGAGGTAAGCCAAACTTCGATTCTGACGCTTCGACAGAAAGACCTCGACCGCTCAGCGAAGAATGCGCAGTTCAGGGCCTACCTGCGCGATCTCGATGTGCTTGACGGGATACGCCGGAAAAAAGGGGCCGTGCTTCAGGAAATACCCTTCAAGCAAGAAGCGGAAGTCATAAAAAAGATTGAAAATCAGTGGGAACCGGGTCGTGAATCGTCGAAGAACCGGCGCAACGATGTGCTGCTCAATGCGGCGGCTTCGGTTGTAGCCGATCTCGGAAGGATCGGACCGGTGCTTTCGCAGCCCGGCCGATAACGGAATTTTCCGGTAACCCTTTCCACACAGGAGGAAGATTGGACACCATCATTTCTTCGATCGTTCCGGTACTTGGCGCCGCGCGTACGGCGCTGATGACGCGTAAAAACGTCGTGGCCACCGGTATCGGGTACAAGGTGACCGGCGGTGAAAGAACCGGACAGTTGAGCATTGTGTGTTCGGTCGAACGCAAGGAGCCCGCCGCGAAGCTTTCAAGCTCCGAGATGCTGCCGAAAACCGTTGACGGCATTCCAACCGATGTGGTTTCCACCGGGAGGATCCGGGTATTCGACTCCCCGACGGGAAAGTTCCGGCCCGCACCCGGAGGCGTGAGCATCGGTCATTTCGAGATCACCGCAGGCACGCTGGGGTGCCTGGTGCGCAAGAACGGCCAGACCTTCATCCTCTCGAACAATCATGTGCTTGCCAACAGCAACGATGCCGTACCCGGTGACCCGATCCTGCAGCCCGCCCCTTATGACGGCGGGCTCAATCCTGCCGATTTGATCGCCGAGCTTGCCGAATTCGTGCCGATCAGCTACACCGGCGCAGCAAGCTCCTGCCCGGTCGCGAACTCCATTGCCGAGACCTGCAACCTGCTTGCCGCGCTTTCCGGTAGCAACACCCGGCTGCAACCCGTGACCGTACAGGCGGCCACGAATCTTGTTGACGCCGCGCTCGCGCGTCCCCTGAAGCCTGAAGAGCTTCGCCGTGATATCCTCGGCATCGGCGAGATCAGCGGCATTGCTGAAGGCCTGCTTGGCATGTCCGTGAAAAAGAGCGGCCGCACGACCGGCTTCACCATGGGTGAGATCCAGCAGGTTGATGTCACGGTCAATGTCGGTTACGGCGGCGGACGTGTTGCGCAGTTCAGCGACCAGCTCATGGCGGGTGCCATGAGCCAGGGAGGCGACAGCGGTTCGGCGGTGCTCGATAACGGAAACCGGCTGGTGGGTCTGCTCTTTGCCGGAAGCGAGCAGACCACCATCATCAACAGGATTCAGAACGTCTTCAGCCTTCTGGGAGTCACCTTGTGAAGGCCTGGGTGGTGTTGGCGCTCCTGCCGGCGCTTCCCGGATTGCAATGCTGCGGAAACGAGATGCACATGAAATCGATTCAGGAGATAAAACGCACCCACGAAACCCGGCTGCTGGCGCTGCCGGATGTTGCGTCGGTCGGCATCGGGCAGGACGAAGAGGGGAGTCCGGTCATCGTGGTCGGTCTTGCCGCTCCCAACCCGCAGACCCAGGCCCTTATTCCTCAAAAGCTCGGAGAGTACCCGGTTATCGTGCGGATAACCGGTGCGCCGAAGGCGCAATAGGCAGACAGCTTAGGGCATCCCTCCTGTTTCGATGCCGAATCTCCTTATTAATAATCGGACAGAAAACGGTTTGGGTTGCCGTATCTGAATGGAAAAGCGGCGGAAAAAAGGTTCCAAACTACTGGTTTTCATGGGAAACAGCTTACCGGCAAAAAAAGTTAAAGTCGCGACCTGGAGCGCACTCGAAGAGAAAAAGCCGGTTTACGCCCAGGTGCTGAACGTCGATCTCGTCGTCGTCCGTTACGGAGAGAGCGTTTCGGTGCTCTACGGACGGTGTCATCATCGCGGAGCCCTTATGGCAAACGGCCATATCGACGCAAGGAACCTTGTCTGCGGCGTACACGGCTGGGATTACCGGTTCGATACCGGCATAAGCGAATACAACAACGACGAACGCCTCGAACGCTTCGCGGCATGGATCGACAAGACGGACAACGTCGTCTATGTGGACGAAAACGAAGTCGCGAGCTGGGCCGACCGGAACCCGCAGCCCCTGAACCGCCACGCCTACGCCGACACGAAAGAGACTCCTGAAGAGCCCTTCAACAGGTACATCCGCAAGCTTGCCGCCACACCGCCGCATGCGTTTCAGGCTCATGGCAATGTTTCGGCGATGGGAGTGCCGCTCGTCGATCTTCCGCGGTGGAACGATATCCAGATGCTCACGGCACAACTCTCAAGACCGCCTCTTTTCGAGGATGAGCCGGTAGACACCTCGGTCGTTATCGGGCCGAACGCGCGCATCCCCCTCAGGCTCTCCATGCCGATATTCGTCACCGACATGAGTTTCGGGGCCTTGTCGCGCGAAGCGAAAATCGCGCTGGCAAAAGGCGCCGAGATGGCCGGAACCGGTATCGCTTCGGGCGAAGGCGGCATGCTGGAGGATGAGCAGCGAGAAAACTCCCGTTATTTCTATGAGCTTGCGCCCGCAAAATTCGGCTGGAACATCGATAAGGTCAAACGCTGCCAGGCATTCCATTTCAAGGCCGGCCAGGCCGCAAAAACCGGAATCGGCGGCATTCTGCCCGGTGCGAAGGTGAGCCCGGAGATCGCCGAAACGCGGGGACTTCGCCCTTTCGAGGAAGCGGTTTCGCCATCCCGTTTTCCCGATCTCTCCACCCCGGATGATTTCAGGGATTTCTCCGAAGGGATACGCGAAGCGACCGGCGGCATTCCGATCGGGTTCAAAATGTCCGCACAGCATATCGAACGCGATATCGACTTCGCGCTCGACGCCGGCGTGGACTACATCATTCTCGACGGACGGGGGGGCGGCACGGGCGCATCGCCCGATCTCGTGAAATACCACACCGGCGTACCCACCATTCCAGCCCTTGCCCGAGCCCGCGCGCATCTCGACCGGTGCGGAGCTACGGGCGTTTCGCTCGTCATCACCGGCGGCCTGCGCACGGAAACCGACTACCTCAAGGCCCTCGCGCTCGGTGCGGACGCCGTGGCTATCGGCAATGCCGCGATTCAGGCAATCGGCTGCCTCTCCATGCGAGCGTGCGGCAACAACCACTGCCCGGTGGGCATCGCCACGCAGGATCCCGTTCTCAGGGAGCGGGTGGTTATAGGGACTGCTGCCGAAAGGCTCCGCAATTACCTGCTGAACACCACGGCCCTGATGCAGGTCATGGCCCGTGCGTGCGGCTACCGGAAGCTCGGCGATTTCAGCCGGGACGATCTGGTAACCTGCAGGGCGGATATGGCCACGCTTGCCTGCATAGCCCATGCCGGCGGATTTCCTGATGCAGCGAAATCATGACCGGAGCCTGAAACAGCACCCTCAGGTTATCCTCAAAAACCTGTATCACAGGTGTCCTGTTATTTGTAACAGCGTAGTATATTTGTATCAGGCACATAAAAAGAGTGACCGGGATATGTCGAAAATGAGACCCAGCGGCGGGTATCGCGAGACCTGCAGTTTTCAGACAGCAACGATCATTTATGATGCTACAGTCTGGTTCTGCGAGAAATTTCTTGATTCCCGCTCGCGTCTGACCGATCAGATGGTACAGGCTGCCAGATCAGGCAGGCAGAACATCGCCGAAGGCAGCAGGGCTTCGGCAACCTCATCGCAAACGGAGCTTCGGCTGCTTAACGTCGCGCGCTCCAGCCTCGAAGAACTGCTGGTCGACTACGAAGACTATCTGCGTTACCGCCGCCACAGGCAGTGGAAGCCCGACAGCCCCGAAGCGCTTGCCGTCCGGCAGGTTCCCCGGAAATTCAAGGCGGATTCGCCCTGTCCGCAATGCGGAAAACCGACCGTCCTGCGCACGGCGCAATCCGGAAAAAAACGCCGGCAAGCAGTTCTGGGGCTGCAGCGCCTACCCCGACTGCAAAGGCGTTATTGCTATTTGACGGATCGCTCAATCCCGCGGAACCCTCCTTGCCCGTCACTGTTTGCACATCCTGCGTGAGAATTCCGGCAGGGGAGTCTCGCTGTTCTGTCAGGAAAATCGGAAAAGTTGTCTGACCGTCAGGTTATTCGAAAAACTTTCGTTCCGGGTGTCTGGTAATACGGTGAAGTGTATTATGTTTGTACTGTATACAAAATTTGTTTTTGAAGTAATGGAGAAAGCTAAGAGCATGCTTGTTTCTGTACTTGCGTTTATCATCATCATGTCGCTTGTGGTGCTTGTCCACGAGTTCGGTCATTTTCTCGCAGCGCGCAGGGCCGGGGTTCCCGTGTATGAGTTTTCCGTAGGATTTCCGTTCAGTCCTTGTATTGCGACCTTGTATCGCCATCAGGAAACCGAGTTCACGTTGCGCCTGTTGCCGCTTGGCGGTTTCGTGAGTTTTTCGGCTGACGGGGACGAAGATGCGCACAAGCTGTTCGGTGCTTCGCGTCTTTCACGCGCTTCGATTATGGCCGGAGGCCCTTTGTTTCAATGTGGTTTTCGCCTTTCTGATGCTTATTCCGGCTTTTATGGTAAAAGAAGGCGGGTCGTTGCTGCAGGCGATGCAGTCGAGCGCAAATGCTGTCTGGATGGTTGTTGCCGGGACCTTCTCCATGCTCGGTCAACTTTTCACCGGTCAGGGCGGCATGGAAAGCCTTTCAGGTCCTCTCGGGATAGCCGTGATGGCCGGCCAGGCGGCGAGCGGGGGAGTGCCGGATCTGCTTTTTTTTACAGGTATTCTCAGTCTCAGCCTCGGAATCATGAACCTGTTGCCGTTTCCAGGACTCGACGGCGGTCAGCTCGTGATGGTGCTGATCGAGGCCCTGCGTAACCGTCCTCTCGGAGCGAGAGCGTATCAGGTTATCAACTTTACCGGCATCATGCTTTTTATCGGGTTGTCGATTGTCATCACCTGGCATGACATCTTGCGGCTTGTGAGCTGAACACGTTTTTCTTTTTCTGGTACCGGTTACGGCCCATACTGCCCAAGAGGAATAAGAGGCGACCGAAAAGATGAATGGAGGTGTTTTTATGCTCTCTACGGTACCCCTTACGATCCGGAATTTGCAGAGCAAATGGAGGCGGCCCGTCGAGGCATGTCTGAATACCGGAATGCTCTCCGTGAGCTTGCCAAATGACTTTCTGAATAATAACGGATGAGGCATTATTGGCGTTGTCGGATTTTCATGCACGTTTTCACAATGATATTCTGAACTACCAGAGTAGTACTCTAAATAATATACGATGGGGCATTTTCCGCTATCTAGCTGACGAAGTGCATAATTCTTTTGTGCCCAGTTCGGACGATGGTCCAGGGTATTCATGGAGGTTGCCAGCGAGCCTTTCATCCCCCTATTCAGAGGAATGCGCATTGGAGCTGTTCAATGCATTGAGATCGCCTCCTTATATGCCACCTTCCGTGTGACTCGATGGTTGCAACTCAGATACTAAACGGGAACAGTACTGACTAAGATGAACGCCGATGACTGGGAATAAAAAGCTAAAGGCACTCGCTGAGCAGGTTCTTATCAGCGAAATCGTTACCCAAGCGAAGTTCGCAGAGAAGGCCGCTGATCAACTTGCCAAGTCCTCAGATTCAATCGAAATCTGGGTTCGATTCAATCGATTTTAATCGCTGTAGCTAACGTATCGAAAATTCTCTGGCCTACTAGGAAGCAGTACATGGCTCGCGGAAAGCAACTGCGAGAGCTTCTCGGCATCGATGACAATTCTTCCACCGTAGCTACAACCCAATCAGTGGAACTTTGTCCTTTCGAAACGAGACCATCAATCTCTTCGCGGTTCTTGCTGCACTCGCAGAGATTCGAAAGAAGTGCGGTTTCTTTGCCCTGCCTTAGACGGTCATGCCGTATAAGAAGCCGAAACATCGAACGCAGCAAAGCCTATGCTGTTTCTCTGGCGGTAGAATGGCGAAACTCCAAGTTTCGGCCTACTACGCAGCGCAGAGTTCCCATAAAAAAAAGCAGTTGAGCTTTAGCCTTTATTGGTAAGACGGTAAGACCATGGCAAATAATAGTGGCGATAACAGACGAGTGATTCCAAATGCCAGAACAATTTTAGGTGCTATTTACTCCTTTTCGTCAGCGGATCGGAAGATTTCTATCGAAGAGCAAATTTTTCTTTGAATAGATGAGCTTCATGATTATTATATCATAGTAACTATGAAAATATAATTACGTTGCAATGACGGTAAACCCTTTCTGCTATACGGTTCTCTCTCTCGATGCACCATTTTGCGGCCGCGATGAGGAACTTGGCGCACTCTGCGCCCATGCGCGATCGAATACGAACGTCGTGCTCTATTCGCCGAGGAGGTATGGCAAAACATCGCTTATCAAAAGGGTGCAGGATGTGCTTTCGCGCGAGAATTTCATTACCCTCGCTATCGATATTTCAGGATCGACAAGCGCCGAGGATGTGGCCTCCCTCATAGCCCGAGATATTTTCAGGTTTGTCGAACAGAAGGGCCCTCTGCTGAAAAAAGCACTGAGCATCATCAATAACTGGCGTCCCAACTTCACCCGGCAGCCTGACGGCAGCGTTTCGATCTCGGTTCAGCCGGTGAGCCAGAAAACAGGTATCGCCTTCCTTGAAGAGACGCTCGAAGGCCTCGACCGCTTTCTTGCCGGCAATCCCCAGCAGACCAACATCGTGCTCGACGAATTCCAGGAGATTGTCGAACTGAGGAACGGCGAGCAGATCGAAGCCCTTCTGCGCAAACACATCCAGCATCAGACAAACTGTTCGTGGTTTTTTCTTGGAAGCCGTCGGCGAATGCTTCTCGACATGTTTGAAGAGGAGAGTCGTCCGTTCTACCGAAGCGCTGTCAAAATGCAGTTACCGCCACTTCCTGAAGAAGATGCGGTGCGTTTTGTCATCGAACGATTCAAGGCAGGAGGCAAGGAGTGCTTCCGGGAAATCGCTGCCCGGATCATCGGCATTACCCAGGCCTATCCGTTTTATGTCCAGCGGGTATCCGGAGAGATATTTACCCGCGCCCGGAAAGAGGAGATTGGGGAACAGGAGTTCCAGGAAGGCATCCGGAGCATGCTCGAACAGGAGGAACGATACTTCGCAAGTATTGAAAGATCTCTTCCGGCAGGGCAGAAAAAGCTGCTCAGGGCGCTTGCGAAGGAACCTGCTGACAGTCCTTATGCGGTGGACTACCAGCGGAAACACCACCTTGGTTCGCTCAGCGCCATTCAGGCAGGGATCAGAAAGCTCAGGACGCTCGATCATATCCAGGAGGATGGGGGAGTGACCCGTCTGACTGATCCGATGTTCGCCCTATGGCTTCTCGAGCAGGGTCTGGAGCTGTTGCCCGAAAAAACCTCACCAGCAGAGAACACGGAACAGCTATCGTTCGGCCAGACGCTTCTTGGATACAATGTCGAAAAAAGTCTGGAGAGAGGTTACTCAGAAATGTCCGGCTACAGGTCGGATGAGAGCGTAGAGATCAAAGCTGCACTGCCCGAGCCGGAAGGAGGCGATGGCCGTCCTCGAATAACCATCTTTCTTTCCTATGCCCACGATGACCAGGTTTTGAAAGAGCGTTTTTTCAATCTGGTAAGGGACCGTCTTAAAACCTCGAAAGATTACCAGTTTTCCTTTTCTGCCGACACCGATCTCCTTTGCGGCACGCAATGGCATGACGAACTGCAGGAACGGATCAGGAGCTGCGATTTCGGCTTATTGCTCGTATCCAGCAGCTTTCTGGCAAGTGCCTACATCCAGGATCATGAGGTGCCACACATCATTGACCGTTGCTTTCCGGTGGTACTCAAAAGCATCGATATAAGCAGGCAGAACCTGCGTGGCATCGAAAAACTGCAGATCTATCACTATCAGCAGAACAGGTCGTTCGAAGAGGTAAAGGGGTCTAACCAGACACGATTCGTTCATGAATTCGCCAAACAGATCGAGGATAGGGTAAAAGCATATCTGGAGAACCGCGAACGGGAACGGTATACTCTTCTGAGCTGCGATGACGAACCGATACGAAAATTCACTGACAGGCACCTGAAAAGCCCTGGGTACGAATGTGCAAGGTATATCGAGAACTGCGCCAGTAAAGGAACCATCACCCACAAGGCAGAAAGCGTATCGGCAGCGGATACCGTCAAGGCTCGGCCCTATATCATGAACTGGGCGCTTGAAACCGACGTACCCTTTTTCGCATTGCTCGGCGATTTCGGCACGGGAAAAACCTTCACCTGCCGGATGCTTACCCGCGAGATCAACGCAATGCACGACGAATCGCCTGAAACGGTACCCCTCTGTATCTATATCGACCTGAGAAGGGTGTCAACCCGCATCGGAACAGAGAAGAGAGTCCCAAAGCTTGTTGACATTCTTCAGGACGCCATCAGTTTTGCCAAAGACCCGCTCGACAAGAGCATCGTAACGCCCGAGGATATCATCCGTCTTGTGCGCTCGAATCGGGCGATGATCATCTTCGACGGTCTCGATGAAAAGACCGTGCATTTCACTCCAGAAGAAACCAACCAGTTCATTGCTGAGCTCTGGAGCATCCGGGAACAGCGGGATAAAAAGGAGAACAAGCCGCCTCAGGGAAAACTCCTCATCAGTTGTCGTACCCACTACTTCAGGGACACCATCGAGCAGAACACCCTCTTTCTTGGCAGGGATCGCGAAGGGCGCAGCAAGGAGGAGTACCGATCGTGTACACTGTTACCCTTCGACAGTGAACAGATCAGGGAGTACCTGGAAAAACGGCTCGGATGCGACAAGGAGAAGATCGACCGGATCGCCAACCTCTTCGACGAGGTGCATAACCTGAAAGATCTGGCATCGAGGCCATACACCCTTTCCCTGATTACCGAATTCATTCCGGACATCGAACGGCTCATTGCCGAAGGCCGGCCTGTCAACACGGCGACCCTTTATGACGCAACCGTGGATAACTGGCTTGCGAGGGATGAGGGCAAACATGAATTCAGCGTTCCGCACAAGAAACGCCTCATGAAATCTCTTGCCGCCGAAATCCACAAAAGGGCTGGCGACGGGATGACAACGGATGAGCTTGATGAATGGCTCGACGAGTGGCTTTACCTGAACCCGGTCATCAGGGATGCCTATGCCGGCATGAATCGCGAAACGCTCAAGAAAGACCTTCGCACGGCCACCTTCATCATCCGGGAAACCGAAGGCAGCTTCTCGTTCGCCCACACATCTCTGCAGGAGTTCTTTCTTGCGGGGTTCATTGTCGATGTGCTTTCGGCAAGGCAGTTCGAGCCGAAGCAGCTTGCCATGAACATGCCTTCGAGGGAGACGCTCGACTTCGTGGCCGATATGGTTGCGATCGATGAACGAAAATCATCCGGAGTCGCTGCATCGATTACAATGATTCTTGAAACCGCTTGTAACAAGGGCGTCTCCGAACTGGCCTTCGCCCTTTGCCTGAAGTTGCATGAGCATGGAATGCCTATTCCTGCACTGCGAACCGTACATCTTGAACAGGCCGATCTTGCCGGTTGGGTGATCGGGAACCTGAACCTTTCTGGAGCGTTCTTCGATACTGCAAATCTGAGAGGTACGAACTTCAGGAACACCGTGCTCAGCAAAGCCTCCTTCAGGAACGCTAACCTCGTCAATGCCGAGTTTCTTGACTGCAACGCAGCCGGGGCAGATTACACGGAAGCCGATGCCGTAGCGGGAATCTGGCGCAATTGCGATCTTCGGAAAAGCAGATGGTTGTCAGCAGAACTCCGACTTGCTACGTTTGTCAAGTGCATGGCAACTGAGATGGTTGATTTTCCTGATGAAAGCCTTGCTGTTGTTGCTCGTTGCGAAGGCTTGACCAGCTTGCCCACTCCCATAAAAACTCTATTCTCGATCTATGACGGTCATTCCGCCTGGGTCAGCGCTGCGTCATTCAGCCCGGACGGGACGCGCATCGTTTCGGGTTCTGCGGATAAGACACTGAAGCTGCGGGATGCACACTCCGGCATCTGCCTCCAGACGCTCACCGGTCATTCCGCCGGGGTCAGCGCTGCGTCATTCAGCCCGGACGGGACGCGCATCGTTTCGGGTTCTGCGGATAAGACACTGAAACTGTGGGATGCACACTCCGGCATCTGCCTCCAGACGCTCACCGGTCATTCCGCCGGGGTCAGAGCTGCGTCATTCAGCCCGGACGGGGCGCGCATCGTTTCGGGTTCTGCGGATAAGACACTGAAGCTGTGGGATGCACACTCCGGCATCTGCCTCCAGACGCTCACCGGTCATTCC
>VGMX01000014.1 GCA_016866305.1 Chlorobiota bacterium | reverse complement strand
AAGGTTGCGGGCTTCCATTGTTTCGTGCCGTGGCATGCGCCGCAGCTCGCAGCCGCTGCGTTCAGATGGAGGTTGTCGTTCGGGCGGTCCGGCTTGTGGCAGGAGACGCACTGTTTGCCGGCCGCGGCGACGAAGCTCTTGTGATCGAAGGTTGCGGGCTTCCATTGTTTCGTGCCGTGGCATTCCGCACAATTCGATGACAGGGCACGATGGATGTCGTCCCCAGGTTTCCTGCTCCTGTGGCAATCGATACACCTGTTGCTGAAGTCAGGTGGCAGATACTGGTGTCTGAACGTTTTGAGAGCCGGTGCCGCTTTGGCTCCCCGGTGATCGGAGTGGCAGCCGGTACAGGATTTCCCGGCAAGCGCCTTATGAAAGGGTGCTTTTCCGGAATCTGCCGGAATCGGGTTACCGGCGACGCTTCTGATCCCGATATCGTCCGGTTTGTGACAGGAGATGCATCGGGCCGATGCGGCTCCGCCGAATGGCTGGTGGCAGCTCAGGCAGGATGTTTCCAGTTTTTCATGTCCTTTCAGGAGCTGGCCGGGACTTAGCAGCGGATCGGGAAAGGCTATAGCCAGCGCAGCGAGAATGACGAGGCACAGGATGAAAACGAACAGCGGTTTCACGTTTTTACTCCCAGTTCAGAAAGAAGATAACGGAAAAGATATGCAGCATGCAGAGAAGAAGCAGCACGGAAACGATGGGCATATGAATGGTTCGCCATCTGTCGAGAGCGCTCACGGTCAGGCTGTCCCAGTAGTGCTGCTGGTCCGGGAAATCATCGGCATTTTCCGTGATGCCGGCCTGCTTTTTTTTCATTTTCACCTCTTCCCGGATTTTTCGGACAAGGTACTGCCCGATATGGCCGCTGGCAGTTACGATCATCATGAAGGCAGTAGCCGCCCAGGGAAGCATCGCATTGAAGTGGATACCTGAATGCACCAGCACCATGAGAGTTCCGATCCACCCTGCATTGCAGTGGAGCCTGAGAAAAAATTTAAGCGTGCCGCTCCGGACAAGCTTTTTTTTGCGGGCTGAATACCCGAACGAAAAAACGAGAAACGCTGTTCCGGCAACTCCCAGATACCGTCCGATCCATGCCAGACGGGCGGCATGCAGGATGTAATCGAGCGATATCGCTGCAGCAACGAGCAGCAGGTAGGAGAGCGTGAGCGGTAAAGCCCGTTGTATAAGCACGGATTGCCACATTGTCGGAAATCGTCAAGCCACAGAAAGTATCACTTGCCCATCCGTTCGTATTCGGGACAGTGTTCTTTTGAACAAGATATCAGGGGATTCTTAAGCAGGGATAAAACAAGGCATAAAAACCGCTTAAAATTTTTCGTGACGTGAAAAGCGCAGCTCGATGGTTGTCCCCGTGCCTGTGCGGCTTGTTATCGTTACCGCTATCTGCTGCAGGTCGGCAAGTTTTTTCACGATAGCGAGCCCGAGACCGAACCCCCCGGTTCCCGAGCTTCTCGATTCGTCAACCCGGTAAAACCGTTCGAAAACCCTTGAAAGCTTTTCTTCCGGAATGCCTATACCGTTATCGACAATGCTGCAGAGCACAGAACCGGTGCTGTTTGAAAGCGTCACCGAGACTGTTGACCCTGAAGGGGAGTACTTGATGGCGTTCGACAGGATATTTTCGAAAATCATGTCGAGCATTGCCGGGTCAGCCGAAACCATGCATGATTCCGGCCCGGTAAAACTGATCGGAATGTTTTTCTGCAGAGCATGGGGGTGCATCCGTCCGATCGCTTCGCTGATATGGCAACCAGGATCCACGGATTCCATATGAGCTTTTATGCCGTTGCTTTCGTAGCGGGCAAGCACAAGAAGCTGGTCGATCAGTCTCGACATCCGGTCCAGCTCTTTAAGACAGAAGCGGATCCGTTCTTCATAGTGTTCGCGTTCCCTTGGTTTCCGCACCAGCACTTCGAGAGTGCCTTTCAGGGATGCGAGCGGCGTTTTCAGTTCGTGGGAAGCATCGGATGTAAACTGTTTTTCCCGCTGAAACGCATCCTGGAGGCGTTCGAGCAGTGCGTTGATTGTGGCGGAAAGCCTGTAGAGTTCATCCTGGTTTCGGGGAAGGGGAATGCGCCGTTCGAGATTTTCCCTGGTTATTTTTTCTGCCGAGGCAATGACCTCTTCAACCGGCCGGATGCTTCGACCTGCAATAACTCTTGTGAGGATGAAGAGGGTAAGAATAATGGCCGGATACGACAGCAGAAGCACCTGCTTCAGATCGCCGAGAATCGTGACGGCATCCCGAACGGGAACCGCCGCGAGGAGGTAACCTTCGATTTTTCCTTTTGAATCGGCCAGCGGAACCTGAACCTGACGCACATCGAGCCGACCGGCGGTGCTGCTTCGAAAGCGCTTTTGCTGTCCGCCGGGTTGAAAGGTGAGGGTGTCGCCGGCAAGGTTAGCCGATCTGGCAATTACTTTTCCGGTCTGACTGACAAGCTGGACAAATTCTTCATCATCTTCATCCCTGTTTTCGTCATCCCCTCTTTCGTGATGATGATCGCCGCCTTCATCACTGTGGCTGTCATCGTCGGAGATGTCGAAATTCCATACATCAGATCTTCCATGCGATTGTTTTTCGAGGATTTCCGAGACTTCCCGATCGAGCTCGTCGTCGAAGTGGCTGTAGACCACCCGTTCGACCGTGAAAAATACAAGCGTAAAGACAAGGGCGAGCAGGATTGCCGTCGCGATGGTGTAATAGAGTGCAATGCGGCTGCGCAGGCTCAGGGAAGGTTTTTCCTGAACGGAACCGGCATGCTTCCGGCCGAACCCTCTGTTTTTTTTTATGCCCGGCATTCAGGACTCGCGGATGATGTAGCCGACGCCCCGGATGGTCTGAATGATGTTTCCGCACCCTGCATGGTCGAGTTTTTTCCGGAGAAAGTTGATATACACGTCGATTACCGAGGTATCGGAATCGAAATGAATGTCCCAGACGTGTTCGATGATGCGGCTTCTGGTGCAGACCTTTTCCTTGTTGCGCACCAGATACTCCAGCAGGGAAAACTCCTTCGGGGTCAGCATGATCTCTCCGGTGCCGCAGAATACCTGATGGGTAACGGGATTGACGCTGAGCCTTCCGGCCGTAAGCTGGTCGCCGGCGGGGCTGTTTCTGCGGAGCTGAACCCGTATGCGGGCAAGCAGCTCCTCGAAGGCGAACGGTTTTCTGATGTAGTCGCTGGCACCGGCGTCGAGGCCGAATACGATATCCTCGAGGGCGTCTTTGGCGGTCAGGAAAATCAGCGGCACATCGATGCCGGCCTTGCGAACCTGCCGGCACACCTCGATACCGCTGATGCCCGGAATCATCCAGTCAACGATCAGGAGATCGTACTCGTTCAGGAGAGCCATATCAAGGCCACTTTTGCCGTCGAACGCCAGATCGACGGCAAAATACTCCTCTTCAAGTCCGTCCTTGAGAAAGCGCGCTATTCCGGGTTCATCCTCGATGACAAGAATCCGCATGACAGTTGTAATTCGTTAATGATCGTCTTCGTCACCCTCCATCCGCTCCTCTCCGCCCTTTCCGGGTTTCCCGAAGAGCGCTCCGAGCACCATTTTTTCCTCCTTTCCGTTCTTTTGCGCAATCTCGGCGATGGTCATGGACGGATTGGTGGCTGCGATGCCTTCTTTTTCAAGTCTTGCGGCAAGGTCTTCCGGTGTCGCTTTCAGAACCAGTGCGACGGTTTCGAGCGAAGAGGATTCGAGCGCCTGCACGGCGGCTTTTCCGGTGCTCTCCTTTCCGTGCTCCTCTTCGCCCTCGCCGAACATCGGCAGCAGTGAGAGCGTCGTGACAAGAGCCGCCGCGCCGATTATTCCAAGGCCGGCTTTTTTCGAGAAATAACCGGTAAACACCTTCCAGTTCGAAGCGGTATGGAGCAGGATGCCTCCAAGAAGCAGCCAGCTGAGCCATTTGTGAACCGGTTCGACCAGCCCGATTTCAATATCGAAAAATAACAGAAGACCTGTAACGCCAGAAATGATAAAAGCTCCGATGGCAAGCGGGGTTGCCCATGATTTCAATGTCATGCTATCTCCTTTGGTTATGTTTCGTCAGGCTCCCGAAGGCTGTCGCCTGACTATGGCTTAAAACATGAACAAGGTAGCATCCCTTTCCTTAAAGGATTCTCATGAGAAGCTTAAACTTCGCTTAAAATTACGGAGGGGTTCCCTTTCCGAAAGGCTGCGACTCCGACCGTATGGTCGATATTTCGACCTTTCGGTCGGAATTCTTATACTGCAGTGTTGTGGCCGTTAACGCCGAACGACGCGTAATGCCTTCTGAAAAAAGAGGTTGCGTGATGTTTTCTCTTATTGGCATGTTTTTTGATATTTACTTATTGCCATGAAAGTATCGCGAGTAACCGTCGGGGCGATTGGAGCCAGAACGCCGGGCGATGCTGCCGCGTTATGCTTTGCAGGGCAAAGTTGATGTCTGTAGGTTCAGCAATGGTTGTTATCAAAGGAGTGTTGTCATGAAAAAAATCTTGTATGTGTTTATGTTATCTGGAATCGTATCGGAGGTTCATCCTTCGGCGGCAACGGCCGTAACGCCTGACGGCAGGGCGGTATTCGATCGCAACTGCAGCGTCTGTCACTCCATCAATCCGCCCCCCAAATCCGCTCCGCCGGTTATCCCTCTGGCCAACCGCTACCACGAGAAGTTTGCGACGAAAGCCGAGGGTGTAGCTCACATGGCAGCATTTCTGAAAAAACCCGATAAAAACAAAGCTGTCGATCAGCAGGCGGTAACGCGCTTCGGGCTCATGCCGCTCATCAAGCTTACTGATGCTGAGCTCAAGGCCGTGACCGGATGGTTCTGGGATCAGTACAACCCGGCAATGGGTCGTGGAAGAGGTATGGGTGGCGGAGGAAAGGGTCGGCTTATGAACCAGTAGAGAGGAGGTGAACATGAAAAAATCGTTCAGCTGGCGGATTTTTGTCAGTTTCGGGCTTCTGCTATCCTTTCTGATGCTGCTTGTTTCGGGGGTGATTCTCTATATCTCTCCACCCGGCAGGGTGGCGAACTGGACGGACTGGCGCATGCTCGGCCTGACAAAAACCGGGTGGGAAAACCAGCATGCGATTTTCGGTTTCGCCTTCGCCCTGCTCTCGATATTCCATCTTTTCGTCCTCAACTGGAAGGCGTTCTTCTCGTATCTGAAAACAAAGACGAGCGCCGGCCTGAAAAGTCCGCTGGAGCTGTCCGGCAGCGTGCTGCTTGCGCTTCTTTTTGGAGTCGGGACCTACTCTTCCCTGCAGCCTTTTGCAGCGATCATCGATTTCGGCAACAGCGTATCGGCGTCGTGGGAAAAAAGGGAGATGCAGCCACCGGTGCCTCACGCCGAAACCATGACGCTTGTCGAGCTTGCGCTTCAGCCGGGGCTTGGCGGTGATGCGGGGATACTGAAGGCGAAGCTCGAAAAAGCTGGATTCAGGGTGGATTCGGTTCAGCAGACCCTTGGGGAGATAGCCCTGAAGAACCATACGACGGCCGAAAAGCTTTACGTTCCTCTTGCTCCCGAAAAAAGCGGAGCCAGGAAACTTCCGGCAGAGGGACTTGGTCGCAAAACCCTGCAGGAGGTAGCCGATGAAGCTGGCGTATCGGCTGCTTCACTGCAGCTTGCCATGAAGCAAAAAGGCATCGAAGCCGAGCCGGCTATGACCCTGAGGGCAATAGCCGATAGAAACGGCATCGACATGAGCCGGTTGCGCGAAATGCTTGAAACCATGATCAGCCCTTGAGGACGCTCATGATTGCGGCGTACACCTTTCAGGAGTATGACTGAAAAAGATGGAACAGTACAGGCTTCCGGAAAAACGGGTAATGATGCTTTCGCCGAAGTATCTTGGCGCAGCGTTTGCCCTTTTTGTGCTCCTGTTTCTCGGAACGGCTCTTTTTGAATACCACTACCGGAAATCCGAGATCGAGCACATCATGCGCGAGGAGGCTGCACTGCTCATGCACGCGCTGTCTGAGGGCGCTGAAAATGCCATCACCGGCTATACCGAAAACAGCTCCCTCCTGACAGGCAGCCTTATCGATCAGCTCCGCCTTCTGGACCGCCTGGATAAACAGCACGAGCTGACTTCGAAGGAGCTTTCAGCAATTGCCGGATCGAGCGGAATCTACCGCGTCAACATTTTCGATAGCAAGGGAAAGCGCATCGCTTTCAATTCACCACCCGATCATACCCCTCTCTTACGTCAGTGTGACTCCCGGCTCTGTCTGCAGCCGATATTTTCCGGTCAAAAGGATTCCCTGCTGCTTGGAATCCGCCAAAGCTCCTCGGACAGGGGGCCACGTCTGATTGCCGCCGTCAAACGGAGCAGGGGTGGTGTGATTGCCGGAAATGTTGATGCGACAAGGCTTTTCGATCTGCGCCGGAAACTTGGCGTCGGCCAGCTCATTGAGCGTATAGGAGCCGACAGTACCGGTATAGACTACATTATCTGGCAGGACTCGACCGGGATTCTGGCCGCCACGCCCAATGTTTCGAAAACCGCATCCGTCCGGTCTGACGCTTTTCTCGAATCGGCCATGCTGACCCGTAAGCCGCTGACCCGGATGACCGCATTCGAAGGCAGAACGGTTTTTGAAGTCGTGAATTCCTTTTATTACGGTTCTGCCAATGTGGGGCTTTTGCGCATAGGTCTGAAAAACGATCATTTCAGCGCGGCCCTCGATAAGCTGCGAAACCGTTTTTTCATGCTGTTCACTCTTGTTGCCATCGGAGGGCTTGTCATGTTCAACCTCGTCATAAGCCGCAGAAACGAAACGGTTATAAAAGACGCCTACCAGCGGGTGCAGACATTTTCATCCACCATTCTTGAAAGCATGGCAGACGCCGTTCTTACGGTAGACGCTGCCGGGAGCGTAACCCTGATCAACAGACCGGCCGAGAAGCTGCTTCGGGTCTCTTCCGGCGAAGCGACAGGCAAACCCGTACAGGCGGTTTTTCCTGAATGTGCTCAATTTCTTTCCGGTATCATGGATGAAGGGAGCGAGGCTGCCTTCAATCGCGAATTTCTCTGCCATGCAGGCGATCGGGAAAGGCTGCTGGCAGGAAATTTCAGCCGAATAACCGGTAACGGAGAGCGTATCCTGGGGGCTGTCGCCGTTCTTCGCGACCTGACGGAAGAGCGTGCCATGCAGCAGGTTATCGACCGGCAGGAGAAGCTCAGCGCAATGGGAGAGCTGGCTTCCGGAGTTGCCCATGAGATCAGGAATCCGCTGAACGCCATCGGTATTCTGGCTCAACGCCTCGATATCGAGTTCTCGCCGGCTGCCGACGAACCCGAGTACCGCCATCTCGTTCGAACCGTGGTGTCCGAGGTGCACCGCGTCAACGCCATTATCCAGCGCTTTCTCAAATTCGTCCGTCCGCCGCAGCTTATGCCGGTGCCGGTCAATCTTAACGACTTTGTCGGAAGCTACAGTACCGTACTGCAGAGTGAGGCCGAAAAGAAAGGTGTCCGCTTTACGCTTGATGCCGGGTGCCGGAAAACGGTACAGCTCGACAGGGAGCAGATGCAGCAGGTGCTGCTCAACATCGTTCGAAACAGCGTTGAAGCCACAGCCGAGGGGGGACACATTGCGCTAAGGGTGTTCTGCCGTGGGAGCCAGGCGGTTATCGAGGTTGCCGATACCGGTACGGGAATTCCTGCCGCGAAACTCCCGGAAATATTCAACCTCTATTTTACCACTAAAGACGACGGCACCGGTATGGGGCTGAGTATCGCCAACCAGATTGTCCACGCCCACGGAGGGATGATCGAGGTTTCGAGCAGGGAAGGAGCGGGAAGTGTCTTCAGGGTTGTGCTGCCGGCTGTGTGAACGGCGGTTTTTCGGCAATCATTCATATAACGGGTGGCTGACAATAATGGATCATACCATACTTGTGGTTGAGGACGAAAGCGTCCAGCTTGAGAGCATCGCCGGTTTTCTTTCCAAACAGGGGTATCGGGTGCTGAAGTCTTCGCATCCCCGGAGAGCTCTTGAAATCGCCGCCGAGGAGGCTGTCGATATCGTGCTTTCCGATTTCAGAATGCCTGAAATGAGCGGAGTCGAACTGCTTTCGGCACTGAAGCACCGGAATCCCGGTATCGAGGTTGTCATCATGACCGCCTACGGAAGCGTGGAGTTGGCTATCGAGGCCATGAAACTCGGTGCAATCGACTACATCACCAAACCGGTTGACCTTCACCAGCTCAGGATCATGATCCGCAATACGCTGGAACGGAAGCAGCTTATCAGCGAAAACAGCCTTCTTCGAACACAGCTTTCGGAGCGTTTCGGTTTTCAGGGCATCATATCGCAATCTTCCGCGATGGCACAGGTGATGAACATTGCCGGTAGGGTGGCCTCCAGCAATGTATCGGTGCTCGTTACCGGAGAGACCGGTACCGGCAAGGAGCTGATCGCCAGGGCTGTTCATTTTTCAGGCAGCCGGAGGGAAAAGCCCTTTGTTGCCGTCAATTGCGCGGCACTGCCTGAAACCCTGCTTGAAAGCGAGCTTTTCGGTCACGAAAAAGGTGCATTTACCGGTGCTGACAGGCTGCGCAAGGGGCGCTTCGAATTGGCGGAGGGCGGCACTCTGTTCATTGACGAAGTCGGCGAAATACCGCTTTCCCTGCAGGTCAAGCTGCTCAGGGTACTGCAGGAAAAAACGTTCGAACGAGTAGGCAGCTCGACACCCCTCGAGGCCGATGTACGGATCGTAGCTGCGACAAACCGCGATCCCGAATCGATGGTTCGCCAGGGGACGCTTCGGGCGGATCTCTACTACCGTCTCAATGTCGTCTCCATCAGGATTCCCTCCCTGCGGGAACGTCGTGACGACATACTTCCCCTTGTCGATGCCTTTCTTCACCGATTCAGCGAAGAAAACGGGAAACAGATTACCGGAATTTCAAGGGAGGCGATGGATGCCCTGATGAAATATTCCTATCCCGGCAACGTCCGTGAACTTGAAAACATCGTGCAGCAATCCGTCGTTCTCTCGCGGGCCTCGACCATCACCACCGAGGATCTTCCGATGCGGGTATTCGAATACCGTCCGGAATCTTCCGGCGCAAAAGTTGCTGAAGGCGGTTTTACCGAAAAGGTGGAAGCCTTCGAGCAGGAAATGATTACCGAAGCGCTGAGGGAATCAGGTCAGGTGCAGACGCGTGCCGCAGAAATGCTTGGCATCAGCGAGCGCCATCTGCGATACAAGTTGAAGAAATATGGCATGAAATGACGGGATATGCTCCAGCCAGGCGCCGGTTTTCATGAAACAAGCACTCTTTTCGCCCATACCGTCGAAACAGCGACGAGCCGGTTGTCATCAACGCTTTTGCTGCAGGTTGTTCTCATTTTCTTTTTCTCCATAAGCGATTGAATAATAATATGATAGATTTTTTTCCCTTTTCTGGTATGTGAATTGCCTTTCGTAATAAGGGGAGCTGTATGCGAAGACTCTCTCCCCGCAACAACCAGAACAAAGGAGACACCCTCATGAAAGGAATCGTTCGCATGTTTGCCCTTGCCGTTGCCGTATTGGCGCTTTCACCCGCAGTTCCGGCCGTTGCCGGAGGTTTCTTTGACAATCCCCTCATGCAGCTGATAGGCGGAGGCGATGGCGACGGCATACCCAATGGTCAGGACCCGGATTATATACGCCCTCTCGATGGATCGGGCAACGGCAGCCGAGTCGTTTCCGCTAGGGGAGCAGGTGTCTGCGACGGTACCGGCCCGAAAGGCCAGGCTCCCCGTGCCGGCAAGATAAGCCCCGGTTGTTATACTCCGGTTTTTCCTGCGGTGGCGGAGGCTTGTCAAGGAGCTTTTCAGTCCCCCAGGAATATCGGACTGCCATACCTGCAGGGATTCTCCATCCCGATAAAATTAAGCCTCTTTTAAGTGTCGCTTAAAGTCCGCTTAAGCTTTCCTCCGTTACTTTTCTTCCGGTCGTCATGATCGTTTCGTGTTCAGGACGGCCGTACCGAACAACAGCAACAGTAAACGGAGGAAAAGGATGAAACATCGGAACATTACCAGGCAAATGCTCATGTTGCTTCTCATGAGCGTAATCACCCTCTTTTCAGTGCCTTTGCGCGCTTCGGATGACAGGATGAGGGATATCGACGGAAACGGCTACCATGCCATAACTGCCGGAAAGCAGGTCTGGACGGCGGAAAATCTGAGGGTGAGCCGTTACCGCAACGGAGACGCCATCAGGCATGCCGCCACCAGGGAGGAGTGGCTCGACGCAGCCGCAAAAGGGGAAGGTGCATGGTGCTACTTCGACAACGATCCGGCAAACGGAAAAAATTTCGGGCGTCTGTACAACTGGTATGCCGTCAACGATCCTCGGGGTCTGGCCCCAAAAGGCTGGCATGTGCCGACCGACAGGGAGTGGTCGGAATTGACCGCTTTTCTTGGCGGTGAAGCCGTCGCCGGAGGAAAAATGAAAGAGGCCGGGCGCTCGCTCTGGCGCACCCCGAACGAGGCAGCAACAAACACGAGCGGCTTCAGTGCGCTTCCCGGGGGTCTGAGGGGCATCGACGGCGTTTTCGCGTTTGGTGCACAGAGCGCGTATTTCTGGACTTCTGCGGAACACTCCCCCTCGCTCGGGTGGTACAGGGTGCTCAACTACCATGTCGCAACCGTGGTGAGAAGCGGCGAGGAAAAAATCGACGGCATGTCGGTGCGCTGCGTCCGCGACTGAACGACCGGCAAGTATTGGCTCCTGGAGCCGGAAACCGCATTCCCGCCAGCCTGCCGGATCGTGTTTATCTGTCAGGGAGAGCAGCTTACAGGGGATGGTTCCGGCTCGTCAGCCGGTGAAAACAGTAGGGATCGTCGTGCAGCAGGCCGGTAGAGGCAAACGACATGACCGAGCAGCCGCCCTTGCATTGAGGCCCGAAGACGCACTGCCTGCAGTTTTCCCCGAGATTGTCTGCGCTGAATTTCCGGTTCCAGGAAAACGAGCTTTCGTCGAACCAGATGCTCCACAGATCGCGCTCCCTGAGATTCCCCTCGTTGAACTGTTCCGGCAGCGAGAGGCATCCCTTGACCTCTCCGTCGCTGGTGATTCCGCATGAGGATATGCCTGCTGAACATCCTCTCCAGGGGCGATCCCGGGTGTCAAGATCCGTGAAATATCCCACTCCGTCGGCAGGCATGAGGGTGATGCCTTCAGCCTGACAGCGCGGGGCGTGCCGATGCACGTATTTTCCAAGTTCGAGATAGGTGCTGCAGGAGAGTTTCAGCCCGTCGCTTCGTGCACGGCCGAGAGAGAAAAGCGGCTGGAGTTGCCAGTGGCGGATTCCGAGGTCCTGCAGGATCATCCGTAATGCCGGAAGCTCGGCGATGTTCATGTCGTTCACGGCAGTTATGACTGCAACAGGAACTTTTTTGTCGAGTGCGGCTTCGATTCCTGAAATGATCTGCCTGAACAGGCCGGGTCTCTGACGGATATGGTCATGCGTCTTTTCCAGACCATCCAGGCTGACCCCGACGGTTGCAATGCCTGAATCGGCCAGCTGACGGGCGTTTTCTTCGAGCAGAAGCCCGTTGGTGACCATTCTGACGGGAATATCCATGCGTTGCAGGTGTTCGGTTATCTGCTGCCATTCCGGGCGCAAAAGCGGTTCACCTCCGGTGAGGTCTACTTCGCGGACAAAGAGGTCGGGAAACTGGTCGCAGATGCCGAGGATCTCACCGAGCGAGAGCTCGTTCCTCCTTGTTATGCCGGTTGCCGAAGAGGCGCAGTGCCTGCACCGGAGATTGCAGGCCAGGGTCAGCTCAAGACCCATAACGACAGGGAAGCCTTCAAAAGACATGCGCAGGTGGTTGTGGTGTTGCTGGTGGATGCTGAGGGGGCATGAATGCAGGCAGGGTGCGATCAGCACCCTGCCTGCGCCGGTTCGGCCGAAACAGCGTTAAAGCAGCTTCTTTGATCTTGCGTAATTCATGAGCGTGATATAATCACCGCTGCGCATTACAACCTCACGACCTGCAAGCATGTCGTCGGCAATGTTCAGGATAGGTCCTGCAATCTGCTCCGGGGGTTCCTTTCCGTCGACAAGATGGGAAATCACCTGCTCGCGGACCATGTCGAAAAATTTTTCCGACGGCTTGACCTTGAGCAGATCCGATTGCCGCTGCAGCAGCTTGTCTACGATGACAAGATACATGACAACGCTCGGATCGAATTTGAGATGCAGTCTGATACTGTTCATACTGGAAATACCTCCTTCGGGGGGACCCGTTTTGAACTGCTGTTACAGAAAAAAACAGAGCACGGATTCGGGGCAATACAGAGATACTGAAAAAGAGTATTCTGTTATTCTCTTTCACCGGCAATATATCACTTCAGACGCTAAAGTGAACGCGTTTTTGCCGGAAAAACACAAAAAACGTACTTCTTCGATGGCTTCGGAAAAGAAACCGCCGAAGGTCGCCAATGCATGCAATTGAGAGAAAAAACGTACATTGAACCCTTGATGCAGCCGGTATTGACGGGCTGTTTTTCCTATGCATACAACCATTCATTCCCCATGATGAAACAGCACAAGGGTGCGGTGTTCGGAAACCGTACTCACCCGGTATTCCTTTTCGCTTTTGGCGAACTTTGTCTGGTTTTGTTTGTTTTCATGCAACTGCAGACCCGCGTTCTGTTTGCAGAAGAGTACAGTAATGTTTCGGTCAGGAAGGTGCTGACCTCGACCACGGTGAGCGACGGCAGCAGGATACGGTACCTTCGCGCCGACGATCCTGAAGTGACGGTGCTTGTGGTCGATGTGCCTCCGGGGGGATCGACAGGGTGGCACTCGCATCCGGTTCCGGTGTATGCCTACATGCTCGAGGGCGTGCTCGCCGTCGAGATGGAGAACGGAAAAACCTTCGAGTTCCGCAAGGGTGACGCCATTATCGAGGTGGTCAACACCGGGCATAATGGCTACAATTCCGGAAAGGAAAAGGCAAGCCTCGTGGTGTTCTACACCGGTGCAGTCGGCGTGCCGAACGTGGTCAAGGAGCAGCCGGCCGACGTGCCGGCCCTGCCGTAACCGCACGTCATTCCCGCTGGGGATCGCGCATGCCGCCTCTTTCGGGGAGGGGAGGCAAAGCCCGTATTGCTTGTTTCAGGTCGTCTCCATACATTGAGTAGCGGGCGGCCTGTGTCCGGTTTGGCCCTGCCCGCAGGATGTTTTGACCGTTGCTCTCAAGGCCGCTCTTCTCATGGGCGGCAAAAAACAGTTGCACCATATGCCGGTTATGTGTTCCAGATATTTTCAGCCGATCCGTTCGCTGTTATTCATACCGCTTGTCATCCTGCATTTCTTTTCTGTCAATCCGGTATTTGCCTCCGGCTTTCTCGACCCGGAAAAGGCATTCACATTGAAAGCGGAACTTGGCAGCGCCCCTGTGGTGGTGCTCCGGTGGGAGATCGCTGAAGGGCACAAGCTCTATGGCGACCAGGTGCAGGTAAGCCTCGAGAAAGGCAATGCCGAACTGCAGGTTCCACCCCTTCCGGCGGGGGAGACGGTCACTGATCCGTCTACCGGCGAACGCACGGTGGTGTACCATGATTCCCTGCGGCTGGAGATACCGTTCAGCAAAGCCTCAGGGCCGTTCACCATCAGGGCCGTCTATCAGGGGTGCTCCGAGGAGGGGCTCTGTTATCCGCCCTTTACGCGTATAGTGACGGTAGATCCGGCAAAACCGGGAGTACTGGAGGTTGCCGAAGATCCGCGGGCCGGCGGTTTCGGAGGCTTTGACGTTACGGAAGATGGCGGGGATAGCGTTTCGGCTGTCGTGGAAACCGGAAAGGGTGATGATTATTCCCTGGCGCAATCGACTCTCGAAAGCCGCAGTCTCTGGAAAATAAGCGTTGCATTCCTGCTTTTTGGCCTCCTGCTCTCTTTTACGCCCTGCATTCTGCCCATGATTCCCATTCTTTCGTCCATCATTGTGGGCGACGGCTGCTTCAAGAGAGGTCGCAGTTTCATGCTCTCCCTGGCCTACAGCCTCGGCATGGCGCTTGTCTACACCCTGCTGGGCGTTGCCGCCGGTCTGGCCGGAGAAGGCCTTGCCGGAGCGCTGCAGCAGCCCTGGGTGCTTGCGCTTTTCGCTGTTCTGCTGATCGTGCTCGCGCTCTCGATGTTCGACGTCTACCAGCTGCAGATACCCGGCATCATGCAGAGCGGCATAGCAAAGACATGCGGCAGGCTCAAGGGCGGCCAGATCGCCGGAGTGTTCCTCATGGGGTCTCTCTCGGCGCTGATCGTCGGCCCCTGCGTGGCCGCACCGCTTGCCGGTACGCTGGTGTACATCAGCCAGACCCGCGACGTTGTGATCGGGGGCGTTGCGCTTTTCTCCATGGCCATGGGCATGAGTGTTCCGCTGCTGCTGGTTGGGCTCTCCGCCGGAACCCTTCTTCCTAAATCCGGAGCGTGGATGAACGGTGTGAAATACCTGTTCGGTCTGCTGCTGATCGGTGTGGCCATCTGGATGGTTTCTCCGGTCATTCCAGGCCCTCTGGCGCTGCTGCTCTGGGGCGCTCTTTCCATTCTCTCGGCGGTGTTTCTGCACGTATTCGACATGCTGCCCGAAAAACCCTCCGTCCTGCTGCGTTTCGGCAAGGCGCTCGGCATCCTGCTGCTCCTCATCGGTATTCTGGAGCTTGCCGGAGCGGCTTCCGGCGGAGACAATCCCTTGCAGCCGCTTTCGAGGTTGCGTGCATTTTCCGGCCAGGACCAAAACGGTGCGGATGAGGGAGTGCGGTTCACCAGGATCCGCACGGAGGCCGAGCTCGACCGTGCGCTGGCTTCAGCCGGAAAGCCGGTCATGCTTGATTTCTACGCCGACTGGTGTGTCTCCTGCAAGGAGCTGGAGCACTTTACCTTCAGCGACCCTTCAGTTCGGAAGCAGCTCGAAACCATGACCCTGCTGCAGGTTGACGTTACCTCGAACACGGCCGAAGACAAGGCTCTGATGAAACGGTTCTCCATTTTCGGTCCTCCCGCCATCATTTTTTTCAACGCTTCGGGCAAGGAGATCCAGGGCAGCCGGATCGTGGGATTCGTCGAGGCGAAGCCATTTCTCGATCACCTCGGGCGGTATCTGCCGCCTGAATGACACCGGTAAATCACCGGGTCGCAGGGATCTTCAGTCGGTTTGATGTACCGATGGTGAGGCTTTTTTCAGCAGACAAATGCGGGTTCTCCGCAAGCAAGTGCCAGGATGGCAAGAAGACCGTTCGCAATGGCTCTTCGTCCTGAGGAGAGCCACAGGCGTATTGTGCCGAGCGGCTTGCCGAGTATGATCGCAATGGAACTGTGTTTCAGGCCGCAGAGATCGGAAAGCAACGCCGTGAATATGCTGTCCATTTCCTGTTGACGGAGGGCTGAGACAAGCGCATCATTCTGTTTATTGCCGGATGATGTGCCCTGTTTCGAAAGACCGTTTTCAAGATCAAGCCTGTTGTTGCACAGGTTCCTGAATGTTCTGAACAGCTCGACTTCCGATGTGTCGGAATCCACATGCTGATACGTTCGGTAAACAAGATCATGGGTCTTTGTCAGGGAGCCGGTCATCCAGAAAGCCATCGTATAGATCTGATCGAGCAATTCAATCGGTCCTCTTGTATTTGCAGTCATGGTGTCTCCCTGAAGAATGTTTTTCCGTTGTGTTGAAAACCGCATAACCGGGTGCCGCCGGGCCGCATCAGGCAGCATGTGATAAAACGGGTACTGAAGGATAAAAAAGGAAGAGCCGAAAAGAAGTTATCGAATTGATAACAATCACTTTATCTGATAAAGTTCCTTTTCCGGAATAAATGCGCCATACAAGGCATCGTCGTTTTTCATAAAAAGGGGTCGCGAGCCGGGGTGATATGATGCGAACGATAGTGCTTGCTTTTATTGTCCTGCTGGTTTCTCGAGCCGGAATGGCTGAAGACGCCTGCATCGCGTCGTGCTTTATCCGGAAAGGCGTCGATGGAACTCTGGTGCTTTCGTCGCTGAAGGGCGCACGGACAATCGTGCACCATGACGAACGGGCGAACCGTCGCTTTCCCGTGGCATCGACATTCAAGATCCTCAACACCCTCGTTGCGCTGGAGGAGAAGGCGGTGACGGGAAAGGAACACGTTTTCAGATGGGACGGCAAGCGACACGACATTGCCGACTGGAACCGTGACCAGACCCTCGAGAGCGCCTTCAGGGTGTCGTGCGTCTGGTACTATCAGGAGATTGCCCGGAAGGTCGGTGCCGCAACATACCGGAGTTACCTGAAGCGCACCGGTTTCGGCAAGCTGCGTGAACCGTTCGAAGCGGACACTTTCTGGCTCGATGGCTCGCTGGAAATCAGCGCATCGGAGCAGGCGGATTTCCTCAGGAAGCTCTATCTGCGGAAGCTGCCGTTCAGCGACTTCTCATATGAAACGCTCAGGGAGATCATGGTTGCGGAAAAAAAACCGGACTTCACGATCTACGGTAAAACCGGGTGGGCAGCATCGGCAACACCTCCGGTCGGGTGGTATGTCGGGTATATCGAAACAGATGATGAGGTCTGGTTCTTTGCCCTGAACATGGATGTTCTCGGCGAAGCCGACCTGCCCCTTCGCAAGCAGCTGGTGCGGGAAGCCTTGCAGGCGAAGGGCATCATCAGGTAAGAAGCACTGGTGGTGTCAGTCAATTCAGGATTCCATGCCGCAACTCCCGCCCGTTGGCGGCATTTTCGAAACCACCATTCCGCAGAACTCCGTCCGGCAGAAATCGGGATTACCCGTCAAGAGGAACTGCCGTACCTCCTGGGCATCCGAACGCGCCCTCCATGAAGTGCAGGGTTTCTTCGGGCAGCGTGTTTGAAAGGATGATCGTTACAGGCATGGATTGCAGGCCGACAGCCTGCCTGATGAAGCTTTTAAGTCAGGATAAGCTCCAGAGTAACCTCTCAGGAAGCTTCCTTGTCCTCTGTGTTCCTGTCGGACTGCAGGGGCAGCGAAGGGAAATCCGGGATGATGTTGTCGAGCACCCGTACGGCTCCGGCGAAGCGCGTGTCGTAGTATTTCTGCTGGAGCCGGTCTTCGGTGATGCCTTTGGAGACGGAGGAGTGGACGAAGGTGTCGTTGCCGACGAAGATGCCTACATGGCTGATGCGGTTGCCGCGGGTCTGGAAAAATACCAGATCGCCGGGCTTGAGCTCGCTGCGTTCGACTTTCTGCCCGATACTTGCCATTTCGATGGAGGTGCGGGGCAGTTTCGTACTGAACACCCGGTCGTACATGAACCGCACGAAACCGGAGCAGTCGAACCCTTCCGTGCTCTGCCCCCCGAAGCGGTACCTGATGCCGAAAAACTGTTTCACATCGCTGAAAAAGTTCTTCATCGAGCAGGCCGGTTTTTCAGGTCCGGACTGCAGCGCCGTATTTCCGGAAGAGGGATTGGCAAAAGTATCGGCGGTGGAAGAAAAAGTGAGTATGGCCAGGAGGAGAGCAAAAACAGACAGGAAACGGCGATTTCCTGAAACAGCGCGCGGTCTGCACAAGCGTGTTCTCTGCTGCATATGCTAAGCATTTTAAGGGCTTCGGGAAAACCGTTCCCGTTTTTCCGTCCTGAAACGGCGGGATGCGCGGTATTGCTTTTTCCTTGCAGCCCGATGATGAATCGGGATTTTTTTGCTCTCGTGCCGGTAGACACCAGATTCTTTTAATTTAGCTGTTTTTTTACATGAAATCCAAACCGGAACGGGAAAAATGCACCGTTTTCCACTGTTGCCCATCACGGGAAAGCAGACGGTAAAAAAAGGTATAACGTATGTCATTATAAGGCTTTTTCCGTTTCGCTATTCCTGTTTTCACCAAATATCGTTACCTTTGAACATGAAGTTTCATTCCGGATTTCGTGCAGACAATCAACTTCCGCCAACTGTTTTTTTATGAACCTCTCCGACGATCTCATGTTGCCGCTTTCAAGCGAAGAGCTCGACGAGCTTGAAGATTTTCTTCTTTCGGATACTCACGACGACAAATCCATGACGCTTGACATGCTGGACGGATTTCTTGCTTCACTCGCAGTCGGGCCGTCTCTGGTGATGCCGGATGAATGGCTGCCGATGGTCATGGATGTCGAAGGGGGAGGCGCTTTTTCGTTTGCTTCTCCTGAAGAGGCCTCACGCATCACCTCCCTTGTCATCAGGTACATGAATTCCGTGGTTTCCGTCTTCGATGATGATCCTGACGGGTATGAACCGCTCTTTGACCGTTGCATGTTCGATGATCCGGAAGAGGAGGCGCTTGCTGTGAAAGCCTGGTCGCTGGGGTTCATTATCGGCATGGAGCTGCGCTGGGACGAATGGCTTCCGGTTTTCGGAAGTGACGAAAAGGAGGAGAATGCCGAGCAGTTGCTGCTTGCGCCGGTTTTTCTGCTCTCCGGCACCGATGAGAATATGCCGGAACTGAACGACGAGGAGCGTGAGGCGTGGCGGGACATGATTCCGGAAAGCGTTGCCGGGCTTTACCGTTACTGGCAGCCGTCACGCGGAGAGATGCCGCAATAACCTGTTTCCGGCTTATGAAGAAGGCGTTCGTTTTTTTTCTCCTGTTTTTGCTGCCGTTCAGTTCCGGTTTCGCACGGGAACTCGATATGGTGCTTGCCGATATTGCGGATTACGATTCTTCGATCATACTCGATATCCGTTATGCGACCACCAATAATTTTACCGGCAGGAAAGTCTATCCTGCGCCAAGGTGTCTCCTTCGCCGGGATGTTGCCATGAAGCTCCTGAAGGTGCAGGAGAACCTGCGCCGGATGGGGTACCTGCTGATCGTATTCGATTGCTACCGTCCGGTGTCGGTTCAGAAGGCCTTCTGGGCCATTCTTCCCGATGAACGGTACGTTGCCGATCCCGCCAAGGGATCGCGGCATAACCGGGGCGCCGCCGTTGATGTCAGCCTTGCGGACAGCAGCGGCAGGCCGCTCGAAATGCCAACCGGCTATGACGATTTTTCCGAGAAAGCTTCCAGAAGCTGGAAAGGGGCGTCTCCCGAGGCGCAACGCAACAGCATGCTGCTTGAAACCGTCATGAGGGCTGGAGGGTTTGAGCCCTTTCCTCCCGAGTGGTGGCATTTCGATGCTTCGGGATGGGAGTTGTACCCGGTCTCGGATTTTCCCCTTGAAAAAACAGGCGGTTGTGAAGAGGACTGATTCCAGTAACGTCCGGAGTTATGGGATTGTCGTGACTGGAGGCGGTTCCGGCCTGGGTTTCTCACTTGCAGCGGGTTTTCTTGAAGCCGGAGACCGGGTGGTGATTTGCGGAAGGGACGGACGCCGTCTTGAGTATGCCGTGCAGGAACTGCAGCGGCGATTTCCCGAGGGAGTGCTTTACTCGATGGTGTGCGATGTATCGAAATCTTCCGATCTGGAGCGATTTTCCTCTTTTGTGCTTGACAAGCTCGGTATGGTTGACCGCTGGATCAACAACGCCGGGAGTGCAGGGTTGCGGAAACGCCCGCTCTGGGAGCTCGGAAGTGAGGATATCTGCGAGGTTTGTGCAACGAATCTTGCCGGAACCATGATGGCTTCGGCCGTAGCCGTGAACCTGATGTTGCGGCAACCTCCGTCACGGCGTCCGGTTTACCACATTTTCAATATGGGTTTTTCATGGTTTGGCGCAGGGTTTTCACGAACTTCGGTACCGCACCGGACTTCGAAGCTCGCCGTTGCAACGGTTACGGCTTTGCTTCAAAAGGAGCTTCGGGCAAAGGGCACAAGAGCTATAGGGGTGCATGAACTGAGCCCCGGACTGGTGAAAACCGCGCTGCTTTTCAGGGATGCAGCACCTGAAACGGTTGACTTTTTGCAAAAAGTCGCCGAAGAACCCGAGATTGTCGCCAGGGTACTCGTCAGGAAAATCCGTGCCGCCAGTGATTTTTCCTCACGGGTACGGTACGCCTCTTTTTCATCAGTGGCATTCCGTGCTTTTGCCGCCGCCCTTTCAGGCAGGGCGCCTGGCTGACTGACGCTGAAGCTTTTCCGCCGGGGAGAGATCGCTCTGCGGAAAGGCCGCTATTGCGCAATGACATCCCTGTAGAGGGCATACCTGCCGAGAATGCTGCGCGCATAGTTGACCGGCATGATGCCGTTGCAGTATCCATATTCGGCAACCTCGTCGCGATAATAGAACGGATCCGATTTCAGCTCCATGTACCGTTCCACGCTTCCTTTCCATACACCCGGATCCCTTCCGTATTTTCGGGCGAGCCGCTGTGCGTCGCGGACATGGCCCGGGCCGGCATTGTAGGAGGCGAGAATGAAGTTGATGCGGTTTTCCGGATCGGTTATGCCTGCCCACTCTTTCTGCAGGCGGTCGAGATACAGGGTGCCTGCACGGATGTTGGTTTCCGGGTCGAAAAGATCGGTGATGCCGAACATGCGGGCGGTGCCCGGCATGAGCTGCATGAGTCCGGTGGCGCCTGCCCAGGAGATCGCTTCGGGATCGAAGTTCGATTCTTCATAGAGGAGGGAGGCAAGCAGCCGCCAGTCCCACCCGATTTCAGCCGCATATTTCTTAACCAGAGGGTCATACGAGGAGATTTCGCCGGCCTTTTCCGAATAAAACGCATGGATGGTGCGTTTGCGGAACGTGTACTGCTGCTGGTAATACTTGTGCTGGAGAATGTTGACGTACGTTTTTGTCTTTGCATCGGCAAGCCAGGCATTGAGTCTCCCGAGCAGTTTCGAGGTATGCTTCGGAACCGCCCAGGCAATCGGCAGCTTTTCGCTGACCGGAGTTTCGAAGTCGAGATCGGCATGGAGCGACCGGTGTGCGTCGGCAATGTTCCTGTCTGCCACGGTGTAGGAAATGTTTCCCGTCGCGACCTCCCTGATCAGCTGGCCGGTGCTTTTCGATCCGGGTACGCTCAGAATGTCGATGTCGATGCCTTCGGTTTTCCGGATCTGCCACAGCCGGGTGTAGTAGGCCGAGCCCGATCTGACATGGACGGTTTTTCCGTCGAGTTCACGAATGCTCCTGACATGGCCCGGTCCGCTCTCCTTTTTCTGAACCAGCACCTGTTCGGTATGGCTGATCGGATCGGAGAAGTCGACTTCGAGCTTTCTGGTGCCGGTAATGGTGAGGTTGTGCGCTACAAGGTCTCCTTTTCCGGCCCTGAGGGTCGAGAGCATGTTGTTCAGGTCGCGGACCAGCACAACTTCCATCTCCACGCCGAGATGCCCGCAGAACTTGCGGACGAGCTCATAGCTGTACCCCATCGGCTCGCCCTTGTAGATGAAGTAGTTGATGGGGTCGCAGGTCATGATGACCCGGAGTTTTCCCGATTTTTTGATGGCGTCGAGATCTCTTGAAGGGCGCAGGAAATTGCAGTACGAGATGGTCAGCAAAATCGCGGCTGTCGCTATCCCGACGAAGATGCTGCGACCCGGTTGAAAGGAGACCTTTGCCTTGCTCATACAAAGAGGTGCTGAAGAGGTTACTGAATGCCGGAAGAGACGGGTGCCTGCCTTTTTTTTACGAAAGGGCTTTCAGGCCGAGTTCCACCCACAGGCGCTGATATGCCTTTGCGGCAACCGACGAAGGCATGACGGCATTGAGCGGAGCCCGGTAGATGCCCATTTTCTCCACTTCGGAGTTGTATGGAATCGATTCCTGCAGAAAATCGGGCATGTTTGCGTAGGCATCGATAATGTCGCGGTGCATTGACTTGCGCTTTTCCACCATGGTGAAAAATGCCCGGATTTTCGAGACGTCAAGCCCGCTGTCGAGGAAAAATGCCTTGAGTTGTTCGTAGGTGCGTATCGAGAGCGTGGTTGGAATCACCGGAACGAGGATGATGTCGGCAGCGGCAAAGATGGTTTCGGAAAACAGCGTGAGATTCGGAGAGCAGTCAAAAAAGAGATATCGGTACTCCTCACGGAATTCTTCGATGTTTTTTCTGAGCTTTTTCTGGGGCTTTTTCTCTTCGAGCAGTTCAAGGTCGAGGTTTCGGTACGAGAAATCGGAGGGAAGCAGGTCGAGCAGTTCGAAGTCCGTCGCCTTGATGTTGCGGAATATTTTTTTGCTGCCCTGCAGAAACTTGGTGCTGTTGAATTTTTCCCGTGCAGATATCCTGAAATAATAGGAACTTGCTCCCTGCGGATCGAGGTCGCAGATGAGTGTGGGTACGGCATCTTTCGAGGCAAGATAGGAGAGATTGACGGCAGCCGCGGTTTTTCCGACTCCTCCCTTGATACTGTAGAGCGCAATGGTTTTCATGTGGTGCAGTCAGCGGTTTATGATCTCCGTAAAAAGGGTTTCGGTTTCGTCGTCATCGAAACGGCGGAACGTATGGCCGAATGTTCTGCGTGCCTTTTCCTGCCGGGTGTACAGCTCGGCGACAAGCCCTCCGAGAGCAGCGGCAAGCTCCGGATCCGAAGGCCTGTTTTTCATGGATTCAATGTATCCGAGCAGGTGGCGCTGCTGGACGGCAAGATCGACGAAGGTGCCGAGATTTTCCTGCAGCTCCTTCAGATGCCTGATCGCCTGTCCGACGGTCTTATCAGGGAAAAGGGAAGCAAAAAATTCAAGCAGGTACCGGAGTTTCTTGCAGTCGATCCTCAATGCGTGCAGTTCGCTGTCGGAGGCTTCCTGCGGTATGCTTCTGCCGTGACGGAGCACTTTTTCCCACGCCTTGCCGATAGCTTTTCTGGCAACAGCGAGGGTGGGCAGCTCTCCGGCATCCGTTTCGTCCGGTGACTCCTGGCGGTTGATGGTTTCGCTCAGGAGCGCTTCCCAATCAGCGAGCATGGTGCGGAATGAGGCGGAGCGCAGGAAGGCGGAGAAGCTCCGCAATTCCGCGGAGCGGGTTGCCTGAAGGTCGTTGAAGAAGGTATCGATGTGGCTGGAGAGCGACCCGGGAAGCATCGTCCGGTATGTGTTCTCCTTGAGCAGGTAGACATCGCAGTCCCTCAGGGTGTTGCATTTTTTTCCGGCCTCCCTGAACGCGTTCCGATATGCCCGGGTTGAATCGGGACTGAGAACACCCTTGATCTGGCCGAGCAGGGACCGGGTTCTGCGGATGGCGACCCGAAAGTCATGCAGAAACTCCGTGTCGATATCCCGAGGAATCCACCGCTCGTTGCTTCGCATGACGTCGAGCGTGGCAAGCAGCAGGCGTGCGGCGGATATGCGGATAGGGTCGGTGGGCCGCAGCGAAAGCCGTATTCTTGAGCTGTAGCTGTTCACCGGTTCTCCGGCCGCATGCATGAGCAGGGTGAAGTGCTCCCTGAATTCGAAGATGCTTTGGCTGCCGAGCACTTTTTCAAGGTGCCGGGCAACCCGGGAGGTTTCCTCCAGAAACCCTTTCAGGGGCGTGAGCAGCAGTATGCCGCTTATCGGCGCTCTCTTGCCGTCACGGAGCAGAAAGCATGTTTCTGAAACAAGAAACCCGATGGTTTTTTCCTCCCGGTCGAGCATTCTCCAGGAAACCGATTCGGTATGGATTCTGCATCGCCGCAGAAGCGCCCTGATCTTCGTTATCTTTTCGAGAAGGGTTCTTGCCGGCCCGGGGGAGAGCGATGAGGGAAGAAAATGAGCGGGAGCGGACGGAAAAGGCATGGATGCGGTTTCCACTCCGTTCTCAAGATCGTACAAGGAGAGCTGTTTCCGTTTTCTTGCTATGGCCAGGCCGTGCTGAAAAAACCGCCATTCAAAGGTGTCGTAAAAAACCCGGTTCTCTTTTTTGCGGAATTCAAGCTGCAGCTGAACCGGAAATGCCGGGGATTCCGACAGCGTTGCCAGAGATACATTCTCTTGCAGCCTGAAGCATATGGTTTTCGGTTCCGGGTCCATCAGCAGCGGGTTTCCAAAGGAATATTTCTTCACCTATAAGCCAAAATATAACAAGAACTTCGGGATATTCTCCATAGGGCTCTTTCCGCAAAAGCGCTTTGGGGAGGTAAGATTTTTTCCGGCAGCCGTGCGGCATGCACAAGCGGACTCTCCTTTGTAGAAGGGCTGCAGCAAATTTGTTTCATGCCGGTTTTTAAATGGGCACGGTTTTTTCTAACTTAAAATTCTTGGAAAACCGTGACAGTCTTATCTTCAGCTCAGACTTTTCCCTTTAGCCGACATGAACCGTTTGCTCTGCTTTTTTCTTACATGCACTCTTTTCCTCGGGGCCTGTTCAGGTGCCCCGGAATCCGGAAAGACCAATGAAGACAAGAAAACCGCTTCTCTGCGGGCCGGTCTGGTTTTCGACGTAGGCGGTCTCGGCGACCGTTCATTCAATGATTCGGCATACCATGGTCTCGAACTTGCAAAGGAGCGGCACGGCATCGATTTCATCTATACGGAACCATCCGGTGAAGGGGCCGACAGGGAAGCCGCACTCAGGCAGATGGCGGCAGATCCGGATGTCGATCTGGTTATCGGTGTCGGCCTGCTGTTCAGTGACGACATCACGGCAATGGCAAGGGAGTTTCCGGACAAGAAGTTTGTCTGCATCGACTATATCGCCAAACCTGGCGTCGAACTGCCGACAAATCTTTCCGGCATCGTGTTCGAGGAGAAGAAAGGCTCCTTTCTTGCCGGAGCGCTTGCCGGTCTGGTGACAAAAACCAACAAGGTCGGTTTTATCGGCGGCATGGAGTCCTCCATTATCAGAAAGTTCGAGACCGGCTTCACCGAAGGGGTGAAATATGTCAATCTCGAAGCAACGGTTATTCCGGCATATATCGGCATGACCGGAAGCGCTTTCACCAATCCCGCCAAGGGCAAGGAACTTGCCCTCGGCCAGTATGCGCGCGGGGCGGATATCATCTACCAGGCAGCGGGGGCGAGCGGCATGGGCGTTATCGAGGCGGCCCGCAAGACGAAAAAGCTGGTGATCTGCACCGATCGCGACCAGGAACCCGATGCGCCGGGCTTTGTGCTGACCAGTATGGTGAAGGCTATCGACCGTGCGGTACTGAAAACCGTGGAGGATGTACTCGGGAACTCATTCAGGGGCGGGAGTGTGAGGGTTTTCGGTATCGGTGACCGTTATACCGATTATATTTACAACGACCGCAATGCCGGGCTTGTCGGAACCGGTGTTCATCAGCGTGTCGAGGAGATTCGCAGCAAGATTCTATCCGGCGAGATAGCAGTACAGGAGCAGATTTCGGCACAATGAGTTTCGTCCGGGGCATCTTCCGTTCTTTCAATGATTGAAGTACAGTATTGGTGAAGAAAAAAATTCTGGTGACCGGCGGTACGGGGTTTATCGGTTCCCGCCTTGTTCATAAGCTTGCAGCTTCGGCTGACGACATTCATGTTCTTGTCAGGAAAAGTTCCGACCTGACCTCCCTGCAGGAGGTACTGCCGGACATAACGCTTGCCTACGGTGACATCACCAACCGCCAGTCTCTTGAGAGCGCGATGACCGGTGTTGACGAGGTGTATCACTCTGCGGGGTTGACCTATATGGGTGACAAGCGTAATCCGCTCCTCCATGCCATCAATGTGGAAGGTACGCGCAATGTTCTTGACGCATCCCTGCAGGCAGGAGTCCGCCGGGTGGTGCATGTCAGCTCGATTACCGCGGTGGGAATCTGCAACGGGAAAGCGCCGCTCGACGAATCGTCGGCCTGGAACTTCGACCGTATCGGTCTTGAATATGCGCGGACAAAACATCAGGCTGAACGTGAAGTTGCCGAGGCGGTCGGCAGGGGGCTTGATTGCGTGATTGTCAATCCGGCCTACGTGTTCGGTGCAGGCGACATCAATTTCAATGCGGGGCGGCTGATCAAGGATGTGTACAACCGCAAGATTCCGTTTTATCCGGTCGGGGGCATCTGCGTGATCGATGTGGAGATCGTTGCCGAAACCATTATCGCTGCAATGCAGAAGGGAAAAACCGGGGAACGTTATATTATCGGAGGAGACAACGTTTCGTACCGGCAACTTGCTGCCACGATTTCCGCCATTACCGGAGCACCGGGCATTTATCTGCCGTTGCCGTTCTGGATGGCAAAGATACTGAAGTCGCTGCTTGACATGAACAAGAGCCGGAACGGCATTTCGAAGCTTTTCAACCTTTCCATGTTCAGGGTTGCTTCGGAAAACCTCTATTACGACTCTTCGAAAGCGGTCAGGGAACTTGGCATGAGGCGCGAGCCTCACGAGAACAGCATCAGGAATGCATTCGAGTGGTACCGGGACAGGAACATGCTGAGCTGAGTCGAGATTGTCCCGACACTCTCTTTTCATCACCTTTACCGGAACAGCCCCATGCCTTCAAACACGATTGTCGAGCGGGTCGCGGCAGACCTCTCGCAGTATCCTCCGTTCGATCTGCTTGAAGCCGCCGTGCTTCTGGACCTGGCTTCCTCCATTGCGATCCATTACCACGAGGAAGGAGAGGTGATTTTCAACAAGGGGGACGAGCTTCGGCAAGCTGCTTTCATGGTTATGAAAGGAGCGGTGCGCCTCTTCGACACCATCGACGGTGAAGAGGTGCTTGTCGACCTGTGCGACGAAGGTGACATTTTCGGTGTCCTGGCGATTTTCGGCGGCAGCACCTATGTGCTCAGCGCGCATGTTGCCGAGGAAAGCCTGGTATATGAAATGCCTGCCGAGAAAATCAGGTCGCTCATTTCTGCCGACAGCGCGGTTTCCATGTTTTTTGCCGGCGAGTTTGCAAAGAGCATGCAGGTGATGGAGCGCACGCTGACCACGGCATTCGATCAGCGCAGGCTGCGTTACAGCGAGCAGTCCTGCCGGAATTTTCTCGCGCATGAGACGCTCGAGGTCAAGCCCGTGACCAACATCATCACCTGTTCGCCCGATATCACGATACGGGAGGCCGCAAAGATCATGTCGGACAGCAACATCGGTTCGATCCTCGTTGTTTCGCCGCAAAATCACCCGCTGGGCATCATTACCGACACCGATCTGCGCAAGAAAGTGGTCGCCCAGCCCGGTTCGATCAAGGAACGCCCGGTTCACGAGATCATGAGTTCCCCGGTCTACACCATTACCGGAGGGAAAACCGTGGCCGATATGGTGATGCTCATGGTGAAAACCAAGTTGCGCCACTTCTGCATTACGGCGGACGGCACCGTTGATTCGCCGCTCGAAGGCATCATTTCAGAGCACGACATCATCACTTCCGAAGGCAACAATCCCGCGGTGATCATGAAGCAGATCATGGCCGCCGAAAAGGTCGACCAGTTGAAAAACGAGCGGGACAAGGCTGAAAACCTGCTTCAGATTTATCTGAACCAGGATGTGGCCGTGCACTTTATTTCAAGTATCATCACGGAAATCAACGATGCGCTCATTGTCAAGGCCATCGTGTTTTCGACCGCCGATATGCGGCGGGAGGGGCGGCAGATGCCAGACATTCCCTTCTGCTGGCTTTCGCTTGGCAGCGAGGGGCGAAAGGAGCAACTGCTGCGTACCGACCAGGACAATGCGCTGCTTTATGCCGATGTCCCTGCAGGCAGGGAAGATGAAGTGCACGGCTATTTTCTCGAACTGGGCGGCAGGGTTACCTCCATGCTGCAGCAGGTCGGTTTTTCGAAATGCCCCGCCGAGGTGATGGCAAGCAACGATCAGTGGTGCCAGTCTCTCTCCGCCTGGAAAAAATATTTCAGCCGCTGGATTCTCAATCCCGAACCGAAAGCGCTCATGCACTCGACGATATTTTTTGATTTCCGTCCGGTTCATGGCGATGCGGGACTTGCCGCGGAACTGAAACGGAGCATCTTCGACGAGATTACCAAGGGGAGGGGGTTTCTTGAGTTTTTTGCCAAGAATGCGCTGCAGAACCCGCCGCCGCTCAGCTTTTTCAGGAATTTCCTGGTCGAGAAAAGCCGGGATCACGCCAACGAGTTCGATATCAAGGCCAGAGCCATGATGCCGCTTTCCGATGCTGCAAGGGTGCTTGCCTATGAGTTGCGCATTCCGGACTATCTCAGCACCGCAGAGCGGTTCAGAAAGCTTGCCGAACTGCTTCCGCCTGAAAAGGACCTCTGTCTTGAGGCGGCCTCCGCCTATGAGTTCCTCATGCGGCTTCGTGTGGTCAACGGAATCGAACAGCACTCTGCAGGCCGGTACATCAAGCCGGAAAGCCTGAACAAAATCGAGAGGCAGATGCTGCGAAACGTGTTTTCAACAATCGGACAGGTGCAGAAAACCCTTAATCTGAGGTTCCAGCTTGATTACATCCGTGATTGACCGAATCCTGGTCTGGCGGGGACTTTCCCGGTGCCGTCGCAACGGTCTGCCTCCCGGTGTGTGCCGTTACCTCGAAGCGGTGCGCAAGCCGTTGCCGCACCATACACTCTTGTCCCAAATACGGTTTGTGGTGTTCGATACGGAAACCACCGGATTCGATCTGAAAAAAGACAAGATCATCTCGATCGGGGCCATTGCTCTCTGCAATCAGCGCATCGATGTTTCAGATTCGTTCGAGGTGCTCGTCCGCCAGGAAAACGTGGGCGCCCGTGAAGCGGTCAGTGTGCATGGTCTTCTCCGCAAGGATATTGCCGGTGGAGAGGATGAGAAGTGCGCGGTGGCGGCATTCCTTGACTATATCGGCAACAGCGTGCTCGTCGCGCAGCATGCGGGATTCGATGTCGCCATGATCGACCGCCTTTTGCACAACTACTTCGGGATCAGGATTTTTAACGATGTCGTCGATACGGCAAGCCTGGCCAAACGGCTTGAAAAGGGCCCCTATTACAATCTTGCGCACAAGGCTGGGGAGTACCGGCTCGACACCCTGTGCGAGCGCTATCACATCAGGCTGCATGACCGCCACACCTCCGCCGGCGACGCCTATCTGACCGCGCAGCTTTACCAGCGCCTCCTTGCAAAGGGGTACAAATCGGGTATTGAAACCGCAGGTGCGATGCTGATGAAATGAGTTTCGGTCAGGATTTTTTTGCAAACAGCATCATTCGCGGCGAACGTTCACTTTCGAAGAGAGAGCCAAGGTAATCTCCGGCAACGGATGCGACGCGGAATCCCGCCCTGTCGAGCAGTGCCGTAATCGCTTCGATTGAAAACAGCCTTACCGATTCGGTGAACCGGAGCGGTTCCCCTTCAGGGGGAGTGATGGTGATTTTCTTGGTTATTCTGTTATCTCCGATTGAGCGCTCTTCCAGCACGTCAAGACCGGCAACGGTGCGGCGGGAAACCGGTACAAGGTTCCGCTGCAGGTGGTTCGGATTGATGAGGTCGAGCACATACGAGCCGTTCGGGTGCAGAAGACGCCGGACGTTCTCGACCACCCGGAGGTCGTCCTCCTCCGTATCGAAATATCCGAAGCTGGTGAAAAGCTGCAGGATGAGATCGTACCGGTTATCCGCCGGCAGGTGCCGCATATCGCAGCAGGTAAAGGAGAGTTCGAGGTTGCATGCGCGAGCTTCACTGCGAGCTGTTTCAAGCAGGAAGGGGGAGAGATCGTTTCCGGTTACGCAATAACCGAGACGGGCAAGCTCGAGAGCGTGCCGCCCGGCTCCGCAAGCGATATCGAGTATGGTTACCGAGCCCGGGTGGTGACCCTGAGGCTGTGTCCGGTCGATTATCGTACGAATGCAGCGGGCTGCCTCCGCACTGTCGCGATGGCTGTAGACCTGCAGATAGAGCGGATGATTGAACCATTCCGCAAACCAGGGCTGCTGCGATGTGCTTTCGGCGGTTTGTCTGGTGCCGCGGGAAAAAGAGGGCATGTTGCTGCTTGCGGTGAGATAAGCATGCAGGGCAACCGGAATGGCGCCCTGCGAGAAGAGGACGTTTATTTTACCGCGTCGCTGACGGCTTTGGCAAGAATTGCCTGCTCGTTTTCGCCGTTGGGAATGCGGACGTTTTTTTCAACGAATTTCCAGGCCTTGTTTTTCCCTGACGGTACCGACAGAACGAGTTTCGCTACCTTGAAATCGCTTCCGCCTGTTTTTTTCGCTTTATCGCCGAACGTTTGTTTCTTTGCCATGACTGATCAACTGGTTCTGTTGGTTATGAACGTAACCGGAGTTACCCTTGCTGAAAGCAAGCCTGAAAGTAATAAAAAAATCCCCTTTCACCAAGTCGCTATCCGTTTATCCTGCACTTTCGTTCGCAAAAGAGTCCGTATATCTGCCCTTGTGGAAGATGCCGACCGCTTTTCCCTGAAGCCTGCGTCCGATAAACGGCGTATTGTGCGACTTCGATTTCAGGTTTTCTTTCAGGACCGTCCACTCCCTATCGGGATCAAGAAGGGTGAAATTGGCTTTTTCACCTTCGCGAAAGCGGATCGGCGGAAGATTCATGATGGTTCTCGGATTCACGGAAAGCATTTCAACGGCTCGCCGCATGGTGATGATTCCCGTTGAGACGAGCTCCGAAACGGTCAGTCCGACAGCGGTTTCCAGGCCGGTAATGCCGAACATCGCCTGGTCGGGCGGGCACTCTTTTTCGTGGGCGGCATGGGGGGCATGATCTGTTGCAATAACGTCGATGGTGCCGTCCATAATGGCATCGAGCACTGCCTGACGGTTTTCGGCGGAGCAGAGCGGCGGTTTCATGATGAAATTGCCCTTGCTTTCCGCGCGGAACAGATCTTCGTCGGTCAGGGTGAAGTGGTGAGGCGTCACCTCACAGGTTACCTTCAGCCCCTCGGCTTTTGCCTGTCGTACCAGTTCGAGCGCTGCTTTCGTGCTGATATGCGCGACATGGTAACGGGGCGGATTGAGCGGATCGTGCAGCTTGTGTTGCTGCAGATAACGCATGAGATGGAGATCACGGGCAAGAATGATGGCTTCGGCTGCATCGGGAATACCTTTGAGGCCAAGAATGGTCGAAAAACGCCCCTCATTCATGACGCCGCCCTGGGTGAGGCTCTTGTCTTCGCAATGCTGAATGACGAGCAGGTCGAAATTCGAAGCGTACTCGAAAGCAAGCCGCATGATATGGGAGTTCTGAATCGCGGTGCCGTCATCGGATATGGCCGTCACCCCGTATGAGCGGAACTTGCCGAACGGAGAGAGGGTTTCTCCCCGGCTTTCAATGGTCATGGCGCCCACAACTTCAAGATCGACGGGCAGTTCAGCGGCATGGTGGCGTATGTATGCCACACCGGGCGGGCTGTCGATGACCGGCCTGGTGTTGGGCATGAGCGCGACGCCGGTGAACCCTCCCGATACAGCAGCTTCCGCACCTGTAGCCAGCGTTTCCTTGTACTCCTGCCCCGGTTCGCGGAAGTGGCAGTGCATGTCGAAAAGACCCGGCACCAGCATTTTACCGTGCATGTCGATAATCCGGTCATCATCCGAAGCTGCAATGGCGCCGTTTCCAGGGACGATGGTTTCGATGAGGCCGGTATCGGAAACCTTCAGTGATGCGACGGTATCGAGATTGTCGGCAGGACTGAGAATGCGGGAGTGTTGGAAAATAATGCTCATCGCGATGATTGAATGGTTAGTGGTTCATTTTTCAGGAGCACTCCTGAACCACCGAAGCCCTGAGGGTGGCCAGTTCGTAGGAGGCGTCCTCGATACTGCTGCGTTTGCAGAGTTTCGCTTCAAGAATATCTCCGGGAAGCACCCGGCCTACCCCTGCAGGAGTGCCGGTAAAGATAAGGTCTCCCTTGCGCAGGCCGTAAAGGGACGAGAGGTAATGAACAAGAAAGGGAGGCGGAAAAATCGTTCCGGAAAGACATCCGTGCTGAACCTGCTTCCCATTGCAGTCGAGAAACAGTTCGAGATCCTGCCAGCTTCCCGCATCGGAACGCAGAACAAAGTCGGAGACGAGGGCGCTTTTTTTGAACCCTTTGCTTTTCAGCCAGGGATTTCCCTGTTTTTTTGCCTCGAGCTGCACATCCCTGAGTGTCATGTCAAGTCCGACGGCATAACCCCGGATGGCTTTCATTGCCTCCTGTTCGCAACACTCATCGCAGTCCGAGCCCACCAGCAGGACGATTTCCGCTTCATAGTGCAGGTTTTCGGAAACCGGTCGTCCCTCGAATGAGGGAATCATGGTTATTCCTCCGGTTTCAACGGCGGTGGGCGGTTTGAGGAAAACTACCGGTTCGCGCTCTTCCGGGGAAGGCTCCTGCTGACGGTCTTCCCAGAGCCGCATTTCACGAGCATGGTCGGGATAGTTTTTGGCAATACAGTATACCGTTCCGGAAACTATTGATGAGGCATCGATACGTTGCGGCATGGAAGAGACTGGCTTGTAATGGTTGATGGTTTGTTCTGATAATGTAAAATCATTCGTGATGAACTACAACTCGTCAGCTTCACTCAAACAGGGCGCTGAAAGATTGCCAAGTTATTTTATCTTGTGTTGATTTCGCATGAACGCCCGATTGCACGTTATTGGCACCGATATCCGACAAGCAGGCTATCCGAAAAGAGGTACTTTTCCGCAGAAAACAGATGCGGGAAGGGGAATGGCTTGAAAAAAGTGCGGTCATTGCTTCGGAAGTTCTGGGAATCGGCAGGGTTCTCGAGGCGGAACATGTTCTGGTTTATCTTTCCATTCCGGAAAATCGCGAGGTTTTTACCGGGAACCTCATCGGGCGTCTTGCCGATGCCGGCAAAAAACTTGCCGTGCCGGTTATCCGCAATGGGAGACTCGATCCGTGCCGTTACCTGCCGGGCGATCAACTCGTAAAAGGACGGTTCGGCCAGCCGGAACCCCAGCTTTTCCGTTCCGTCGAGCCAAATCGAATCGAGGTGCTGATCATGCCTGTTGTCGCCGTTGACGCACGGGGCTCCCGTCTCGGTTACGGCAGGGGGTATTTTGACCGGTTTCTTTCGGCACTTGCCGCGGCAGGTCGCTTTCCGTGCCGCATAGGACTGGCATTCAGCCTGCAGATCGTGCCGGCAGTCCCCGGTGATCCCTGGGACGAGCCGCTCGATTATGCGGTGCACGAAGGGGGCATCATGAAATTTATCTAAAAAGAACAGACCTATGGATCCCGTGCATTTCGATACCGACGCTGTTCAGGCCGTCAGGGATCTCCGTGATCCTGCCTTTTACCTCAACAGGGAGCTGAGCTGGCTTGAGTTCAATCAGAGAGTGCTTGAGGAGGCATTGACTCCCGGAGCCCATCCCCTTATTGAACGGGCCAAGTTCATATCAATTTTCAGCTCGAATCTCGACGAATATTTCATGATCCGGGTCGCGGGTATCGAAGATCAGCTCGATGCAGGCATTCAGGATCGTACCGTTGACGGGCTGACACCTGCTGAACAGCTTGAAACAATCCGTTCAAGAACCCTTGTGCAGCTCCGCCTGCGAAACGACTGTTTCTATAACGATATTGTCCCCGCTCTGGCTGAAAAAGGAATTGTATTTGTTCGTTTTATGAACCTGAGCCGGGAGAACCAGGATGTACTCCGTACCTATTTCCGCCAGGAAATTTTTCCCGTTTTGACGCCGCTTGCTTTCGATACCGGCCATCCCTTTCCCTTTCTGTCGAATCTTTCGCTCAATCTGGCCATCGAACTCGAGGATGCCGAAACGCATGCGCACAAGTTCGCCCGTGTGAAGGTTCCAAGCATTCTGCCCCGCATGCTGGAGCTGGGGGGCATCGAAAATCTTGTTTTTGAAGACAGCTCCGCCCGTTTTCTCTGGCTTGAGGATCTCATAGCCAACAATCTCGACCAGCTCTTTCCGGAAATGCGGATCATCAACTTGTATCTTTTCCGGGTTATCCGCAATGCGGATATCGAAATCGAGGAGGATGAGGCGGGTGATCTGCTTGAAACCATAGAGCAGGGAATCCGTTCGAGGCGTTACGGCAAGGTTGTCCGTCTCGATATAGGTCCGGAAATGCCGGAGTCGGTTCGGAAGCTGCTTATGAACAACCTCGACGTCACGGACAGGAATGTCTATGAAATCGACGGGGTTCTCGGCCTTGGCTGCCTTCTTGAACTGCACCGGATTGACCGCCCCGATCTGAAGGATGAGCCTTTTGTTCCGGCAAACCGCATCGAGGAGCAGTTCGAGGGAGATATTTTCAGTGCCGTCAGGACAAAGGATCGCCTGCTGTACCATCCTTACGACTCCTTCCAGCCGGTTGTGGATTTCATCAGGCAGGCCGCCAATGATCCCGATGTGCTGTCCATCAAGCAGACGCTCTACCGGGTCGGCAGCAATTCACCGATCGTCAAGGCGCTCATGGATGCCGTCGAACACGGCAAACAGGTTGCGGTGCTCGTCGAACTCAAGGCGCGGTTCGATGAGGAAAACAATATCGTCTGGGCTCGGGCGCTCGAGGATGTCGGCGCTCATGTCATTTACGGTCTGCCGGGCCTGAAAACCCATGCCAAGCTTACCATGGTGGTACGCAGGGAACATCACAAGGTGAAGCGTTATCTGCACCTCGGTACCGGCAACTACAACCCGTCAACCGGAAAGATCTATACCGACTACAGCCTTTTTACCGCCAACGATCGGCTCGCCAACGAAGTGGCCGAACTTTTCAATGCGCTGACCGGCTATTCGAAGTATACCGGGTACAAAAAACTGCTGGTTTCACCCATCAATACAAGAAAGCGGATAATCGGCATGATCGAGAGGGAGGTTGAACAGCATCGCAACCAGGGGGGCGGTGGTCGCATCATCATGAAGATGAACGCTCTCGTGGACGAAAAGACGATACGCGCCCTGTACCGTGCATCCGGAGAAGGGGTGCAGATTGACCTTGTGGTGCGTGGCATCTGTTGCCTGAAACCCGGCATTCCGGGCATCAGCGAGAACATCCGGGTTATCAGCATTATCGGTCGTTTTCTCGAACACAGTCGTGCCTACTATTTCTGCAAGGGCGGTCATGGAGAACTCTATCTCGGCAGTGCGGATATCATGCCGCGAAATCTCGATCACCGCGTCGAAGTGCTTTTTCCCGTGCTCGACCGCAAGATCATCCAGATGGTGAAATCGGACCTCGAACTGATGCTGCTCGACAACACCAAAGCGTGGCAGATGCTCCCCGACGGAACGTACCGGAAGGTTGAGGGCGACCGGACGCAGGAGATCAACAGCCAGAATATTTTTCTGAATCAGTCGGCAAGAAAAAAAATATCCAATAAATTTAAAGCAGAAGAGTTATGAAGATTGCAGTTGGAAGCGATCACGCCGGGTATGAACTGAAGAACTTTGTCATCGAGTGGCTTGGCCGGAACGGCCACGAAGCCGTTGATATGGGGCCGTTCAACGACGATTCGGTGGATTATCCCGATTATGCCCGGAAGGTCGGTGAGAGTGTGGCGGGCGGGGACTGCCAGCAGGGCGTGCTTCTTTGCGGGACCGGTATCGGCGTTTCTATTTCGGCCAACAAGGTGAAAGGCATAAGGGCGGCGCTTGCCTGCCGACCGGAGTTCGCAACGCTTGCCCGCGAGCACAACAATGCAAATATCATCTGTTTTTCCGCACGGTTCACCGACCGCGAAACCATTGCCAGAAGCCTTGAAAACTGGTTTGCCGCAGGTTTCGAGGGCGGACGGCACGAAAGAAGGGTCAACAAGATTGAGCCATGCTGCTGAACGAGTACATAGAGCGGTTCTCGCTTCACGGATATCCGGTGTTTTCCGAAACCGACCAGGTGGAAACAGCGCAGCATGTCCTCACGGTGCAGGGGCGCAACTGCGCCCCGGTGCTTCGGGAGGGAAAGCCGGTATCTCTGGTCACGCTTTCGCTCCTGCTCGCTGCAAGAGAAGGCGGAATGCCCGCAATGCCCGCAGCGCTCTCGGATCTTCCGCTGCCGCGCATTGCGGTAGCGGGCCCGCATGAACATCTGCTCGATGTTTTCAGCAGGGCTTCATCGGCTCCCGGCGATATCATCGCCATTGTCGATGAGGGGGGGCTGTTCAGTGCCGTGATCGAGAAATGCCGTCTTGCAAAGGAGATTTCCACCCTCTTTCATCTTGCGGCAGGGGAGTGCGTGACGCTTGAACTCGAAGTGCCTCCATCCGGCGTTCGCATTTCAGAAGTGCTTTCCGTGTTCGAGAAAAACGATGCCTCGGTACCGGCATACGGCTTCAGGACTCCTTCAGTCGAAGGAGAGGGGGTGATTCTGTGTTTCAGGGTGCAGACCGCCGATCTGTTCCGCCTTGTCACCAACCTTGAAAAATACGGTTACCGTGTCCGTTACACAACGCCGTTTCCAGGTTCCGGTGAAGATGAGCTTCGGGAAAAAGCCCTTGAATTCATCCGCTACCTCGACATGTAGGCCCCTGTTGTCTGCCTTGCCCTTCCTGTTGCGTCGAAGAACCTTGCCTCCCGAGTTTTGCCTGCTGGCGGAGTCCGTTCGAACCGGAAACGGGCAGATATCTCCATAAAAGGATATGGAGCCGCATATCCCAGACTTCAACGGGCTGCCGCAGCATCTGCATATGCGGGTCGTTGCCGCTCTGCTGCAGGCGGGTTTTTATTCGGGGCTTTGCATTGCTGTTTCCGGCCATCGTCAACCAGCCCTTCAGTAGCTGCGTACCGCCGCAAGCACCACGCCATGGATGCGGAAATCCATCTCAGCGGTGACGGGAATCGGCTTGTAGGAAGGGTTTGCGGGAAGCAGCAGGACAGAACCTCCTTTCTCGATGCTGAGTGTTTTGACGGTCATTTCGCCGTTGATGCTTGCAATCACCACCTGCCGATCCTTCGCCCGCTGCTTCGACTCCACGATCAGCATGTCTCCGGGCATGATGCCGATGCCGGTCATGCTCTCTCCGCTGACCCGCAGGGCGAAAACCTGTTTTTTGCCGTGAGCCCAGGAAGAGGGGATATCGATAAAGTCCTCTATTTCGCCTGTTGCAGGATCGGGATTGCCTGCAACGACACAACCGAGAAACAGGGGTATGGACGTAACGTTTTCCCCGGTTGTTCTCACCGGCTGCATGATTGAACGCACCTGCGCTTCAAGCTGATCCAGACGGGTGCCGATAGTACCGGTTCCGGCGTTTACCGTTGCTGCGGATTCCTTGAGCATCTCGCCCTCCCCGTTCATGAGCCATTCCGGGCTGATGCCGAACTCCCGGCATACGGCAAGCAGCACCGATGCCTTCATGCCCCCTTTTTCATGCTCGATTTCCGAAAGCCGGTTGCCTGAAAGACCGATTTTTCCGGCAAACTCCCCCTGTTTCAGGGCGAACCTGTTCCGGACGGCTTTAATGCGTTTACCGATGCCCGATGCGGTGTTCATGGCTTTGTTGTGCAAGCTGTTGCTGGATATTTTCGGTTTATATGAAATAGTAGTGAATATTTCACGATTTTCCGAAATTATTTGCATGATCCGGAAAGCGGTGTCGATACCCGGAATTTCCTTTTAACGGGATATTTCGTACCTTGCTCTCAGACGACTCATCCGTACGAAGCGCAACGGATTGCGCGCTTCCGTATCCGCAAACAGTGGTGGCAGGAGGTTACCGGGCAACAAAGAAATATGCGACAGCCGCAGGTGTGTGCGGTTTTTTTGTTTCAGTGCCGGATGCCGGCGCCATCGAGAATATTATGGTTATGCTTGCTTCTCTTGCTTCACGTATCCAATCAAGAGCAGAGGAAATCTACCCGGACATGCTCGCCCTCCGCAGGGAGATTCACCGTCATCCTGAACTGTCCTATGAAGAGTTCCGGACGACCCTGCTTGTCCGCGACTATCTTGTCGGGCTCGGCATCGAGCCGGAACCGCCATTTCTTGAAACCGGAGTTGTTGCGCTGCTCAGAGGCAAGGGGGACGGTACCCGTAAGCGGCGTCTGGTTGCCCTCAGGGCGGATATCGACGCACTTCCGGTAAGCGAGGAGAACAGCCACGGGTTCTGTTCCCTGGAGCCGGGGAAAATGCATGCGTGCGGCCACGATATGCATACGGCCATGCTTCTTGGTGCGGCAAAATTGCTCACGGAGTTCAGGGATGAACTGCAGGGCGATGTGCTGCTGATTTTTCAACCTGCCGAGGAGAAGGCTCCCGGGGGGGCAAGGCCGCTCATCGAGGCGGGGCTTTTCGAGCGTTTCTGTCCTCAGGCGATTTTCGGGCAGCACTGCTTTCCGAGCGTTGAAGCCGGAAAGGTGGCGCTTTCCGGCGGCAGCTTCATGGCTGCGACGGACGAGCTGTACATTGCCGTCAATGGCCGGGGAGGGCACGCATCGGCACCACACAAGGCGGCCGATCCGGTGCTTGCCGCAGCGCATATCATTACGGCGGTCCAGCATCTTGTCAGCCGTGTCGCTCCGCCGCACGAACCGGCCGTCGTCTCGATTGCATCGATTCACGGCGGCAACGCTCCGAACGTCATTCCATCCACCGTTACCATGTCCGGCACGATGCGGACCATGAACGAATCGCTGCGCGCCCGCCTCAAGGAGCGGCTGAGGGAAACGGTTGCCGGCACGGCCTCTGCTCTCGGTGTGAACGCGGAGCTTGAAATCAGGACAGGATATCCGGCGCTGATCAACGATCACGCCATGACCGATGAGGCTGAAGGGTACTGCATCGAGTATCTCGGCAAGCAGAACGTGAAGGAGAGCGAACCGCTGATGACCGCAGAGGATTTCGCATATTACCTGCAGCAGGTTCCGGGCACTTTCTGGCAGATCGGCACCGGCGACGGGCAGGCTGAACAGCGAGGGAACACGCTGCATGCATCGACGTTCGATCCCGACGAAAAGGTGCTTGCCCAGGGGGCAGGACTGCTGGCATATACGGCGCTGCGTTTCTTCATGTGATCCGCGACACTCGCGCCACACCGCCCCCGTGGCATGGTCTTCTTTGACGTCCTTGCCGTGCCGAAGGGCTTTGCTTGTACAACTACTTTGTTTTATTTTACAATACGCATGACGGAAGCTCATTCAGGAAGAAGTTCCAACGGCAAAGCGCCCCCTGGAGGAGCGCTTTGAAGGAGAAAGCCGTACGGAAAGGCGTTTCGGATCGTTCATGCTTTGCCGTTCGAACCCAGGACATTCATGATCTTGTGGATATAAAGCTTTTTCAGGGATTCGCGGGCAGGACCGAGATATTTCCGCGGGTCGAACTCTTCCGGTTTTTCATCGAGCACTTTCCTGACCGCAGCGGTCATGGCAAGGCGGCCGTCGGAATCGATATTGATTTTGCAGACTGCGGATTTGGCGGCAAGACGAAGCTGGTCTTCACTGATGCCGATGGCGTCCTTGAGCTTGCCGCCATGCGCATTGATCGTGGAAACAAGGTCCTGGGGCACCGATGAGGCGCCATGCAGCACGATGGGAAATCCGGGAATGCGCCGTTCGATTTCATCAAGAATGTCGAGGCGGATTTTCGGGTCTTCGCCGGGCTTGAACTTGAACGCGCCATGTGAGGTGCCGATGGAGATGGCAAGGCTGTCGACGCCGGTTTTCGCAACGAAGTCCTCGACCTCCTCCGGCTGGGTGTAGGTATGGTGGGCTGCGGAAACTTCATCCTCGATGCCGGCAAGCACACCGAGTTCTCCTTCGACGGTGACATCATGCTGATGGGCGTAGTCCACAACTTTTCTGGTGAGTGTGACGTTCTCTTCATAGGAAAGGTGTGAGCCGTCGATCATGACCGATGAAAAACCTGATTCAATGCACTCCTTGCACAGTTCGAAACTGTCGCCGTGATCGAGATGCAGCACAATGGGCACCGGTGTTCCGAGTTCCATGGCGTATTCGACGGCGCCTCGGGCAAGGTGTTTGAGCAGCGTTTCGTTGGCGTAGCTTCTGGCGCCCTTGGATACCTGGAGGATGACCGGTGACGCAGTTTCGGCACAGGCCATGACGATAGCCTGAAGCTGTTCGAGATTATTGAAATTGTAGGCCGGTATGGCATAGCCGCCCTTGACTGCTTTTGCGAAAAGTTCACGGCTGTTGACAAGACCGAGCTCTTTATAGCTTACTGGCATCTTTTCCATATAAAGGTTTTGCTTAATTGTTTATTTTCCTGCGGATTTTTCGGCATCAACTGAAGTCCTGCGGGCTGACTGGCTGATAATATAACAATTCGTCAACTCATTCAAGAACACTCAAGAGGAGCGTTTCGAATAAGTCATGGACTATTATCATACACCGGCGATCATCAAAACAGGTCTGATCGCTGTTATCGTTTCGTGCTGCTGCACGGCGTCGCCCGCCGCAGCTGTGACCTCCACCAGGCTTTCCCCCGTCGTTGCGTCTGTTCCGCTCAGACCGACCCCGTCACAGCTTGTCGCCGGCAGGTATGTGAGCCAATACCTGCTGAAAAACCATTACCGCAGGGTTGCGGTCAATGATTCGCTCTCGCAGCAGATTTTCCTGCGTTACCTGGAACAGCTCGACGGCAGCAAAAGTTATTTTCTTGCCGGGGAAGTGGCCTCGCTGAACAAGGTTTACGGAAACCGTCTCGACAACGAGCTGCTCGAGGGAAAATCAATTGCCGGTTTTGCAATCTACAACCAGTTTCTCCGCCGGGCGAGAGAGAAAATGCGCTACATGAAAGCCGTTGCCGATACTGTCCGTTTCGATTTCAACAAACCGGAGATGCTCGATCTGGACCGCAAGGCCGATCCCTGGCCTGCCGACCGCCGGCAACTCCAGGCGCTCTGGAAAAAAGAGCTGAAATACCAGTGGCTGAACACAAGGTATTCCGATGGCACCGACCGGACGATTCGCAGCGAACTCTCGAAAACGTTTCTGAACCGCCTCAAGCTGCTGAACCAGCAGAAACCTGAAGATGCGTTTCGGGCATATCTTTATGCGGTCACCACCTCGTTTGATCCGCACACCAGCTATTTTTCACCCGACGAATTCGAGAATTTCCAGATCGATCTCAGCGGGTCGCTCGAAGGCATCGGGGCAAAACTGGAGATGGATGGTGAGTATACCCTCGTCAACGAAATCATTCCCGGAGGCCCGGCATTCAGGAGCAATCTGCTGAAGAAATCCGACAGAATCGTCGGGGTAGGCCAGGGTGCGGCAGGGGAGCTTGTCGATGTGAGGGGCTGGCGTATCAATGATGTCGTCAAACTTATCCGTGGCCGAAAAGGTACCGTGATCCGGCTGAAAGTCTTTCCTGCAAGTCAGGGAGGAAGGGGGCCGGCTAAAATCATCCGTCTGGTGCGCGACAAGGTCAATCTGCAGGAGCAGGCCGCAAGCAAAAGCATCATGCTGGCGGATAACCGGAAAATCGGCGTGATCACCATTCCGTCGTTCTATCTTGATTTCGAGGCGCAGAAACGCAACGCAAGCAACTTCAACAGCACGACCAGGGATGTGGCTCGCATTCTTTCCGAACTCGATGCCGCCGGAGTTGACGGCGTGATTGTCGATCTGCGCGACAACGGCGGCGGATCGCTTGAAGAAGCGGTCAATGTGACCGGCCTGTTCATTCCGGGTGGTCCGGTTGTGCAGATCAGCAACTCTTCGGGGGGAAAAATGGTGCTGCGAGACGATGACAAACGCACGCTCTACGACGGCCCGCTTGCCGTGCTGGTGAACCGCTACAGCGCGTCGGCTTCCGAAATCGTAGCTGCGGCAGTCCAGGACTATGGGCGGGGTGTCATCATCGGGGAACGCACCTTCGGCAAGGGCACGGTTCAGAGTCTGGTCAAAATCAACCGCCCTCTGAATTTCCTGACGAAACAGAGCGATCTCGGCCAGTTGAAACTTACGGTTGCAAAATTTTACCGGATCTCCGGCGGCAGCACCCAGCACAAGGGGGTTCACCCGGATATTGCGATCCCCTCCATGATTGATCTTTCGTCGATAGGTGAGGACACCTATACGAGCAGCCTGCCCTGGAGCACGATCTCAAGAACGTTCTACAGGCCTGTTTCAATGGTTTCCCGTGAGGAGATCGATCAGCTGCGGCTGAGCTATCATGCGGCCTCGGCACAGAACCGGAACGACAGGGAGTACACGCGTGATCTCGGTATCCTGAACCGTATCAGGAAAAGAAAGAGCGTCTCCCTGAACGAGGCGTCGTTCCGCCAGGAGAGCGAGGAACTGAAGAGAATCGAAAAGAGATGGGTGCCCGAACAGGACGGCATCAGGGAACCATCGAGAGATTACATGCTGAACCGCGCCGTGGAGATCATGGGCAATCTGGCCGGAATGAAGAAAAGCCGGCCGGCCGCCGGCATCCCTCTGCGCAGACCGCTGTCGATGAACTGATCTCCGGGATTCCCCTCAGCTGGTCGCCCGTGTTCAGGAAATCAGAGCTGCTTGCGCGCTTCAACGAGCTGTTCCTCGACCGAGCGGAACGAACAGCTTCCGTGCGTTTTCTTCGCCCTGATGCTTGCTTCCGGCCTGAGCGAGTCGTAGATGTCCCGTTCGAACAGTTCCGAGTAGCTCCTGTACTCATCAATCGGTATGTTCGGCAGCGAAGTGCCTGTGGAGATGCTGTGCGTAACGATCCTGCCGGTAACGCGGTGCGCGTCACGGAACGGCATCTGTTTGCGAACCAGGTATTCGGCGATTTCGGTTGCAAGGCTGAGATCTTCGGCGGTCAGCCGGGCAAGCCGTTCTTCGCGCAGCGAGGTGTGTTCCAGCAGTTTTGAAAAGATTCTCACGCTCTCGATGGTCGTTCGAGCGCTGTCGAAGAGCGGCGGCTTGTCTTCCTGCATGTCCCGGTTGTAGGAGAGCGGGAGACCTTTCATGATGGTCAGCATGGTGATGAGGCTGCCGTAGACCCTGCCGGTTTTACCCCTGACCAGTTCGGCGATGTCGGCATTCTTTTTCTGTGGCATCAGGGACGATCCGGTGGCGAAAGCGTCGCTGATTTCAAGGTACCCGAACTCGTAGGAACTCCACAGGATAAGATCTTCGGCGAATCTCGACAGATGCATCATGACGATCGAGCAGGCCGAGATGAATTCGATAATGATGTCGCGGTCGCTGACTGCATCGATGCTGTTCGAAAAAACACCCTCGAAATCGAGGATTTCGGCGCTTCTCGACGGGTTCAGGGGAAGCGTGCTTCCCGCAAACGCCGCAGCACCGAGCGGTGAAATATTCACACGCTTGCGGAGGTCTTCAAGCCGCTGGCGGTCACGGGCGAACATGTTGAAATAAGCCAGATAGTAGTGGCCTGCTGAAATAGGCTGGGCCCGCTGCAGATGGGTGTATCCGAAAATGATGGTTTCCCTGTAGGTTTCGGCTTTCGATACGAGGGTTTGCTGCAGGGTGCGCAATGCCTCGCCGAGCGCGGAGATCTGGCGCTTGAGATAGAGCCGGGTATCGGTGGCCACCTGGTCGTTGCGGCTTCTGCCGGAGTGTATTTTACCGGCTACCGCGCCTATTTTCTCTTTCAGCCGGTTTTCGATCACCGTATGAATATCCTCATCTTCCCAGTGGGGCACCAGTTTCCCCGATTCAAGTTCTGTTTCGATCTCCTGCAATCCCGAAATAATCTGCTCGGCTTCATCCTTGCCGATAATGCCCTCTTCGGCAAGCATGGCGACATGGGCCGCCGACCCCTGTATATCTTCCCTGAAAAGGGCTTTATCGACATGGACCGATGATGAGAAGCGAAGTGCGTCCCGGTCGAACGGTTCGGAAAACCGGCTCTGCCAGAGAAGTTCTTTGTTGTTGCTCATGAAAAAGTCGTGTTGTTTGCAAGATCATTCCTTCTGGACGAAACAACAGGGATTCCGCTCCTGCCGTGCGTCGGCAGGAGCGGAAAGCCGTTGCGCTTACCTGTCCGGATTGACCTGGCTGAAGGTTTTCAGCCCGAGGCCGTACAGATGGATAAAACCGGCTGCCGCCTTGTGGTTGAAGGTGTCGGCTTCGGTGTAGGTTGCAAGTTCCTCGTTGTAGAGTGAATTCGGAGAGTTCCTGCCGAGCAGTGAAATCCCGCCTTTGTAGAGCTTCAGGCGCACGACGCCCGTAACCGGTTTCTGGGTTTCATCGACAAAGGCGTCGAAAGCCTTGCGCATCGGAGAGAACCAGGTGCCGTTATAAATGATGTTGGCGTAATCCTGGCTGATGTTCTTCTTGTACTGGAAGACACTCTTTTCAAGCGTCAGGCGCTCGATTTCCCGGTGTGCGAAGTGCAGGATGGTTGCTGCCGGCGCCTCGTAGATTTCACGCGATTTGATGCCGACCACGCGGTTCTCGATCATGTCAAGTCGACCGATACCGTTGGCCGCGCCGATGTCGTTCAGCTTCATGATCATCTCAAGGCCGCTCATGCGCCGGTCGTCGAGCGCAACCGGTACGCCTTCAGTGAATTCGATTTCCACCGCTGACGGAGTATCGGGTGCCGTTTCCGGAGAGGTGGTGATCTGGTAGGCATCTTCCGGCGGCGTCACCATGGGATCTTCGAGTACGCCGCATTCGATGCTGATCCCCCAGATGTTCTCGTCGATCGAGTAGGGGCTTTTCCTGGTTGCCGAAACCGGAATGTTGTGTTCGAGCGCATAGGCTATCTCCGCTTCACGCGAGGTGAACTCCCATTCGCGAAGCGGGGCGAGAATTTTCAGGTGCGGGGCAAGCGCGGCGAAGGTAACCTCGAAACGCACCTGGTCGTTGCCTTTTCCGGTGCAGCCGTGGGCGAGCATGGTGCAGTTCTCCGCGATGGCGACATCGACCAGCGCTTTGGCAAGCAGCGGCCTGCCGAGCGCCGTGGCCAGCGGATAGACATCCTCGTAAAGCGCCCCGGCTTTCAGTGCCCGCCAGATATACTCCTCGACGAAGGTCTTGCGCAGATCGACGAACCTGAACGATGAAGCACCGGTCGAGAGCGCCTTGGATTCGAGGTTCTCGATCTCTTTTGTCTGGCCGAGATTGCCGGTGACGGCCACGATCTCTGCGTCGTATTTGTCTTTGAGCCATTTGATCATCACGGAGGTATCGAGTCCTCCGGAGTAGGCGATGGCGATTTTTTCCTTGCTCATGCGTTTCGTGTGTTGGATTGTCAGTTTTTGGAAAGATTATCCTGAATATAGGATATCACCTGGGAAATCTGCGATACCGATGCAGGAATAACCAGGAGGGTATCGTCTCCGGCTATCGTGCCGAGAATCGGGGAATTTTTCAACTGGTCGAGAAACGATCCCACGCCATGCGCCCTTCCGGGAAGGGTCTTGATAATGATGGCGGTTTCATTGGCCTGAATGGAAAGCACCTCCACCTCCACAAGCCCTTTGATGATATTGCCGGGATTTTCTTCCGGCAGTACAAGGCGATAGCCGTGAACGCCTTTTGAACGCATGATGCCGAGTTCCGTGCAGTCCCGTGAAAGCGTTGCCTGGGCGACTTTTATGCCCGCCTCATCGAGCAGCCGGAGCAGATCGTGCTGGTTGCCGGCTTCACGACGATGCAGTATCTCCCTTATTTTCTGCTGCCGGACCTGTTTGTTCATCGCTTGATCAGGTTTTGATGTTCTTTGCGGCGTTGAGCAGCCGGTGCGTGAGATGGAATTTCCGGTACTCTTCATGGTTCAGCAGCTTGACAAGCAGCGCTTTCTGCACGTGAAGCCGGTTTTCCGCCTCGTCGAGGATGACCGACTGCGGACCGTCCATCACCTCGGCGGTGATCTCCTGTCCGCGATGTGCCGGCATACAGTGCATGACCACGGCAGAAGGGCTGGCCAGACCGAGCAGCCGGCTGTTGATCTGGTAAGGCGAGAAAATGTGTAACCGCTCTTCGTGTTCGTCCTCCTGTCCCATACTGGTCCAGACGTCGGTGTAAAGAACGTCGGCGCCGGATGCCGCAGCATCGGGATCGTGCACCACATCGATCCGGCTGATGCCTGCGGCACGCGCGGATTCAAGGATTGCACGGTCCGGAGTATAGCCTTCTGGACAGGCAAGCACGAAATGGAATGGAAGGATGCCGGCAAGTTCGATCCAGGAATTGGCGACATTGTTGCCGTCTCCCACAAACACCACCTTGATGCCTTCGCGCCATAACCCCCGCTCATACAGGGTAAAGGCGTCTGCCAGCACCTGACAGGGGTGCGAGAGGTCGGTCAGGGCGTTGATGACCGGAACCGTGGCGTTTTCGGCAAGTCCCTCGATGACGCTGTGTTCATGAAGCCTGGCAACGATGGCGTCGTTGTAGCGAGAGAGCAGGCGGGCGATATCCTCGACGGATTCCCGTGAGCCCACCCCGATGGATTTGCCTTCAAGAGTGATTGCGTAGCCGCCGAGCTCATGAATGCCGAGTTCGAAGGAGACTCTCGTGCGCAGCGACGGTTTGCTGAAAATCATGGCCACGGTTCTGTGCTGCAGCGGCAGAAACGGCTCATCGGCGGTGTTGCGTTTTCTTTTCTGCTTGATATGGAGCGAGTAGTCGAAAAGTTCAATGATTTTTGCCGCATCGAGCCTTGAAAATCCGAGAAAATCACGTTTTCCGGCCTGTGCCGCTTTGGAAGCCTGTTCCATAGAGGTTTTACCTGTTTTCTGGTTGATCGTTATCCTGTTCGGCGATAAACTGGGTGCCTACCCCCTCATGGGTAAAGATTTCAAGCAGGAGGGAGTGCGTGAATTTGCCGTCGATCAGGTGGATTTTACCGGCACCACCGTCAAGCGTCTTGAATGCCGAAAGCACTTTCGGGATCATGCCGCCGGAAATGATGCCCTGCTCGATGAACTCGGCGGCTTCAGCCTTGCAGAGGGTCTTCAGAATTTTGTCCCCCACCTGGATGCCCTCGACGTCACTGACGTAGATGAGTTTTTCAGCCTTGAGTGCAATAGCGATGCTGCTTGCGGCATCGTCGGCGTTGATGTTGTAGATATTGCCGTCCTCGTCGTACCCGATAGGCGCGATGACGGGAATAAGTCCTGCGCGGCAGAGCAGGTCGATATAGCCGGTATTGATCGAGCTGACATCGCCTACAAGACCGAGCGTCCGTGCGTTCGGACCCGGTACCGCCTGAATGGTATCGGCATCCAGACCGGTCACCCCGACGGCCTTTCCGCCATGCTCGCTGAGCAGGCGGACGATATCCTGGTTTACCTTGCCGGCAAGCGTCATCTGCACCACCGCAATCATCTCCCGGTCGGTCACTCGCTTGCCGTGCACGAATCTGGATACGAGACCGAGCTTTTCTGCGGTACGGGTGATGGCGTCTCCGCCCCCGTGCACCAGGACGACGTTGATACCGACCTTTCTCAGGAGGGTGACATTCTGCGCGAAACTGTTCTTCAGCACCTCGTCCTTCATGGCCGATCCGCCGTACTTGATGACGAAGGTCTTCCCCTCGAATTTGCGGATATAGGGAAGCGCCTCGATGAGTACCTGGCCGATTGCGGCTTCAGGGGCTTTTCGCCGGGTTGTGATTTCGCTGCACAAAGGGTTCATTTTTCTGTCAGTTCTTGGCTTGTTGCATAATTCGGAAAATCAGCTCCGATAGCTGCCGTTGATCTCGATATACTCCTTGCTGAGATCGCAGGTCCAGACAACGGCCTTTCCGGGTCCATCTCCAAGACGCACCGTTATGGCATAGGAAGGCTTTTTCAGGATGAAGGCGGCTTCCTCTTCGGAAAAATCGGCTCTGAAGCCCGGCTTGAGCACAGCCAGACCGTCAAAGCTAATTGCCACCTCTTCCTGCCTGAAAGTCGCGCCTGAACGGCCCGCAGCGGCAATGATCCTTCCCCAGTTGGCGTCCTGGCCGTGCAGGGCGGTTTTAACCAGCGGGGAGTTTGCTATGGTTTTTGCGGTACGTTGCGCATCCTCGACGGATAAGGCCCCCTCGACGCGTATTTCCACAAGTTTCGTGGCGCCCTCACCGTCAATGACGATCAGCTTGGCAAGAAAGGTCATGAGCAGCCCGAGGGCTTCGGCAAATCGAGCGGTATCCCGGCTCTCTTCCCGAAGAAGCGGACCGCTTCCTGCCGCAAGAATCGATACCATGTCATTGGTGCTGGTGTCGCCGTCCACGGTTATGGCATTGAAGCTTCTTTCATTGGCTTCCCGGAGCATGCGTTGCAGGAGGGCCGGTTCGATGTTGGCGTCGGTAGCCAGAAACGCCAGCATGGTAGCCATATCGGGACAGATCATGCCGGAACCCTTGGCGATGCCTGAAATCCTGACGGGACCGCTGGAAAGCAGCACGTCGAGTGACAGGAATTTCGGGAATGTATCGGTCGTCATGATGGCTTCGGCAGCATCGAGGCCCGAGTTCCTGAGAAAAGCCGGGATAAGCGCGGGCAGGGCGGCAAGAATTTTCGGCATCGGCAATGGCTGGCCGATCACCCCGGTCGATGCGACAAGCACCTCGCCACGCTGCACGCCCAGCAGTTCTGCAGCCCCATCGGCCATGGCTGAGGCATCGTCCATCCCCTTCTGTCCGGTTGCCGCATTGGCATTGCCGCTGTTGCAGATGAGCGCCCGCATCACTCCGCGGCTCTGTCGAAGATGTTCCCGCGAGAGCGTTACGGGAGCGGCACAGCACAGGTTCGTGGTGAATACCGCCGCTGCCGATGCGGGCTTTTCGGAATAGAGCAGCATGACATCCCGTTTGTCGTACCTGATGCCGGCACTGACGCCGGCGGCATGAAATCCTTCCGGCCAGAACCCTGAGTCGTCGAAACCGCAGGAAAGCCGGGGGGTGAGGCCGGCAGGCCATGATGTCGATGCTGAGAGATCGTCGATGATATCCTGTGCTTTCTGAAGGTTGAATGTCACGAAAGTAGCGTTTGCGTTAAAATGGTTATTTGCGCTTACCGTAAGCCAAGGGTTTCTTCCAGTCCAAGCATGAGGTTCATGTTCTGTACCGCCTGACCCGCCGCACCCTTGAGCAGGTTATCGATGGCGCTGACGATCACCATTCTGCCGTTTTCCGGCCCGTGTGCAAGATGAATGTCGCAGAAATTGGTTTGTGCGACATGGCGCACTTCGGTCATGCTCTCACGCAGGCGGACAAATGGCGCTCCTGCGTAAAAGCTCCGGTAGAGCCCGTGCATGCTGTCCGCTTCCGGCTTCCCATCGAAAAAGACCGTCAGGACGCTATAGATTCCCCTGGTAAATGGTCCGATCACCGGAGTGAAGGTGAAGTCAAACGACGGATCGGAAGCCGACGATCCAAGCGCCTGCATGATTTCGGGCGTATGCTGGTGGCCGCCGACCTTGTATGCACGCATGTTTTCACTCATCTCTGAAAACGAGAGTTCGGTTTTGCTGCTTCTCCCTGCTCCTGAAATGCCCGAAACCGCCGTACAGCTGACCGACCGGACGCTGAAGGAGCGGCCGGGGGCGAGAAAGAGAGGAGCAAGCCCGAGGATGATGCTTGTGGCATAGCATCCCGGATTGCTTACGGCCGTTGATCCGGAAATCTCGTTTCTGAAAAGTTCCGGCACCGCATAGGTCAGGCAAGCGCCGGAGGGTTTGTTCTGCCCGTAGAAGCGAGCATGCTCCTCAGGGCTTTTCAGCCTGAAATCTCCGGAGAGATCGATCACGGTTTTTCCGGAACCGACGAGTTCCGGTACGATGCCGAGTGCCTCTCCGTGAGGAAGTGCCAGAAAGCAGATTTCGCTTGCGCAATCGCCTTCATACCGCCTGAATGCCATATCGCAGGGAATCGCAGGATACAGGTCGGAAAAGCGCTTGCCGGCCTGTGAAAACGCATAAAGCGCTTCAAGGCGCACCTCCGGGTGGTGTTGCAGCAGGCGAACGAGCTCGGCGCCCGAATAACCGGAAGCGCCGATAACCGAAACCGAATGTCGTACCTTCAATGATGGCTCTGGATGCATGGCGAGAGCTTTTCTGCTGATGAATAAAAGTGTTTCCCTGAAATCTGCGATGATAGGTTATTTCACGGACATTAAAAAGTAATGCAAGAAGAAAAAACGCGATAAGCGAGTTGAATATTGATTTGATAATTGAATAAATATTCAATAAAGTGAATATATTACATTTTTTTACAGAATTATCAAGACGTTTCAGCTGTTTTTTTCTTTCCGTAACACAGGTAAAACGTGTTGTCCCGAAAGCTTTTTCTATCTGCAATTCTGCCCGGGGATTGCTATCATACGCATATGCCTGCAAGCAAAAAGAACATGGTGAGCCTGAAAGGGTGTTTCGGGAATTCTTCCGGCAGGGGAGGAGCGGCGGTGCTCGCGGGCTTCTTCAGGGCTTTTCTGATGCTCTTGCTGGTTTCGGGATGTGAAGCCTATTCCGCAAGGGAGACCGGGCTTCAGTCGCCGACTTCGGGCCACCTCCGGGTTGCCGCTGATGCTTCCCTGGTGAAAGCCGCCGAAGAGCAGGCGGGGATATTCACGGCGCACTATCCGGATGCCTCGATTTCCGTTGTATCCGAGTTGCCCGGGAAAACCCTTCTGTCGATGCTGAAAAAGCGGGCCGGTGCGGTGCTGATCAACGGCTCGCTCACGCCCGAAGAGGCCTCTCTGCTCGAACTTCCGGAGTTTCGGGGCAGAAAGGAGCCGGTTGCCCGCGATGCACTTGTCTGTCTGGTCAACCGCAACTGTCCGGTCGATTCCATAACCATCGGAACGCTCGGCGCGATATTTTCAGGAAGCCGACAGGAAGGGGCGGAGCTTGTCCCATGGATCTCCCGCAGTGACTATCGCCTGCTGGCAACGGTTTCGGAACTGCTCGGTACGGGAATACGGCGGATTCATGCCCGTGAGGCTGGTTCGGACAGCCTGCTTGCCGTCCGGACGGCATCCGATACCAGGGCGCTTGGCCTGTTGTACCTGTCGGCATACAAAACGCTTTCCCTTCCGGACGGCATTCACAAACAGATCCGAATGCTTCCGGTTGCATCCGGCCAACCCGGCTCGACAGCCCGCATGCCTTCCGAGCAGCATCTTTTCAGTGCTGCCTATCCGCTCACCACAACAGTATCCTTCATCTACGTGCCGGGCAATCCGCTGGCAACAGGTTTCGGCTCCTGGCTGTCGAAAGAGGGGCAGAAAGCTTTCGAAAGGAGTTATCTTGCGCCGGTCCGTCAATTGCCGAGAAACATCATCCTGAAATAACAGCATGAGCGATGCCTCCCAGACAAACCAGCCGGCACGGCTGCAGCGCATCACCATGGCCGGAACCATTTTCCTGCTGCTGACGCTTTTCGTGACCGTCGGCTTCATGCTTTACCGCAACGAGCTTGTCGAAAACCTCAGGAACAAGCAGGCGCTCTATCTCGATCTTGTCGAGTTCAGGGAAAAGATCACCACGGAAGGCACCGGGGCTGTGCCGCAGAAAAGCGCGAAGGTCATGCAGTTCATGCTCGGCAAGGTGCTTGAAAGCGCCGAAGCGGCAGGTGAAAAGGAGATTTCCGGAGCGCTCATTCAGAAGAGAGGCGGACTCCAGCCTTTTGCGGATGCCGATCGTGAAATTTTCCTGCTTGCCCTCGACAACAGCATCGGCAAAGCCGAAACCGAAGTGCACCGTGCGCTCGACGCGTGCATCAGAATCAGCAACATCTTTGTCATGACGGTTCTGGTGCTTTTCATCCTGCTCATTACCGGCTCATGGCGGGAGTTCTACCGCACCTATACCATGACGCTGATTCCGCTTTCCCGGCTTTCAGAAAAAATAGGCACCATCAACCGATGCATACCCGAGAGCATCCATGAAACCGCCGAAGATATCCGGAACGATCTGACCCTGAGCCCCCATTCCAGGGATATTTGCCGCATAACCGATACCATGGCGGAATTCTGTATGGACATAGAAGCGAAAAACAAAAAGCTTGACGAACTGCATATTCGCGATGAAAAAACAAATCTGTATAATTACCGGCATTTCAAGGAGCATCTCATCATGGAGATCGAACGATCCAAGCGGGCCGGAGATATGGTATCGATAGCGATGATCGACATCGATCATTTCAAGCAGTACAATGACGAACACGGCCATGTGGCCGGGGACCGGGTGCTCGCCCAGCTTGCGGGCATCATCAGCAGCCAGTGCCGCACAAGCGATATGCCCTCGCGCTTCGGGGGCGAGGAGTTTGCCGTGCTCTTTCCCCGTACCGACCATGAAACCACCTTGCAGATATCCGAACGGCTGCGCATGATCATCTGCGCCGAACCGGTGGCTCACGAAAAACACCAGCCTGAAGGCCGTCTGACCGTCAGTATCGGCATCGCGACCTTTCCCGGGGATGCCCCGGACTGGTATACCCTTGTCAACAATGCCGACCGGGCGCTTTACCGGGCAAAATCCGCCGGAAGAAACCGTGTCTGCGCTTTTTCAGCCATCAGGAACGGAGAGGAGGGAAAATGAACCCGTTATTCTTCATTGCCCGCCGGTTTGCATTCAGGGAGCGCACCGGTTCCAGACCTGCATTTATCGTGCTTGCTTCAGTTGTCGGCATCGCCGTCGGAACAGCCGCGCTCATCCTGACGCTTTCGATCGTCAAGGGGTTTGCCGTCAGCATCGAAAACAAGCTGATCAGTTTCACTTCGCACATCCAGGTGCGCCAGGCCGGAGACCGCTATTTTCAGCAAAGCCGCTTCGAAAGGCGTTCGATCACAGCGACTCCCGGAGTCATGTCGGTTTCGCCCTTTCTTGAAAAAAGCTTCATTCTGCGCAGCCGCCGATCCGCAGAGGACAAGCGTGGGGCGGCGGTACGCCCCGTGGTGCTGAAGGGCATCACCGGACAGGAACGGGCGGAATTCCTGAAACAGTACCTTTTCAGTGGCGAAGCCGCTTCGGAGCCGGCAGAAGAGGGCGTCCTGTCGCTCTATATCGGCAAAACCCTTGCGGAATATCTCGGCCTGAAAAGCGGGGACCGGGTGTTGCTGGCCGGGCTGAACGGCAATGAGTCCGACGCCATGATCAGCGGAAATGCCGAAATTGTCGAACTGCTTTCCTCGCTTGATCTTGAACGGGGCCGGATAAAGGGAATCTATGACACCGGGCTGCAGGAAGGGTTTGACGATGTCGTGGTGCTCGGCAGCATCGATGAGGTTCAAAAACGGTTTCATCCCGGAATGATCAGCGGTTATGATATCCGGGTGGACGATATCGGCCGGATAGCGTCGGTTTCCGGAGATCTCGGCAGGAAACTCGGGTTTCCGTTTTATACCTATACGGTTTTCGAGCGCTATGCGAACCTTTTTGAATGGCTCAAGCTGCAGAAAAACATCTCCCCCCTTTTGATCATCACCATTACGGTGGTTGCGGTCTTCAACATTATTTCCACCCTTCTGGTACTCGTTATCGAGAAAACCAGGGAAATCGGCATGCTGATTGCGCTCGGGCTCGAACCTCGCAGAATCAGCAGGATATTTCTTGGGCAGTCCTTGCTTATCGCGCTTGCAGGAGTCATTACCGGAGCGGTTACGGCACTTGGGCTCACCCTGTTCGAACAGCGCTTTCATCTGATCTCCCTCCCGGAAAAAAGCTATTTCATCACCTCTGTGCCACTGATGATCGATCCGCTGGATTACCTTGCCGTCGGGTTTGCCGTTGTCCTGCTGACCATGCTGTTCGCCTTCATTCCTTCAAGAATTGCCGCTTCGCTCAATCCCGGCACGGCGCTGACCACCTGACCGAATTTCAGTATGAAAACTGCATTATGGATTGCCCGGAGGTTCAGTTTCGCCCGCAAGCGTTTCAGGGTTATCAATGTCATCTCTGCCATAAGCCTTGCCGGCATCGTCATCGGCGTGAGCACCCTGCTCATTGTCATGAGTGTGCTGAACGGTTTTCAAAAACTTGCTTTCGACATGTTCAACACGCTTGAAGGCGAGGTACAGCTGGTTTCGCAGACCGGCGGGGAATCGATCGCCGTCAGTGACCGGCTGCTCAAAACTATCGAATCCGTCAGGGGAGTGGCTCTTGCCGAGCCGTTCTGCGAGGGCGACGCGATCCTTTCCGGCCGTAAAAAAAGCGAACTGGTGATGCTGCGGGGAGTAAGCGATGCGGGGCACCGTGAACTGATGCGCAGAACCGGCACCCAGCAGCCCTATTTCAGCAACGCCACGGTTTCAGCCGGAGAACTCATTGCCGCACGCCTTGAGCTTTCGCCTTTCAGCGAAGTGAAACTCTTCAGTCCGGAACTGATCAGTGTTGGTCTTGAGCTGCTTTCGGATCCGTTCATGCTTGAAGCGCTGCGGGTTCCCGAGGCGAAGGTTTCCTCGACCTTCGCACTGCAGAAGCTTTTTGACGACCGCTATGTGCTTGCATCAAATGAATTTGCACAAAACGTGCTCCTGTTCGGCACTGAAAGGTACAGCGGTATCGATATCCGGGCGGAACAGGGAGTTTCCAGAAAAGAAATGCTGCGTAACCTGGAAGCGTGGCTGTCGGGAACACCACTGGCCAAAACCTGCCGGTTGCGGACGCTCGAGAGCAAGTACCGCGACATTTTCGCTGTCATGGAGCTTGAAAAGTGGGCAAGTTTCAGCATTCTCATGCTTGTTGTCCTTGTGGCGGCGCTCAGTCTTACAGGCTCTCTTGCCATGACAGCGATCGACAAGCAAAAGGAGCTGTTCTATCTTCGCTGTCTGGGTTTCGAGAAACCGCAGTTCATGGGAATCTTCATCATCCAGGGGGGGATGACCGGCATTGCGGGCACCTTCACCGGAGAGATCATTGCCTGGAGCGTCTGCAGGCTGCAGGAGGTCTATGGGCTGGTGCGGCTTCCCTCGACAAGCGCCTTTATCATCGAGGCCTATCCGGTAAGCATGAAAAGCGGGGATTTTCTTGCCGTAGGAGCGGCGGCAATCGCACTGACGCTTATGGTGAGCCTGTATCCGGCCGGAAAAGCAGCATCGATTGCCTCAAGTCATTCTCTCGACCGCAAGGCTGACTGAGGTCATCCGATCACATTGGATCGAAACTGCTTTTCGGTTCGCTGCATACCGGGCAACACCAGGTTCCGGGCAACTGCACGAATGAGGTGCCGGCCGGAATCCGGTTGTCCGTGTCGCCTTCCGCGGGATCATACACATAACCGCACTCGCGGCATTGCCAGCATTCATGCATGGATTTTCTCTCCGGGTTCAAGCGGTTTCCTCATGACGATCATTGATGAGCGCAGAAATCCTGAACGTTCATAGAACTTCTGGGCCTGGGTGTTGTCCGCATCCGTCAAAAGGGTGATTCTTCCGAAGCCCTCGTTTTCGGCAAAGAGGGAGGCATGCCTGAGGAGCATGGTGCCGATTCCCCGTCCCCTGCAAGCCGGGTCGACGATCATGTCTTCAAGCAGGGCTGCCTTTCTGCCGAGAAACGTGCTGACGGTAAAGAGCAGCATCACCATTCCCTGAACCGTGCCGTTGATTTCACAGACGAACACCCTGCCGGCCTGCGGATTGCCGACAACAAGGTCGAGTCCCCGTTTCTGCGCTTCCGCATCGGGACTGAATTCCTGCTCGGCGGAAAACAGCACGCCGAGCAGGTCGGCGCACCGTCCGGTATCTTCGGGTCCGGCTTCTCGTACGGTCATGTTCGGAATGTTTTTTTCTTGTGAATGCAGCGTGTCAAGTTAACATTTCCGGAGACAGGAGCAAGCCTGGATGGGCTCGGAAAGCGGTGAACTTATCCTGAAGGTTCCGGGTTCTTTCAAGGAAAGGGTGTGCTTCACACCTGTTTTCAACAGAAAGCCGGCATCAGCAGCAACAGGGATGAGATTATTCGGAAAAACGGGGAAAACCGGTGTTCCGTTACCGACCGTCGAACATGTGGATGTGGCGCGTTATTGCGGTACCTGGTACGAAATCGCCGCCATTGTGCGCAAAAGGCAGCGGGGATGTACGCACACCAAGGCAGAATACACCCTGACATCCGAAGGCCGGGTGCGTGTCGGCAATTCGTGCCGCAGAAACGGAAAAACCGTATCGGTCAGTGCCGTTGCATCACCGGTTGAAGGGAGCGGCAACGCATGGCTCAAGGTCAAGTTTTTCGGGCTTTTCAGTGCGAACTACCGGGTCATCGAGCTTGCTTCGGACTACTCCTGGGCCGTGGTTGCAAATACATCCGGTTCCGGCGTGTGGGTGCTCGGCAGAACCCCGTACATGAGCGGGGAGGTGTATGAGGCTGTAGTTGCAAAGCTCCGGCAGCGGGGCATCGATGTCACGAGGCTGCAGAAAACCCCCCAGTAAGACAAAAAAACATTCCCCGGTTTTCGAAAGTCCCTCTTTTCCGCTATACTTGTCCCTCCATTTCTCGGAATCTCCGTGAAAACGGGTAACCCTCAGCGGTATGGATGCGTTCTGGCTTTCTCTTGCAATGATCTTTCTTGCTGAACTCGGAGACAAGACCCAGCTTGTCGCACTGACGCTCGCCACCTGCTACAATACGAAAACCGTGCTCTGGGGCATTTTCTGGGCTACGCTCGGCGTGCATGTCTTTTCCGCGGGAATCGGCTGGTTTCTTGGTGCAAGGCTTCCATCCGACTGGATCGGGTTCATTGCCGGAATAGCCTTCGTCATGTTCGGTTTCTGGACACTGCGCGGAGACCATCTTGACGAAGGAGATGAGAGCTGCAAAAGAACACTGCACCCGTTCTGGCTTGTTTTCACAACCTTCTTCATGGCTGAGCTCGGCGACAAGACCATGCTCTCCACCATTACGCTCGCCACGAACAATGCATTTTTTCCCGTCTGGATCGGATCGACCATCGGCATGGTGCTTTCCGATGGTCTTGCCATCATTGCCGGAAAAATAGTGGGAAAAAGACTTCCGGAGAAAGCCATCCAAACCGGTGCGGCAGCTGTATTTTTCCTGTTCGGAGCATTCAGCATGTATCAGGGCGGTGCGGAGTTTCCCCTGGGCATCTGGGCAGTCGCCCTGGCGGTCATTACAGTCGCCGGCTTCCTCTTTTTCCGCAAACCGTCCAACGGCTTCGGCTGAAGGGCCGGCGCATCGCGTCAGGCTTTTTCAGCAAGTTCGTAAGCTGGCAGTGTGAGCGTTCCGGCTCCATCCTGCGCGGCAACGGTGATCCTCCAGAAGGGGAGCCAGCCAAGTGCGACAAAGGTTACGGTAACATCGCTGCGGCGGGGAGCAAGCTCCTCGGAGATGAGTGATGATTCCGGCGTTTCCCATCTTGCGGCAATCTCTCGGGCAAGTTCCTGCATTTCGGCACTGATCGCATCCTGTTCCCTCTGGAGGTCTTCAAGAGTCTCCCGCGATTCCTCGATATCGGCTTTCGCGTTGGCGGTCATTCTGCGGCGGTTCATGGCGCTGTTGATGCTCCGGGTGCTTTTCCTGCCGAGAAAGAATCCCAGCACGCTTTCGCCGAGTCCCACCAGTTCGGTGGTCTTGCGGTTCCGGTGTTCGGCCTCATCCTGCTGCAGTTCGCGCTCTTCCCTGCGGATTTTCTCGCGCAGACGATCGAGTTGCGACTCATACTTCTTTTCAAGGGCATCTACCTCACGGTCGCGCATTTCCCTTGCGGCCTGCTGAAGGCGTATGGCAAAATCCCGCTCGCTCTCTCCGGTGCGGCGGAAAAGTCCGGTACCGGGATGAACATGCAGCTGAAAACGCGAGTTGTAGTAGAGCCAGTCGGCAAGGGGCTGATCGAATGCCGAAATGGAGCGGGCCGTACTGAGCGCTTCGGGAAGAGCGGCGAATGCCGCGGCGCGTTCATCGGGTCTGTCGGAGAGGGATTCAGGAGGAACGGCAAGCGTTTCGCCCCTCTCCCAGTCGCCCTGCAAAGCGGATCCCTGGTCAGAACAGGCAAGGAGCACTCTCCTGTTTTCGTTGACTCCCCGTTTGCGGTCGGAAAACACAACCGATGCCGATCCGACAAGCCCAGGTTCATAGACCAGCTGTTCGGCTGTGACGCCCGGCATGCCTCCCGTAAGCCGGGCATGTACCTCAAGGGCTGCCCTTGCATCAAGCCTGACCGGTACGAAAACCTGTTTTACCGCAGGGTCGAGTCCCGGCGGGGTGGCGGTGAACCCGTACGGAAGGGAACCGGGGACCGATGATGCGGTTTCCCTTCCGGGAATGTTCTCCGGTGCAGCGGATGCAGTCCCGTTTTGCCGGCCCGCAGCAGATGCGGTGCTCTCCTTTATGTTTTTGCGGGGAGCCATAAGCTTCCTGATTTGCGGTCTTGTCATCGGTCCCGACAGGAAACTCATGGCCCAGCGGGTCTGAAATACGATCGGGCGGTCTTCATGCACATTGTGCAGCAGAAAGACCCGGCTGCCGAGCTGGCTGATGATGCTGTCGTAATCAACGGATCCTCCGGAACCCCCGGCTTCGGCTATGGCGCTTTTCAGTCCTTCAAGCACCCGCTGCTTGTCGCGTTCCGCCTGAAGTTTGCCGATGAACCATGTTCCGGTATTGGTGAGGCCCTTGTAATCGAGATCGACCGGATTCTGGGTCACCAGCACGCACCCGAGTCCGAATGCCCTGGCCTGCTTGAGCAGCGTCAGGAGCGGACGTTTCGATGACGGTTCGGCAACCGGAGGCAGGTAGCCGAACACTTCGTCGAAATAGAGCAGCGCCCTGAGGCTCGATGTGCCCGACTGCGCCCTGGTCCAGGTCAGCACGTTTTCCAGCAGCAGCGTCACAAAGAACATCCGTTCGCTTTCCGAAAGATGGGCAAGATAGAAAATGCTGTGTCTTGGTTTGCCCTCGGCGGTATGAAGCATCCGGTCGATTTCCAGGGGATCGCCCGTCAGCCAGCTCTGGAAGGAAGGGGAGGCAATCAGGGCGTTGAAGGACATGGCGAGTTCGAACCGCTCTTTTTCAGGAAAGAAGGTGTTGACGTCGAACACTCCGATCTGGCGAACCGGAGGATTCTGGATCGAGCTTATCAGCAGGGCGATGTCGAGATCCTGGCCCTGTTTCCAGAAGTGCTCGAAAATGGCGGCAAGCAGAATCGATTCGCGGCTTCTTACCGGATCGGCCTTGATGCCGGCCAGCCCGAGCAGGGCACCTGCCGTTCCGCTTATGCGTTCCCGGATGGTTTCGGCATGCTCCCCGAAATCGAGATCCGGAGCGGCAAGGCTCCCAAGAATGCTGACGGAAATGCCGGTATCGGAACCGGGCGTATAGATGGTGTAATCCGCGGACTTGCCGAGCTGCCGGATCCTGTCCGGAGAGATGCCCCAGTCCGCCAGGCCGTTTTTCCACTGCTCGGCGGTTGCCGCAGCAAGCTCCTCGGTCGATTTGCCTTTTCTGCGCGCATCATCCTCGTTGATCCAGGGAAGGAAATCCTCCGGCAGCAGATCAGGAAACTGCAGGAGCAGATTGGTCATGTCGCCCTTGGGATCGATGAGTATCACGGGCACCCGGTCGAGCGCGGCTTCCTCAAGCAGACCGATACACAGACCGGTCTTGCCGCTTCCGGTCATGCCGACGCAAACCGCGTGAGTGGTAAGATCGCGTGCGTCATAGTGCACGGGTTTCTCAAGACGCTGCCCTGTGGCAAGATCATATTCAGCGCCGAGATAAAATGAGCCGAGTCGTTCTTCCGGTGCCTGCATAGAGGTCGATGGTGTTTATGAGAAAAGGATGTATTTTCTTAATAAAAGTATATTTACTGAGCTTTTCAAGATGCATGCAGCCATGACGCACCTGCTTGAAATACAGAACCTTGCCTTCTCCTGGCCGGGAGCGGAATTCCCGGTATTCGAGCATCTCGATCTTACGGTCCGGGAAGGTGCGTTCATCCTCGTCAGGGGAGCTTCCGGCACGGGCAAATCCACGCTGCTGCGCCTCTGCTGCCGCCTGAACCGGCCGCAGGTGGGGGTTATCCTGTTTCGTGGCCGGAACATCGTCGAGACGGCACCTGCCGTGTTGCGTTCAATGATCAGCTATGTGGCCCAGATTCCGCAGATGACCGATATGACGGTCGGTGAAAATCTGCTGCTGCCGTTTTCATTTGCAGCCAACCGCAACAAAATCGCGCCTTCGGAAGAGGCGCTTGAGCAGATGCTTGCCGAGTTCTATCTTGAAGGAGTATCGCTCGGCCAGTCCGCCCTGAAGCTCTCGACCGGCCAGAAGCAGCGCCTTGCCATCATGCGGGCCATTCTGCAGCAGCCCGACCTGATGCTGCTCGACGAACCGACTTCGGCACTCGACCCGGAAAGCGCCGCGATGGTGTTCTCCATCATGGAACGCCTCAATACTGAAAGAAAGATGACCATCCTCGGTGTCACGCACAGCGACTACCGGCCCGAAACGGTCGTGGCGCTTGCCTACAGGCTTGAAAACCGCCGGCTGACACTCACTGATGCATGAACCAGATCATCGACATCTCGATTCCGCAGCTTCTCCTGGCCTTCGTCTTCATCCTCATCGCCCAGGCAAGCTCGTTCATCTACCATCTCGGGCTCAACCGCGACATCTCCGTCGGCGCACTGCGCACCTTCGCGCAGCTCTTCCTCATGGGCTATGTACTCACCTTCATTCTCGGCACGCAAAGTCTGCTTTTGACTTTGGCGGTATTTGCCGTCATGGTGGTATCGGCCATGTTCATCGTCAGGGGCAGGGTAAAGGAAAAGCAGGTTGCCTATGTCCTGCCGACCTTTCTCACCATGCTCGTAACCTATTTCGCGACGGCGGTGTTCGTCTCGGGATTTATTGTCGGGACTACGCCTTGGTGGGAACCACGTTATTTCATTCCGACCCTCGGCATGGTGATCGGCAACTCCATGTCGGCCATTGCCATTGCCCTTGAAAGGATGTTCCGCGACATGCGCGTGCAGCGGGATGTCGTGGAGATGAAGCTGGCTCTCGGGGCGAACTACCGAGAGGCCAGCGACGAGGTGTTCCGGAACGCGGTGACGGCAGGCATGATTCCGTCGATTAACGCCATGATGGGAGTGGGACTGGTGTTCATTCCCGGCATGATGTCCGGCCAGATTCTTTCCGGCACGGATCCTCTTGTCGCCATCCGCTACCAGATCGTGGTGATGTTCATGCTGGTCGGCTCGACGGCCCTCACCTCGATCATCGTGATGCTGATCGTCCGGAAACGGTGTTTCGGCAGCGGGGAAGAGGTGCTCCTAACCCCCCGGTGACACTTTTTTCGGCTTTGCCAGCATGATGATCGCCGCGCCGGCCACCATCATCACGAAACAGAGCACCTGTCCCATGGAAAAGTTCAGGAACACGAAGCCGAGATGCGCATCGGGTTCGCGGAAATATTCGATGAAAAAGCGCACAAAGCCGTATCCCAGCAGGTAAAGTCCCGAAAGAAAACCCGCAAACGGCGATTTCTTTCGCAGCATCCAGAGCAGCAGAAACAGCACAATGCCTTCGAAAAACGCTTCGTACAGCTGTGAGGGATGGCGCAGTTCCTGTGTCGGAGCGAGCGGGAAGTACATACCTGCGGCCGACTCCGTCACTCTGCCGTACAGTTCCCCGTTGATGAAATTGCCGAGACGGCCGAACATGTAGCCGAGGGGCAGGGAAGGGATGAAGAGGTCGAAGGTTTCAAAAAACCCTTTTTTTTCGGAGCGGGAAAAAAGCCACATGGCCAGCACCACTCCGAGCAGGCCGCCGTGGTAGGACATGCCGGTAATTCCCGCGAAACTGCATCCTCCGGATGCTGAAAAACCGGGAATGAGCGTGCCGAGCGGATCGGCAAGAAATCCGTCGAGACCGTAGAACAGGATATAGCCCAGCCTCCCTCCGACCACCACGCCGACCATGGACCAGGTCAGGGCATCACCGGCGAACTGACGCGTGAACGGACTCTTTTCGGTCTTCAGCCTGTAGATCGTCAGCAGCCAGACCACGGCGAATGCAATGATATACATCATGCCGTACCAGCGGACCGCAAAACCGCCCACCGAGACAACAACCGGGTTCATCTGCGAGGGCAGATGCTGCCACCAGAACAGAAAATCACTCATAATGCAGGTTTTTATGCGAGTTTCATTGGGTTAACAATCTTAAACTGTTGGATTGTATTGAAATATAGTTAACTTAAGATCTTGCGCATTTCCTTGTTTACAATCATTTACCCGAAACATACAAACAAATCAATAGTATGGCTAAGATACTTGAAGGGCCGGCTATGAAACTATTTAACAAGTGGGGCATTCCCGTGCCAAACTATGTGGTTATCATGGATCCGAACCGGCTTGAACAACTTGGTGAAGCTAATAAATGGCTGAGAGAATCAAAACTTGTTGTCAAGGCTCACGAGGCTATCGGCGGAAGGTTCAAGCTCGGTCTCGTGAAGCTCGGTCTGAATCTTCAGGAAGCCGTAGCCGCATCACGGGAGATGATCGGTCGCGAAATCGGCACCGCAGTCATCCGTCAGGTGATCGTGGCCGAGATGCTCGACCATGACGAGGAGTACTACCTCTGCATCAACGGCAACCGTGATGGCGCCGAAGTGCTGCTCTCCAACAGGGGCGGTGTCGATATCGAGGAGAACTGGGGCACGGTTCGCCGTCTCTTCATTCCCATCGATGAATCACCGAGCATTGAACGCCTGACCGAATTCGCCAGCGAAGCCGGCTTCAGCGGCGAGATCGCAGAAAGGGTAGGCAAGATCGTCTCGCGCCTCGTTCTGTGCTTCGATAACGAGGATGCACAGTCCATCGAAATCAACCCGCTTGTCATCCGCAAGAGCGACATGCGCTTTGCGGCTCTCGATGCCGTCATGAACGTGGATTACGATGCACGGTTCCGCCATGCCGACTGGGATTTCAAGCCGGTTTCGGAAATCGGACGCCCCTTCACCGAAGCGGAGCAGCAGATCATGGAAATCGACGGACGCATCAAGGGTTCGGTCAAGTTCGTCGAGGTTCCCGGTGGAGAAATCGCACTCCTGACCGCAGGCGGTGGCGCTTCGGTTTTCTACTCCGATGCGGTCGTGGCCCGTGGCGGCACCATCGCCAATTATGCCGAATACTCCGGTGATCCGCCTGACTGGGCAGTGGAGGCTCTGACGGAAACCATCTGCAGCCTGCCGAACATCAAGCATATCATCGTAGGCGGCGCCATTGCGAACTTCACCGATGTGAAAGCAACCTTCAACGGCATCATCAACGGATTCCGTGAGAGCAAGTCGAAAGGCTATCTCGAAAATGTGAAAATCTGGGTCAGGCGCGGTGGTCCGAATGAAAACCAGGGTCTCGCCGCCATCAGAAAACTGCATGATGAAGGTTTTGACATCCATGTGTACGACCGCAGTATGCCGATGACCGATATTGTTGACCTTGCACTGAACTCGTGAAGGGCACAATATCCTTAACCACTAATTATAAAGGAACTTATAACTTTTTAATCAGGAAAGAATCGTGAGTATATTAGCAAACAGGGATACACGGGTGGTCATTATCGGCGGGGTCGCCGGTCTGAACGCCGCAAGAAGGATGGCCCAGTTCGACTTTCTGGTCAACCGGCCCCTGACGGTGCAGGCATTTGTCTATCCTCCCGAAGAAGGCCAGCAGAAAGAGATTTACCGTGGCGGCGAGCTGAAAAACGTGCCGGTCTATTCGTCACTTGAAGAAGCGCTCGCCGAAAACCCGGGTATCAATACCGCACTGATCTACATCGGCGCAAGCCGGGCATACGCTGCCGCAAAGGAAGCTCTGGAAGCCTCGAACATCAAGCTGGTCTCCATGATCACCGAAGGCGTGCCTGAAAAGGATGCCAAGCGACTGAGAAAACTTGCCAACGCAAACGGCAAGCTCTTCAACGGTCCCTCCTCCATCGGCATCATGTCGGCAGGGGAGTGCCGCCTCGGCGTTATCGGCGGTGAGTTCAAAAATCTGAAGCTCTGCAACCTCTACCGTTCGGGCTCGTTCGGTGTCATCACCAAATCGGGTGGTCTTTCCAACGAAGCGATGTGGCTCTGCGCCCAGAACGGCAACGGCATCACCACCGCCGTGGCAATCGGTGGAGACGCTTATCCCGGAACCGATTTCGTCACCTATCTCGAAATGTTCGAGAACGACCCTGAAACCAAGGCTGTCGTCATTGTCGGTGAAGTCGGCGGAACCCTCGAGGAAGAAGCCGCAGAATGGCTTGCAGCGGAAAAACGACGCATCAAACTGATCGCCGCTATCGGCGGCACCTGCCAGGAAGTGCTTCCCCAGGGCATGAAATTCGGTCATGCCGGCGCCAAGGAGGGCAAGAAAGGCCTCGGTTCAGCCCGTTCGAAAATGAACTCGCTGCGTGAAGCCGGAGCACTCGTGCCCGACACCTTCGGCGGCCTCTCCAATTGCATCAAGCAGATTTACGAAGAACTGCTTGCCGACGGCTCCATCAAGCCGGAACCGGAAATCGACGAAGCGCTGCTTCCCGAACTGCCCCCGAAGGTGCAGGAGATCATGAAGCAGGGCGAAGTGATTGTCGAGCCGCTCATCCGCACCACCATTTCCGACGATCGCGGCGAAGAGCCGCGTTATGTGGGCTATGCTGCCTCGCAACTCTGCGAGAAAGGCTACGGCATCGAGGATGTCATCTGCCTGCTCTGGAACAAGAAACTCCCGTCACGCGAAGAGTCGGAGATCATCAAGCGCATCATCATGATCTCTGCCGACCACGGTCCGGCCGTCTCCGGTGCTTTCGGAGCCATTATCGGAGCATGCGCAGGCATCGACCTGCCGCAGGCGGTCTCGGCGGGCATGACCATGATCGGCCCCCGTTTCGGCGGAGCCGTCACCAATGCCGGCAAGTACTTCAAGTACGGCGTCAAAGAGTTCCCGAACGACATTCCCGGATTCCTCGCATGGATGAAGCAGAACGTCGGACCGGTTCCCGGTATCGGTCACAGGGTGAAAAGCCTGAAGAATCCTGACAAGCGCGTGAAGTACCTCGTGGACTACGTGAAGAACCACACCTCGCTGCACACGCCCTGTCTCGACTATGCGCTCGATGTGGAAAAGATCACCACGTCGAAAAAGGATAACCTGATTCTCAACGTGGACGGCACCATGGGCTGTATCCTCGTCGATCTGGAATTCCCGGAGCAGTCGCTCAACGGCTTCTTTGTTCTGGCCCGTACCATCGGCATGATCGGCCACTGGATCGACCAAACCTCGCAGTCCTCGAAGCTGATCAGGCTGTACGACTATCTGATCAACTACGCCGTAAAGGAAGAGCGAGAAGTGCCCGAAAAGAAATAAGGCGCCAGAGCGACATCGTTACGATCCGACCATAGAGGCCGTTCCGGAAGTGAAAACCGGGACGGCCTTTTTTTTGTTCCGAAAAACAGGAAATACGCTATATTCTTCAATTATAAACCGTTAACCACCTGTAAACATATACCCCCATGATCATAAAATTGCTCGAAACCCTGCGTATCGCAGGAACCTTTCTTGGCGTTTTTCTTGCGTATTGTCACGGCGATTCACCTGAAGCGGTGCTGCGCATCATGACGCCGTGGTTCATCGGTTCGATTGCCGGGCTGTCGGCGATCGAGGGGCTTTTTTTTCGGGGATGAGGCGGCTCGTGAGAAAGGGTTTGAAGCGCGCAGCAACTACCAGCGCCAGAACGCATTCTGGTTCCTTGCCGTGGCCGTCACGGCCTTGATCGCGTTCCTTGCCGGCTGGGACGCCTATGCGAACGTCGCTGTGGTATCGGTTTTTTGTCTGTTTCTGATTCTCTCAGCAGCGAACCATACCTGGTCGATGATCGTTGAACGAAACACAAAATGGCAGAACGTCATCCGTCCGGTGCTGACGGCACTCCTTACCGCAGCCTTCCGGCATCCGGTAACCGGGGTACTCTTCAAATAACACCATCGTTCGGGGAAGTGCATACCGAAAAACCCGGCAAGGAGCCCAGAACCACCTGCCAAACTGCCCTGCCATTTTGTTGTATAATATAAATTATGTAAATCTTTGATTTCTTTACAAATTCTGGCTTTACATAACTATGATTATACAATAAGCCATAATCATAGATCCAGAGCACCTCTTATGCCCCTGTTGTTAATGTATCTATCGGATCGTCGAGCAACTCGATTGGCAGACGACGACAGCCATCAGCAAGCCCGATCCATCGCCAGGCCTCTTTTGATACCGAAAGCAGCTTCAGCTCCGTTTCACTCCACGAAGCGGTTTCATTGTTCGGCAGATTGACTATCGTCTGGAGGCAGATGCCGGAGTGTGCATCCCACAGCTTCAGTGTGGTATCGTCAGAACCCGAAACGATGCGCGTCCCGTCCGGGCTGAATGACGCAGCGCTGACCCAGGCGGAATGACCGGTGAGCGTCTGGAGGCAGATGCCGGAGTGTGCATCCCACAGCTTCAGTGTGGTATCGTCAGAACCCGAAACGATGCGCGTCCCGTCCGGGCTGAATGACGCAGCGCTGACCCCGGCGGAATGACCGGTGAGCGTCTGGAGGCAGATGCCGGAGTGTGCATCCCACAGCTTCAGTGTGGTATCGTCAGAACCCGAAACGATGCGCGTCCCGTCCGGGCTGAATGACGCAGCGCTGACCCAGGCGGAATGACCGGTGAGCGTCTGGAGGCAGATGCCGGAGTGTGCATCCCACAGCTTCAGTGTCTTATCCGCAGAACCCGAAACGATGCGCGTCCCGTCCGGGCTGAATGACGCAGCGCTGACCCAGGCGGAATGACCGGTGAGCGTCTGGAGGCAGATGCCGGAGTGTGCATCCCACAGCTTCAGTGTCTTATCCGCAGAACCCGAAACGATGCGCGTCCCGTCCGGGCTGAATGACGCAGCGCTGACCCAGGCGGAATGACCGGTGAGCGTCTGGAGGCAGATGCCGGAGTGTGCATCCCACAGCTTCAGTGTGGTATCGTC
>VGMX01000013.1 GCA_016866305.1 Chlorobiota bacterium | reverse complement strand
CGCATGATTTCAAGCGTTCCGGCAACAGCACGTGGTGAAGATGCAAGCACCTTGCGCACCAACAGAATAAGCAGGTGTCGCTGTCCGGAAGGCAGGGCATAGTTCTCTTCACGCATCAGGTAACGCGATACTGCGTCATACAGCGACTGCTCCTGTTCGGTGGGTGTGAACGGGCGGGTAATGAGTTTTCGTTCGGTATAGCGAACAAATTCGATGACCTGGCTACGCAACGTTCTCCAGCAAAATGCTCTCAAACGATCGCGCAAACCGGTAATATCACCGCCATAACTGATGTATTGCGTCCTGAACGAGGCCACTTCACCGAACAGCCGTTCATCGATAAGGGTTGAAAGACCATACAGTTCAAGAAGGGAGTTCTGCAATGGGGTCGCTGTGAGCAGAAGTTTTTTTCTCTCTTCAGTTGCCCATCGAATACGCTGCCCAATGCGGTTGCTTTCACGGTAGGCATTCCTGAGTTTGTGCGCCTCATCGATAACGACAAGGTCCCAGGGTATTGCCCTGATCTCTTCCGCCCGACTGGAGGCAAAGTGCATTGAGCAGATAATGATCCGCTGATCGCTGAAGGGATTCGGAATGTCCTGCTTCTGCTGCTGCCTGAATATGGCAGCATCGAGAACAATCGATGGAAGATTGAATTTTTCGGAAAGTTCGAGTGCCCATTGCTTGCGCAACGACGCCGGGGTGATAACAAGGATGTTGCGCTTCCTTTCTGCCCAGTACTGGCAAAGCACAAGTCCCGCTTCGATGGTTTTACCAAGCCCGACTTCATCGGCAAGCAAGACACCTTTAGATAACGGGGATCGTAAAGCAAAAAGAGCTGCTTCGATCTGATGGGGATTCAGGTCAACACAGGCATCGAACAAGGCTCGACCAAGCCGATCAACGCCATGACCGCCAATCCGGCCAAGTTCAAGCGCGTAATATTTTGCATGATAGTCAGTGATCATTCTCACGAATCTTTCTTGTTGCTCTCAGTAGCACCACCAGCCTTCACCCAATCATCCACCTCATCTTTTTTGAACTTCCATAACCGACCCATTCGATGGGCGGGCATACCATGCTTGTTGATCCACTTATACACCGTATCCGAACTGACACCGAGATGAGTACAAATCTCATGGATCGATAACCAACGGTCTTCAATCTCGACCATTTCCTGACCTCCCTAAGTGACTGGTTGAAATACTGATTTACCAATAGGCTTAATAGGGTATTTCCAATTATACGAATACTTTGCGCCTCTTCTCAACGATGTAGGCCGATTTCATCCGATATTGCAGGAAAAACAAAGCCGGGCACATAGACCCGGCAAGTAGTTCAAATTATCAGCTTTCTTCACCTGAATCTTCCGAATCCCACATCTCCCGGTAGGTGAGAACGTTGTCGGTGGCAGCTTCAGCATCGATGGAATAGTAATGTCGGCAGAGCCTGCGAAACAGCTCAACCATCGGGTCGTAGAAACCGAAATCAAGTAAGCGGTCAAGGGTATGCTGGATGTGGCGAACATCTCTGCTCTTGCTGCTGATGATACTCTCGACAACCGGAGTGTACTGTACCACGGCAAGCTCTGCTAGCCGGTGCATCTCTTCAGCAAGCACCATGATCGAGCTGAAAGGGGCATCTGGTGGGTGATTGGTAGGAGACATGCTTTTATTCCGCTGTTTTGGTCAAGCCATCGGACGATTCAAGCTACAAAATCGGACGATTATCGGATAATTCTGGCCAGCAAAACGCGAAGGAAAACATGGTAATAAAGACTTGAAGGCTGGGGTAATTGCAGGATTCCCTGCCCATCACGGCCCAGCCTGCCCCTGAACATCACGACTCTGCATCCACGCCTTGAACCCCTTATCCCTCTTGAAGTGATTCCGCAAAATGGCTTCGAGCACGAGAGATTCGTCCGCTCCCTTGCTCTTTTCCTGCGCCGCTTTGACGTACAGGTCGAGCAGTTCTGATACCTCTTTCCTGATCCGGAACTTCCGGGTTACCGGTTCGCTTTGCACCTGAATTTCAAGATCGATCATAACGCTCCTTGTTTTTTAGGTTGCTTTGAAAACTGTGATGAGCAGCAAGAGTGCAAGGCGGACGGAGCACCGACCAACGCAGCAATCGGGTTGCGCAATAAGTTTTCAAAGTGACCATCAGTTCTTGTAGGGATCGACGATCATATCCTTGTTCACGAGGATGTTTACCGTCATGCCAGCCCTGATTATAAGGGTCGGCTGGATGTCGAGGTTCTTCCTCGTGATCTGCTGGCCTGCACTGTTGATGTCCTGACCGACGCTGGCAGCCATGCGCTGCTGTGTGCTCATGCTTGCCTCGTCTGTATAGGTACCCTGCGAGATGGTCGCTCCGACTGACATAATCGACGAAAGCATGGCTCCACCGACGAGCCGGTCGAAGTGGTTATCAACTTTGTCCTTGTAACCGCTCATCCCGGCGAGATCAACGCCCGGCATGTTCTCCAGCACTATAGATGAACCATCTGGACGGATCATGCGTACCCAAGCCACCTGAACCCGCTTCTGGCCATAGCTCACCATGCTGTCATACTTGCCGAGCACACGGGTGCCCTGGGGTATGAGGAGGTATTCGCCGCTCACCGTGTCGTACACGTTCTCCTTGACCATGGCGATAACATTGCCGGGCAGATCGGAGTTGAGACCAGTCACCAGAATGGCCGGAATGATCGCCCCGGCTTTGAGCTCATACCGGCTGACAGGTTTCCGTACAGGTTTTGAGAGATACTCTTTACTGTCTCCACCACCAGTCGCGAAAAAGTCGTTCTTACGGGCTTGATTGTTCTGATCACGACCGTATGGAGTTTCACTGCCTGCAACAGGAGGCGCTGCACTCTGCACGCCGGCCATGCCGCTGCCAGATGCCGGGGAACTGACGGTAGCGTTCGAGGCTCCGCCAAAGAAGGGACTTGATGTCAGGGCAGCATGCCGTTCCTGCTCGGCAGGATCTGGTTGCTGATACTGTGCACTGTTCGAGTACCGGTTCTCGCCGGGTTTCACCATGGCATGGCCGAGGTCGCCGGGCAACGGCTTGCCCAATGCTGGCACGTCACCCGGAATCGGAGCCGTAATCGAGGTGTCCGGTACCGTGACCGGCTTGCTGTTGTCCGGCCCCTGCGTAATGACATCGGGAATAGCCATCGTGTTCGATACGGCCGCCTCGTTTTTCTCTTCCACCTTCGAGGCCTTCTTCGGCGGCTGCACGGCCATCATGATCGCCAGAAAAATTGCTCCGACGAGCACCACCGAGATGGCGATCACCGGCCCTTTTTTCAGTGTGCGGCTCTTTGGTTTGGACAGCTGCAGCCGGGGATCGTCGGGTGGTATCTTCGAGGCATGAGGATCAACATGCTCATGCTGCTGCATCGGTTCATCTGCGTTCGTCATCTGCCATCCCCTTACCGTTTCGTTATCCGGACAATCACCTCGCCTTTCTCCCCGGCACGCAGTTCCGCCCTGCTGAACAGACGGTCAACGATGTAGTAGTCATTTTTCACCCGGTAGTTCACCAGCTGCACCTCGCCGGATTTTCCGACGACGAAAAGCACCGGCGCTTCGCGCACAAGCATGGCTTCCGGAAACTGCACAAAGGTTTTACGCCCGTCGTCGAACACTTTCACAGGCATCCAGATCGGCCTCGAACCCTTCTTCACCTCCACCTTGTATCCGAAATCCAGCGCCGCAAGGTTCACGTGGGATTCGGTCGCCGTAGCCTCCACAGCTTTCAGCTGCCGGAGATTATACTGTTCGTAATTCCAGGACACTGCGGCCATGTAGGTGGACTCGTAGCTCGTCAGTTCGATATGGTAGGTGCGCAGATTGGTGTTCAGGCTGAGCGTGGTGTGGAGCCCCGGTCGGGTCGGCTTGAGGTAGATGTGCTCCTGCTCGAGCCCGTTGGCCATGCTCTTGCTGCGGCCTATGATCCAGCGGACGGTATCTCCCGAAACCGGATCACCAAGCAGTTTTTCACCCGGTTCCAGCTGGATGTCGGTGAGCTTCAGCGGAGCCGAGTACACCTGATAAAGCTGTCCCTCCTCATAATCGTAGCGCATGATGGCGTTCTGATAACCGAACCGGTCAGGGTTCCTGGCGGATTCCCGGTTTGCGTGTTCGATCACGTTCCAGGGTCTCTGTGCGGCAACGGATTCAGTCGTACCGGTCATGCCGTTTGCGGTCAGGATCGCTGCAAGCAGCGGTATCGTTCTCTTCATGATAGATCAGGTTATCGGTTGATGCGTGACCAGTGAAACTCGTCGATATAGAGGCCGATAGGGTTGGCAGCAAGCTGCTCGTCAGTCTGTGGCTGTTTCAGCACAATCCGGAAGATGCCCCGCCAGTAGCTTTCGCCAAGCGGCTCCCCGTGCACACCCCAGACCGACTCTTTCCAGTCCACCTGCCAGCTGTCACGGGACAATGGCACCATGGAGAGCACGTCCACGCTTACCCGTTCGGTGGCAAGCCGCGCGAAAGGGTCGTTCTTCTGCACGTATGCGTTCAACGTGTTCGATCCGTTTGCAGTCACCAGCTTGTAGGCATCGAGCCAGTTGCGTTTCACAACGGCACCATCCGAGCTGATCATGCGGGTATCCTGAATGAACCGCTGCAGATGGTACTTTATCGAGGGATCGGCAGGCTTGTAAGCAGCCCAAGCCTGACCGGCTTCACCACGGTTGATGGCACTGCCGTCACGGGCAACCTCCACGATATAGGGAACCTTCTTCGGCAGGCTGCCGAGCCAGATCATCCCTCCAACGGAAGGCATGGCCACAAGAAACAGCATGGCAAAGGCAAATATCCGCCAGGTGCGTGCCTGCACTGCGGCATTACCGATCCGGTCATCCCACTCCTGCTTCGCCCGCTTGTAGGGTGTATCGAGTTCCCCTTTCGGCTTCCAGCTTCTCGTTTCTGCGTTCATCTGTCGTTTGTTTGGAATTACAGTCTTGGTGTAGCGCTGCCACCTGACGGGCGAGCCTCTTCAGGGGTATGCAGGGCATGCAGTGCAGTTTTTGCCCAGCCGGGAGCCTGTTGTTTTTCTTTGTCGCCGGTTTCCGGCAAGGCATTGTCTGTTGATCCGAATTTGCCAGCTGATGCAGTTCCTCCCGGCCCTGAACCGCCTCCTGATGGCCCTCCTCCTGATGGGCCTCTACCGACACCTCCATCAGCAGGTGATGTGCCGCCTGATCCGAACCGGGAACCGATCATCTGACTTGCCGCACCAACACCCGCTCCGACTTTCTCAACTGCCAGCTTCGTAAGACTGTAAGCCCCCATCCCGGCAAGCGCAACTCCGGTACCACCGACAACAGCGTTCTGCATGGCTGTTCCGGCGCTGAGGCTGGGGCTGCCGGCAAGCAACCCTGCTGCAATGCCAGGAGCGTTCCAGGCAAGGAAGGCGACTGCTCCTACCGTGAGCAGGGCGCTCCATATCTCCGTAAAGTTCAGGTCGGCAGTGAAACTCAGCGTTGAGAGCGTCGGCTCGATCACAGCCATGATGAACGCAAGCACCATAAGCTTCACTCCCGATGAAACGATGGCCCCGATTGCCTTCTCGGCAAGGAATTTCGTAGGCTCGAAAAAACCGAACGGCAAAAATATGCCTACCACGGCGGCGAGCAGGTTGAATTCGAGTACCGCATAGAAGATCTGCCAGGCAATCAGGATATAGGCCAGCATAATACCGACATAGGTCAGCGCGAGCACGATGCCGTTGACAATCTCCGTAATACCGATGCCACTAATCTTCTCGACAAGCGGTGTTGTGGTCAGGAGACCATAGTCGATGATGTTCGACGGATCGAAGAGGCTCGGACCTCCGCCTCCGCCAGCTATCTGACCGGCCTGGATCAGGGATTGCACGAAGGCGTTCGACAGGCTGGGAAACGAGCGCACGATCCACATCCAGACGCCGAGATAAAGCACCTTCTTCATCACACCGACGATCTGTTCGCCGCCACCAAGCGCCCACCAGAGGCCGAGCATGACGATCTCAATGCCAAGCAGTGCTCCGGTCAGCCAGGTGATGGCGGGCTGGAGATTCGACCAGCCCGCCCCGAACGCCGTGAGAAAGTTGTTAAGGGTCTGGGTAAGAATGCCGGGATTCATAGGTCAGGAGCGCGTCTACTTTTTGATCGGCGGCATGTTGTGGTACTTCGGCTTCGGCGTGGTATCGACGTCACCGTACCCTTTCCAGAGATCATTAGACTTCTTGGGCTGTTCCTGCTGCTGCAGGATCGGTTCGGCCGGCTTGCGCTCTGCACATCCTATGGCGAAAAAGATCATCGAAAGAATGACTCCGAGCATAACGTATTGACGTACCATGGTTGTTCCTCCTTTACTGTTTCAGGTTTGGCATGTTGGTGTATTTCGCATTGGCCTGCTTGTCCACATTGCCATATCCGCTCCACATCTGGGTCGAAAACGCCCGTTCGGCCTCTTCGCGGTTGGCCGCCTGCGCTGCTGCCATAGCACTCACCCGTGCACTCACCGCAAGGGTCAGGGTAAGACCGTCGAGCTGACCGGCCATAATACCCAGCATCTGGTTGGTGGACTGCAGCTGCCGCACTTCGCCATCCGCTGCGGCTGACCGGCTGAGAATGGACGCAGCTTCGTTGTTAAAGGCCTGAGAGCGTTCCACGACACTCTGAGCCTTCATGGCGATCTTCGATGCTTCGGAAAGCTCTTTCGTCCAGTCCCGGTAGTACTGCTCGTACCTGTTGAAATCGATCTGATCCCAGGTTCCCTGCGGAAAAAGCTGGTCGAACTGACCATCGATCCGATTGAGATCGAAACTGATCCCCTGCACATCCGACAACAGGCCGTTCAGCTCCTGCATGTTACTGTCATAGATGGATTTCACCGGCCCGAAGGCAGCGGCGGGAAGTGTCTGCAGCGACCGAACCTGGTTCCTGATCTGCTCAATCTGATTCTTGATCTGTTCGGCTGAACGAACGGCAGTAAGCGTGGTCTGCTTGAGATTCGAAATGTCGATCACCGTCAGTGCCGCCTGTGCATCACTCTGAATGAGCGGCAGCGCTGGTGTTACGGTAAACAGCAAGCTTGCAAGCAGCAGGCTTTTCACGGTTCGCTTCATGGATATACGGTATGTGTGATGCATCGTCTTCTCCTTTTCATGATAGCAGTGATGTATTGCCCCTCGCCCGCTCGAGCAGAGATGCTGCCCAGTCAAGCCCCCGATACCGCAGCAACGCTGGTGCATATTCTTCCTTCGGCAGCGCCTCCTCGATGGAATCCATGAATCGCTGGTCCTCCGGGTTGGACAGTCCGGCAAACGCGAGCGCCACCGGCCCCATGTTCAGCGTGAACAGCCTCCGTCCTTTGACCGAGCGGTAATAATAGTCCCGTTTTTTCTGTGCATTAGCCAGCAGCGTAATCTCCGTGTCGCTGAGTCCGAATTTCCGGTAGGAATCGGTCATGGCCGGCGTGAGCGCTTCCTCGTCCGGCAGGTAGAGCTTGGTATGGCAGGCTGACAGGATGGTTGCCATGATGGGCGATTCGACGGCATCGGCAATTTCCTGCGTAGCGAAGACCACCGAAACATGCTTTTTCCTGAGGGTCTTGAGCCAGTTCTGCAGCTGCCCCATGAAAACCGGGTGCTTGAGAAAAAGCCATGCCTCGTCGAGAATCAACAACGTGGGGCGTCCGTTGAACCGTTGCTCCACACGGTGAAACAGGTAGAACAGACCTGGAATCACCACCTCCGGGCTCATTGTCATAAGCGCGTTCATCTCGATGGTGAGCCAGTCCCCATCTTGCATGTTGTCGGTGTCTGCGTCGAATATCTCACCGTAGTTACCTTGCATGGTGTAGGGTCGAAGCGCGTCACGAACTTCCCTGCTCTGCACGAGGTCACTGAAAACTGTCAGAGTACGATGACTCCGTTCGCTGGTAGCAAGGTTCTGCAAGGCATCATCGATCTCCTTCTTGAGCACGGGCGTCTCCTGAAGATGCTGCTCCCTGAGCAGAAGCAGGATGAAGGAAGAGGCCCAGATGCGCTCGGCAGGATCGTCGATGGCGGCAAGCGGCTGGAAGGCCAATGCGGCTTTCTCCCCGCCGGGCTCGTAGTAGTCACCGCCAACGGCCAGCGTGGCGGATCGCGAGGAACGATCCTTGTCGAAAATCACCACCTGCGCACCGGGATAGCGCAACCACTGCAATGCCAGCATGGCAAGCAGGGTTGACTTGCCCGCTCCGGTCGGCCCGACGATCAGCGTATGGCCAACATCGCCGATGGTGAGGTTGAGCCGGAACGGAGTGCTGCCTGTCGTGGAACATATGATGTGCGGCGTACCGATACCGGCCACCTCCTGAAGATGGCGGTTCTGTTCGTCTCCGGCCCAGATCGCCGAGAGCGGCATGATATGGGCGAGGTTCAGGGTGCTGATGATGGGTCGTCGCACGTTTGCATAGACGTGTCCGGGAATACTCCCCAGCCATGCTTCGCGGCTGTTGAGCGTTTCGTCCTTCACCACAAATCCCCGGCTCTGGATCACCTGCTTCACCCTCCGGATACGGCGCATCGCCTCCTGAAGGTCAGGATGGCTTACGGTCACCGTGCAGGTCATGATGCCGAAAGAGACCAGATCGTCGCCAAGCTCCTGCAAAGCCGCATCCGCATCGGCAGCCTTGTTGGCCGCAGCGCTGTCGAGCAGGGCTGACGGCTCCTTGGTTGCCTCCTCTTTCAGCATCGTGAACAGGCTCTTCCGCTTGCCCCACCACTGGCGGCGGTACTTCTCGATCTCCCGCCGTGCATCCTCCTTATCGAGCGCGAGGTAGCGCACTACCCACCGGTACTCGATCTGCAAGTGGTTCAGCTCGTCGAGCATCCCCGGCAAAGAGGTCGATGGAAACCCGGTGAAGGTGATGGTGGGAATGGCCTGATCTCCCAACATACAGATGTCCCCGACACTGAGCGCCTGATCAGGCAGAAGCGCATCGAGGTACATGGGAACCTCGGGAGCCTGCACAACGTGGCGGTTGGTGGAGATGGTGCTGTGCAGGTAGGTGAGCGTTTCGCTGTCGTCAAGCTCACGAACCTCGACGAACACCCCGGCCATGATGTCTGTGATCTCCCGTACCTGCCGCTGAAACTGCTCAAGGTCGCGTTCGTTATCAAGTACGGGATCGTCCTGTTCAGGGTCATCGTAGAAAAGGCTCGAAACCTTTTTCCCCTGGCTGCCGGGCATCTTCCAGACGAAGGTGAGAAAATAGGCTGATTCGAAATGCGATCCGGCCTCCTCGAACTGGCCCCGTCGCTCCCGGTCGAGCAACCATGCCGCCGGATGAGACCAGATCGAGGAAGGATATTCGGAATGCTCAAACCTCTGGGCCTCGATGAAGAGACTCCATCCGGAGCCGAGCCGTTTCAGAGCGTTGTTCAACCGGGCAACAGCAGAAGCGAGTTCGGACGGCGATGAGCTGGCAAGGTCAGGCCCCCGGAATGCGATGGTCTTCTGCAAGGCGGCATCTTTCTGTAACACCACCCCCGGAGCCACAAGTGCAGCCCATGGCAGGTAGTCCGGCAGCCGGGTAGACGGCTCGCGATAGTGCTTCAGGCTCATCATCGTTCTTCAGGGATACATGATTTTCGGTGCCCGAAGTGCTCGGACAAAGACATCGAAAAAGAACGGGTCACGCCGGGTAAGTGCGGCAAGCAGCATATGCAGAGCGACAGCAATGGGCACCACCCAGAGCTGCTGCATACCGAAGCCCAGCGCGGCAAAGGTAGTCCAGATCAGGATGGCCGGAGTACGTGGTACACCTCCGATCAGGATGACGTCGCTCAGTGAGCGGTGCATGGGTACTTCATAACCCTCAATCATATGGTCAGTCCTCCGCTGAAGCCCATGAAGCTCAGCCCCCACGACACTGCATTGAATGCAATGGAAAGGCCGAAAAGTACCCAGAGCGCCTTTTTCATAACGCCGCCACCTTCACTGAAAGCAAGTCCGAAACCAAGCGTTATGAAGGCAATAGCCCCAAACACCCGGCTGACCGGACCGGCAAGAGAATCGAGCACCTGACTGAGCGGCGATTCCCAGGGCATGCCGGTCGAGGTAGCCAGAGCGGTGTCGGCTGTAAACATCAGAATGGCAACGAGCAGGAGTTTTCGGTTCATGATCGTATCGTTCGAGATTAATAGATGCTGTTCAGATCGCAACGGGTTCAGATAGTTCTCCAGACACCTCGCATACCTGCAAGGCCGGAATTTCTATCTGTTCTTCAAGCTGATGATGGAGTACCCACTGGCCATGTTCGTCGATCCCTCTGACCTCGGCCATTCCGCTGACCCTGCGACCGGCAGGATGGTTCTTGTCCCTCGTAATGTGTACGCAGATATCAACAGCCTCTGCGATAAGTTCACGCGGTGCCCTTGGTACCACCTCTTCGGCAAGCTGCGCAAGCCGGTCAAGCATGGCTGTCGGACTGTTGGCGTGAATAGTTGCAAGCCCTCCCGGATGCCCTGTATTCCATGCTTTGAGCAAATCGAGGGCCGCACCGTCACGCACTTCACCGACAATGATGCGATCCGGACGAAAACGCAAGGCGTCCTTGACGGCACGCTGATGAGAGTAGAATGGCGGCTGTACGAGAATCTGCAACATGTTCTCGGCAGTGCACTGCAATTCCGGATTGTCCTCGACGATGTACACCCGGTCTTCGGTATCGGCCACCAGCTGCAAAAGAGCGTTAGCAAAGGTGGTCTTACCGGAACCGGTGCCGCCACCGATCAGGATGTTCTTGCGAGCCTTGACGGCGACTTCGAGCAGAAAAGCGGTCTCGGGCGAAATGATCGTGCGCTGCACGTAATCATCGAGCGTGAAGATGATTCTGGCCGGCTTGCGCAGGGCAAAAACCGGACGGCTGACAATCGGCGGAACAGAGGCCTGCAAGCGTGCACCCCATTCCGGGAGCTTCGCGGCAAGCGAAGGGTTGCGCTCGTTGATTTCTGTATTCGAGGATGCAGCAACAAGCCGGATCATCCGGTCGGCATCCTCGGCGCTCATCACAATGTCCGTGCAGGACATACCGCAGCCGAGCTCGTCGATCCAGATTCGACCGTCAGCGTTCAGCATGATCTCGACGATACTCTCCCGCTCAAGCAGTCCGCGTAAGGGAGCAAGAGCACTCTGAAGCGAGGCTATCCGCCTCTGATGGGTAAGATTTGCCATTCCCTGCAATCAAAATCAGCCAACAATAATTGATAAAAAAACAACACTTTATACGGATTCTAATATACAATATTCCCTATATCTTGATAAATTTTATCAATATATTAAAAATTCAGACCAAAAAAAATAGAGACAACTCTTACAGAATTGGCAAAGCCTTCGGGATTGGGGCCCCGAACAGGAGTTCGTAGTCCTTTCAGGAATTGGAATGCTGTGTAAAGCGAAGAAAATAATGTGGAGATTATTTGCTGAGGAGGGATGTGGGGTGAATGTGATCTTTAAAAAACATTCACAAATTATTCAAAGACTTCTCGTAATGCGTTGAGTAACGTTGCAATCTGCGGCGGCGATTAACCGTCCGTAGCATGGCTTGGTTGGCCCTATGCCATTGGTGCCCTATTTCTACTTTCTTGCCTTACATACTTGAAAAATCTGATGTCTTAGAGCCGCTAAAATCAGATTTCAGGACTGACCTGTGCTTCCACACGGATGAAGCTGGTGCATATCGTTTGCATCATGCAAGCTGACCCATAGAGACAGGTTCCCCGTACGATTGCCGATGATAACCATCACGAAGTAGTTGAGTTCATGTTCTGACTGTCGAAACAGGTCTTTCATGGAATTTACATCCAGCCCTGAAGGCGTAGGGTCGCTTTGGGGGTGGGTGTGCCATTCACCTATAAAATGCAGTCCTTTACGGAAGTATCTCCTCACGACAGTTCGACGAGTATCTGGATTGCTGACAAAGAAAAAGCGGCTTTTGCGGTCCTCAAGCTGAGGTGGTGTCGCGATATCGATCTTGATTATAGGTAAGTCAAATTTCGCAAACAAGAGACCACCAGACTCTGGTTGTGAACGACTGATCTGTCGGTGCGTCTTGAAGACCTTGAGCACCTTGGGCGAGAAGACGAGGGTTTGACCGGAGCCGAGCACGGGAAAAACTGCATTGCTTTTTTGTCTCTTCAGGCTGAGCATAGCGGACAGATCGGGTTGATAGACCATTTCTGAATGATTATCTGTTCAGCTAGTTGTGGGGTCAGTTTCATCTCCCATGCTTTGGACACTCTCCCCACACAATCCGAGAGAAGACCCAAATCGCCTATTATCGTAGCAATCTCGGATGAATCCAATGGTGCATTCATCGCCTTAACAGCAGCTTCAGCTACCAATGTCGCGCAGGGAACTAAACGCAACGGACCATATTCTTGGTAATAGGCGCAACCTCCCGGCTCCTTCTTCAGGGTCGCATTGTCCAATACAAGCACTCGATCCTCAAACTGTCCGAAGCCGTTCATTCCGCATTCTAGACAGCCCCCGCCTCCTGTTACCGTGAGGGCATGCCCTGCAAGAGCAAACGGCTCCATCCATCCAAATACGACAGGAGGAAAAGGCAGCGAACGAGCGAGCAAGTTGAGGCTTCTTTCATGTCGCCAATCTGCGATAGTCGAGACGACGAGATCAAACCCACCGAAGGGATCGTCGGATTCCTTTGCCCATGCTCGCCAATCTCGCAAAATAGCCCTTATAGAGAGGTGGGGATGGTCTAGCTGGATGCGCTTTCTGATAGCTTCAGCTTTGCTTGCGCCAACGTCTGAAGCGCCTAGCAGATGTCGTCCCACGTTCGCCCATTCCATTAACTGCGGGTCGATGAGCGTAAGGCGCCCGATTCCGGCTTTTGCCAACAGATGTGCGACGTAGCTCCCGAGCGATCCGCATCCAATTACACAAACAGATGCCCCTGACAGTTCAGCCCCTACACCACCACGCGTATGAATCCATTCGTGGTCTACCCTCTGCGCATTTGCTCTCTCCAGTAAGCCCTTTTCGAGCTTTGTCGTTGCTCGCGCAAAGAGAAGCTTTTGCGGCACATGCCCCAATCGAAAGCCATCCGACAGCGTGTGATCTTGCGATAGACTGTACCCCTTCGTCAGGATTCCCGCTAGAGCGTCTCCATGAGGGGTGCGTTGCACGAACAGTAGGGCAAGGTATTCGTTTGATTCACAAAGATGACGATCCAAGAGATCCGCTTGATCCGCGCTGTTCGCCTTCAGAAGTGTTCGCAGATCGTTTATTGTACCTGGGAAATCTTTCGGCAGAAGTGGGGAACCGAAGCTGACGACATGGCAGATCCTTGGCTTCCCGATGTCGTTCAGTTTGTCACCGCTATGTTCAGCCCACTGTCGAATTGAATCGTAAGAAGCCCCGATGAGAACCTTTGCCCCGCAGATTGCCGCCGTCGCTGTTGCACCAAACTCCGAGGGCGGGTCAACAACGAGAAACTCCCGCTTTCCTGTTCCTTGAGAGCGAGACCAGTACGATGTGAACTCGTCCAAGAAATCCTGTTCGATCTCGTTCGTCAGAATCTCAATGGCTGCGTCCACGGAATACCGAAACAACTCAACCGGGAAGTTCGCATCGATTGCAGCAGACTCGGAAATCGTACATATTTTTCCAGTTTCTTCGACGTGCGGATTCTTGAGGAAAAGGTCAACGCCTTTACCAGCGATGTAGATGGAAGGCGGGTCGTCAGGAAAGGTTTCTGTAATAACTACATCAAGACGCATCGCTGCGTTTTTTACACACACTGTAGTCATCCAACCGGCAGCCGGCTTGGGACTATAAGATGCCAGATCCGCTGCCGACAGTTCTTCGTAAGCAGAATCCCGCCGTAGAGCAGACGATAGCAAATCCAGAGCGTCCTGATGGCGCTTGTTTAATAGCGTTCGAGGGTTCAATTATCCGAATCGCCCTCCTCCCTTTGGATCGACAGCTTTGTTTGGGGTTGCTGTTGCGATGCCCCGCTTCATCCCTGATGATCCGCCCGACCCATCGTCGTCATCGTCATCGCCATCATAGTCATCGAAATACCCGTCGCTCTTGAAGACCCAATCCCATGCCTGACGCGCGTCTTTCTTCGTGCAATCCTTTTCGTCCAACACTTTCAGCTTTCCAAGTGCTTCTTCAAGACGATCCCGAAGCTCAATCATGTTCGCATCGGCGGATGTTCTCGTCAGTTTCTGTCGCGGCGTATTTTCATCTGCCAGATTCTCGACCTTTAGATTCCTCCGTAGTCTTGAATGCAGGGAGTCGAGAAGATCGCGAAAGGCGGAGTCAATGCGCCCCCCAGACTCAAAGCATTCCACGGTCAACATGGTTAGCTTCATGCCATTCGGCATATCCCAAGCGGATCTGCTGCGGCAAAACCTCTTTAGCAACCTCAGGCACTGCCTCATCTGCGTACCCGCCCCTTCGGATGCCGAGTTACGAATAGAGATTTCATTTTCGAACCAAGAGTTGACTCTTGTGGGGTCAGATGCAACCCATCCGTCACCCCCAGCCAGTTCGCGATGTGTTGTGACATCGTCTCCTACCGATGTTTCCCATTTGCGATAGACTGGGAAGTCTACGTGATGCTTCTCTTCACCTTCCTCCGCATAGAAGACGCGTACACAGTTTGTATGAGTCTTGGGTTGTCGTTTGAAACGAGAGTCCTTCAACGCTTCTCTGACCAACTCCTTGGCATCGCTTGATGTCATATCGTTTCTGTCTTCATCTTCCAGATCGGATCGCCAGAGTACAACGCCATCATCTATGTCGTACTCCTCGTCAGAGAACTTGGTTTGGATAATGGTCCGCATGGCAAAAGATCCCTGACTCTTGAACGAGCTACGGCTGACTCTGACGCCATCCTTCAGCTCTGGGAGTCGTTTGATCAAGCGATCTTCATTAGCGGTTCGGTGGGAAGTGAGATTGTCCGAAAGCTTCTTTGAGAGAACTACTTTGTTTCCGTGGAAGGCATCAATCTGTGCGCTATAGTCGTACATAAGAACTAATCCTCCTTTCGTGTTCGCGACAAACGCTCCGCATATGCATTCCAGTCAATGGCAGGCACTGTGCCGAGGGATTGGAGCTTGTTAAGCAGCCGAAACAGAAAAAAAACCAGAGCGTTATTGCCTTCGCATAGAGAGTAGGCGTTGCCGTCCTCAAACACATCGAACGAGTACCCGCGCACGGCAAGTCCACAATCTACGCGATGCTCTCCTGAAAGCGCTTTGTGCGTAGACTGAAAAGTATCCCCAAACCCACCTTTCCATCCAATATCAGGAGCTAGAAGACCTGCGATGATGTCGAAGTGTTGCTTCGCTGGGTAGGTTCCCCCGGCGTGTTGAATAGGAACGCTTGTTCGTTTGAGCGTGCGAACTGATGCTGCCTTGTCTGCCGCATACTCAAGATATTCTTTGTTTACAACTGGCTTGCATTCGAAGACGGCGTAGACCGCCTCTGCGGGGACGTATCGGTGTTTGTCACAGTCGAGCAATGTTGGCGTGTATTGCCTGTCAAAAACGACAAGATCAATGGAATCGGATGTATTGCCATCGCTGTCCAAAACTGCGGCTTTGTCTACCGTATAGCGTGCTGGGAGATAGTTGCGAAAGACATCAATGAAATGCTGCTCATTGACTTCGCCTCGATCCCCGCTGTGCACGATAGGGTCTGCGCAACGTATGGTGGCGTATAGCTTTTCCTGTTCGAGTTGAAAAGCGGTCTGAAGGAATTCTTCTCCCTGTAGTCGACTTGGGTGTGTCTTGGAACTCATGCCGCTTCCTCTGCCCAATCGCCGCATAGCAATTCTGCCTGAGGCAGGACGGTTTGGGTTGCTTGGCAAATGATACTATCAAGATCCATAAAATCTTCCGCTACTGTTCTCGCAGGCCAACAAGTCATTAGTTTGTTTCTTCATATCTCCTTTGAGGTGCTGCTGAGCTGAGCATCTCAAACAGACAATTCTACTCTAACCCATTAAAAATAATGCAAAAATACGCAAAATCAAGAAAACCCGAAAATCATCCTTATGTATATCATTGTTCATACAGGATAGTTGCGGGCAGATATCTCATATCACTACTGTCCGGTAAAAATAGTGAAAGTTGAGGTACCGGTTCGCTGGCCTTTTTGATTGAGCGATCGTTGAATGACTCGCCGTTTTCTGATGGGTTTTAGGCTTTCTTTATTTTTTTACCGGACACGGCTGAGAACGCCAAGAGATTTACGTGATATTGAGCTAAATCCCAACTCTCGTATCAGTTCCCGTCATCATTCACAGCCTTTTTCAACTCCTCCTCATCCCCCACAACATCCTGAACAAGATCGTCGATAAACCGGTGCCCTCCAGCCATCTGATTGGCCACGTAATCCACGAACTTCTGGTATTGATTCCAGGCTTCCTGCCTCGCCGCATCCTTCTCATTATCCCCGATCCGGGGCGTATGGGCAAACCAGAGCTGCACATACACCGCCAAGGCCTCAGCCGTCGCGTTGATGTCCCGTTCCAGCCTGTTGAGATAACGGCCAATCCTGTCGAGGCGGCGCAGCAGCAGCTTCATGTCCTTAGAGTCGTCGAAATACTCCTTCAACGCCGATTCGATGACGCTGCTCTCGGTAGCGTTGACCTTTTTGCAGTAGCCCTTGAACTGTTCGTAAAGCTCCGGCGAAAGGTAGGGGTGGATATTCTTGCGTTTCATAGCGGTAAATGACCTCCTTGTGGTGTTCTGCTTAAATCGATGATTCCTGCCCGGTTGGTTGCCCTGTCGATTGTTCGAGTAGTTTCCGGCTCTTGAACTGAAAGCGTGTTCTCAGGAACAGGATTCTCGACCGAAATTTCCTCGGCAACATCATGCTGTTCTGCTACGGGTGTTGCGGCATTCTCCCTCATACCGCGCTGATTCTCGCTGTGCTCTTGCTGTTGAGCAACATCCTGATCAGCTACCCCCAAATCTGTGAGCCATGGATTTTGCCTGCAATTATCTGAGAGCAATTCCGATTGCTGGGACTCTGGATCATCCGGAGTTGGTAGCCATGCTCTCTTCATCAGTCGCTCGTCCTGGTAATACATGATCTTTTTCGCACGATATGGCGGCAACCCGCCGATCATCACAAGAGCATCGTCTCCGGGCAATTGCAGGATTTCTCCGGGAGTCAGCAACGGCCTGGGTGATTCCTGCTCACTTTCCATGATATGGCCAAGCCATGGAGAGAGCCGATTACCAGCAAAGTTCATCTGCAACTTTTTCTCCGTCGCCTGACCGAGCAGGTCGGAAATCCTTTTCGCTGTCCTCTCGTCGAGAGCGCCATAGGTGATACGCACATGGGAGTTGTCGAGTATCGAATTGTTCGGCCCATAGGCCATCTCGATCTGGTTCAGGGACTGCGCGATCATGACACATTTGATCCCGTACCCGGCCATGTAGGCAAGCTCTGACTCGAAAAAACCGAGGCGGCCAAGACTCGGAAATTCGTCGAGCATCATGAGCAGACGGTGCCGGTACTGTTTCCTGTCATTGGTGAACGCGATCTTTTCCGTCAACCTTCTGCCGAACTGGTTGAGGATCAACCTCATGAGCGGCTTGGTACGCTCGATGTCGCTCGGCGGGACCACGAGGTACAGGCTGACCGGATTGTCGCTGTTCATCAGGTCGTGAATCGCAAAATCCGAAACGGATGTATTCCGGGCGATGAATGGATCACGGTACAGGCCGAGAAACGACATGGCGGTCGAGACCACACCGGAAAGCTCGTTCTCTGTTTTGTTGAGCATTTCCCGTGCACAGGCTGCAACCACCGGATGAGGACGTTCTTTGAGATGCGGAAAGGTGAGCATGTAATTCAGGGTATCGTACATGCTGCGTTCCGGATCGGAAAGGAAATTCGCCACCCCGCTGAGACTCTTGTCCTTCTCGGCATACAGGACGTGCAGGATTACTCCGACCAATAGGGAGTGACCGGTTTTTTCCCAGTGGTCATGATGCTCCTTCGAGCCATCCGGATCGACCAGAATATCGGCCACATTCTGAACGTCCCTGACCTCGTATTCACCCTTTCGGATTTCAAGTAGTGGATTGAAACGGACGGAATCCGGAGCTGTTGGTTCGAAGCGCCAGCAGTGCGAGAACTGACGTCTCCAGCCAGCCGTGGCAGACCACAACTCCTTTTTGATATCGTAGGCGATGACCGAACCGTTCCATGCAAGCATGGTTGGTATCACCAGCCCGACACCTTTGCCGCTCCTCGTCGGTGCGAAACAGAAGATGTGTTCCGGCCCGTTATGGCGCAGGATCATGCTGCCGGCCTTGTCCATTTTCCATTGCACCTCGCCGGTACCTCTGAACACCTCCGTATGGAATGCCGCATCATTGGTTTGAGCGAGAATCACGCCCTGCTCGACGAATATCCCTGCCTGCTCCAGCTCGTCAGCTGTTGCCCATCGTGCAGTGCCGTACGAACCGGCTACCTTTCGCCGTTTTGCCCTGCGAACAGCAAGGAGAACCATGACAGCGAACATGACAAAGAAATTGGTGTACGTGATACGGCTCGCCATCTCGAAGGCGGATGGGGCGTATGCCTCGAAATGAAAGGCCCAGAAAAACCATTGCCAGGGTTCGTAGAGAGGATAGCCGTGGAACACGAGAAGCGGTCGGCCAAGCAGCGGCTGATAACCGAGCAGATATGCCACATACTGCGTCGTTGCCCATGTTCCGAGAAACATGAACGCGATGCCGGTCGATATGTGACCATAAAACACGTTGACTGACCGGGCATTCTTCATGAGTTACCTCCCTTTCTGAATGCCGAATTGACGAGCCACCATAGTCGTGCCTTCTGTCCTGACAAGCTCAACCTGTTTCGACACGAGCTGCTCGAAATCTTTCCGCCACGGCACCAGTGAAAATTCCTTCGATCTGGGATCGGCGATCCGGGCATAATGCTTCCCGCTCGGAAGCACCCCCTCATCGGTCATCATGCCCTGCAAGCGCTCTCCATCGCGAAGCTCACGGTATGTTCCTCCGTCGCGTTTGCGAATGGCTTCAGCCAGGTCATGCCGTTCGAGCTGATCGAGCTTTTTCCCCCTTGCTGGATCAAGCGGATCGATGCCAAGCTCCTGCAAAAACAGAGCCCTTCGCCGTACTGATTCACCCAGTTCTTTTCCGAACCCATGAGTAGCAAATTCAGGATGATCCGCTTTGTCAGTGAACCGGTCGATCCATGCCCTCCCTCGCAACGTTTCCTGTTCGGGAAGACTCATGGACGATTGCTGCTCAATCTTCCTCCGGACGACAGGATTGGTTGCATCCCGTTCCTGAAGTTTCTCCACGAGATTCGACGGTATTCTCCACGAACCGTCCGGCGTGTGGCTTGCCAAATCAAACCGTTCAAGACGCTCAAGCCTGCGTTCGTGAGCCTCGACATAGGCTTTCCCCTCCACCTTTCCCCCTGATGACAGCTCGACCATCGGCGAAGGCAACTCCTTCAGGTGCTGCCGGGAGTCATACAAACCGCCATGACTTTCAGCAAAACCGGCAATGGAGTGGTCAACCTTTTTCAGCCAGGACTCCTTTTCAGAATTCACCGAAACGATCTGCCCTTTCCGGTAAAGATCGGGATCGGCACTCTTGTCGAGATCGACATACCATGAGCTGCCATTCTGGCTCTCGACAATGATGTAGTACCGGTCATGCCATTCATCGGCAAGACCGGTTGCGGCGATCCAGCCTTCGACAAGCTCGCCGTGCTGACGCCGGTCGTATATCCGGTATCGGGACGGATCGCCGCCGACAGCCCGATGCATCTCCTCGTAGATTTCGCCCCTTTTCCCTATTGCCTTGAGTTCCTGTTTCCAGTTATGCTTCAACCCCCACTCCAAAGCACCGCGATTCTCGGCCAGACCGAACGATTCAAGCGTCTGCAATCGTGCGGACAGCCTGCGCTGCCGGAACAGTGCATCTTGACCGGAAAACGCTTCACCAAGATCGACAGCACCATCGCGCTCGATAGCCGCTATGTCCCGGCCGAGTGAGGTGAACCTTCCAAGGGAAACCTCTTTTGAAACCTGCCGCTGCTGTTCGATTTCAGAGCGCAAGCCAAGCTCCTTCGTTGCCAGTTCGCTCGCCCGGTTCCGCAAACCGTTGGAGATGTAATCGCGGCTGATTCTGAGTTCATTGCCTTCGCCGTCAACTCCCCTGACAATGACGTGAACGTGCGGGTTGTCGGTGTTGTAATGGTTCACCGCCGCCCACTCGATCTCACGGCCAAAATCATCTTCCATCTGCCCTACCAGCTTGCGGGTATAATCGGTCAGGTCGAGTTCGTGTGCGTTTTCCGGTGAGACGATAAAGCGGAACTGATGTGACTCCCCCTCTTTTTCCATCACAAAGCTGTCCCGGTCGAACCGGTTTTCGTCACCATACAGCCGTCCCGCCGATCCATCCTTTTCGACACCTCCACGCTCGACATACTGGATGTGCAAAGCAGCCGCACGCTTTCCCGCGAAATGCATTGGAACAATCCGCGCTTTCACCACGACCCTCTGTGAAAACGAGGAGCCGGTTTTCACATGGGCAGGCCCGGCACCCCGGTTTCGATGCCCGCCCTTCAGAGATCGCGGTGCTGACTTTTTCCGGACTGTTTTTGCCGACACTTGTTTCAGAAAACCGCCTTTCATGGTCGGGGCTTTTTCCGGCCTCGACCTGCCGCTCAGTTTTGGCCGAAAAATCGGCAGCTCGTCAGATGAATGCATTGCGTTTTATCCCTCTGTTTTCTGATCAGACAGGCTGTTAACCGAACATGAACATGATAACACACCGTGTTAACCCTGTAACCCATTGCTTGACATAGCCTTGAAAGGCGCATGTCAACATTGGTTTATCTTGCACTACAATTATTCACGTCCTCCTCACCCTCCAGACCTTCCCGGATTCGTCACAAAAACCGCGTTCAGAACAGCCAGAGCGGAACGGCAACACCAATGACGGATCGTTCCGGAATGGGGCCAAAATACCGGGAATCAAAGCTGTTCGACATGCCATCAACACCGACAAGAAAACCCGATTTCAACACTCCGCATTCGCTGTATCCCGGCAGAGCCAACCCCTGCCTGTCAAGCAGCTGAATCCCTCCGAAATCATGTCCAGCGACACGAAAACGGCTATGCTTCGTAGACACAGAATCACCTTTCAGACCGATCAGTGGTTTCATGAGAAATCCATTCTCATGAAGCCATTGGCGTTCATTCACAAGCGCTCTGACCGAAGGGGGAACGGCGAACACTACCACGTCACCTCGCTGGTACAATCCGCGATGTTCGACCAGATAGAACCCATGCGGCATACTGTCGGTATAGTTGTACAGCACCAGAACCTTCGGATTCATGCAGCTCGCAACGGCAAGAGCGGCAATGCTCAGGCCAGCTGCGATAACCGTTCTGATTCGATTGGCTTTCTGCATTTCAACAGCAGTTGTCGTATGGTTGCTTCCCCCATCCGGGGGTCTGAAAGAATCACCTGCAATCTTGAGAAAAACAGCTCGGGCAAAGCATCGACCGAGATCTTCTGTCTCTTCAAAAAACCGATCGTGCGGATGAGCTTTCGAGAAAGTTCTCTTGATCTGGCCATGACCAGCAGCTCAACTGCCGGATAGACTCCCGGCACCTTTTCCGAACCAGTTCCAGCCACCGTCCTGAACAGAAATGCCCGCCTTGTTCGGCCCCGGATGATTTCGTAGCCAACGAGATGCCCGGCGTCAAAGAGCGCGATATTGCCCAGTTCTCCCTGTACAACAGCCTTGGGCGTACCGAAAAAAATCCCGCTGAAACAATCGTCACCGTTCCGAAGCTGAAGCGCAGTTGAACCGCCTTCGCCCTCGATGATTTGCTGATTATTCATCAGGCGATTCTTGATTTGTGGTGTTTCGAGAAGAAGTCGTTCATAGCTTCAGTCATCATCGCCTGAATGGACATCCCTTCGCTTATTCCTATGAGCTTCAGCTGCAAAATGACGTCCGGATCGAACCAGACCGTCATAGATTTCTTGCCCTTCCGGCATGGAGAGATATACCGGAGAATCTGAGCTGTATCGACGGTTTCCGGTTGCTGTTTTTTGTGGGCCAGATTCTCCGGCTTCAGCACATCGACAAGGCTGCCTCGCTTGCTCATATCTGCTCCTCCTGAGCGTTGTTTTTAATGCCAAGTTTCAGGCAAATCCACTCGAACAGTTCTGTGATCTCCTCGGCTGCTTTCGAGGCCAGTTCATATTCGGCAACTGACAATCCTATCGTAAGAGAGTGAACAAAAGCCGCCCGGTAACCAAGCATGGCAGGGGCAAGATCGACCCCATAGCCGGCGATAACTGCCGAAGCTTCCGATGCCAGAACACCACGAGAAGGAATGCCATTGAGCACCACGACGGCCTCCTTTCTTGCCAGGGCGGCAAGGTCGATTGAGGTCACGATGGCCTTCAGGTCAAACACCGAAGGCCGGCATGGAATGAGAATCAGATCGCACATCCTTGCCGATGCAAGCGCTGCCGTTTCCGAATGTGGTGCCGTATCGAGGATCACGAGATCGGCTCCGTTTTGCTCAGCCTTTTCAAGAATTTCCTGAAGTCGGGACGATTGCGCGGATATAACAACAGGGGATTCCTGACCCCGGATGTCATGCCACGCCTTGGCACTCGACTGGGGATCGAGATCGATGACGGCACACTGTAAACCCCGGCAAACTGCCATACCGGCAAGGTTGACGGCTATGGTGGTTTTTCCTGCTCCGCCTTTTTGAGAGACCACGGCGATGGTTTTCATGGTGTCCGGGTTGATGATGACTTCACGGTTATTCCGATGCTTTTCCGATGTTCGAAACGAGCTTGCTCAGAGTTTCGAGCCAGGTCTTGTCTTGCGCTTTACAAGCTTGTTGATGACCGACATTTCCCGCTCGTGATTCGAGTGGATTCTGCTCTGATCGAGCCACTCCTTGAGCTTGAGTTCAGAGAAATAGAGCCGCTTGGTCTGCTTCATATAGGGAATCTTGTTCTGCTGCACCAGACTGTAGATTGTCGGCTTCGCGAGGCGCAGATATTCGGCGGCTTCCGAAACCGTAAGCAGCCTGTCCTCGACTGCGGGATGCAGTGCTTTCGTTATTTCCTGTCGGACGACGATACGGATGGCTCCCATCAAATCGTCGATTGACCTGAGTGGCGGAATTTCTTCTTGTTCCATCGCTGACACCTTTGAAGATTCATGTGAACAACGATGGCAAAATCACCAGAAAAACTAACCCCAATCAACCACCAGGGGGGCAAGTGGGGTGTTGTTTCTTAATCGGTCTTCGGATGGGAAAATGGCTGGAGAGCGTGTGCGGATCGATCAAGGAAGTGAAGTGCCCGATTCCTTAACTGATTCATGAATGCCTGCTGCGAAGGGCTTGGGTCTTGTATGGAAGCCAGTCGAACCTGCATATCCGACTGCGAGAGGAGGGTTCTCCTTTGGCTTTTGTGAGAATGTCCCAGACAGTATTGGCGTTCATCGGGGTCACATCTGACTTGGACTGATAAGTAAAAGAATGGCAAATCCAGTTCCGGAGATGTGTCTGGGTAGAGAAAATCCTTCGATGGTAGTGAAGCCGCCGGAACACTTCGACCAGACGGTTCTGGTTGGCCTTGAAAAACAGCTTCCGTTCGGATATACCTCCCAGTAAAAGCTGCATGAGAGGCTCATGATCTTCCGTAGTGAAAAAGCGGCAAAGTTCATGATGCAGAGCTATCCGTTCTTTGTCGTTTAGCTGGATGTTCAAAACCCGAGCCGTTGGTAATGCCGTTAATGTCAGGCAGGGTTCCTGAGATCGGGATAACCGTGCCGCCTCGATATTGCGTTGGATTACCGGCTCATATTCCGGATAAAGCTTCAGGATTCTTTTCAGGAATTTCTCGGGCGGCGACCCGAACCGGAACCCTATCTCGCTGAACAGAAAACCGAGCGCCCGCTCAAGGGTCACAAACACGCCCTGGCAGGTGTCGAAACCGTCATCGGTGTCATTGATAAATTCGGCATTGTACAGCTCTGTAGAACGATGATGGCTGGTTTTCGGCATCCTCATCCTGAAGTACTGGAGCTCGCGGCCCCGATACTGGAGCGGAATGAAGCTTCGTTGCACCTGGGTCTGTCGATATAGCTCCATCGCCTCGGTATCGATCTCCCTCATTCGCTTCAGAATGAAGGAGATCATGCCATACAGCTCATAAGGCAACAGATTGGCGATGAAGGGTGGCTCGCATTCAGGATCGTTCCGATCCTGCTCGCACAACAGAAACAGATCGGAATAATGGATGACATGGTGCCCGATATATTCCCATGTTCTTCTTACTCCGCTGTTTTGTCCCACCATAGATTCAGTTAATCGTTGAAAGATGGCATCATCGCAATCGTACTTCGCTTCGTCCTCGGCAAAACCTTTGCGTATCTCATGGTAGTTTTTTTGTCCCTGTGTCCCAAAATATCCCCGACAGCATCGAAATGGGCACCGGCGTTCAGGAGCATCGTAGCACCGGTATGCCTTGCCCAGTGCGGCGACAATTCTCTGCATGCCCAGCTGAAATGATTCCGCACCTCAGGTTCGAGTTCATCCGAATACAGTTCGAATGCCCTTGTTGCCCAGGTCTTGAGCATGTTACCGTACCACTTCTTGTGCCCGATGTCGAAGATGTTGTCGCTGGCAGTGAGTTCGCGGCCAAGGCGTGTTCTTGCAAGCGTCCTGGCCTGCTCAAGGTAAACCATGCCCTGCTGTGAAATCGGGATGGATTCGATTCTCTGCTTTTTGGACTGGCGGAAATAGACCTCGAACCCTCCCGTACCATCCGGACGGATGTTCGACTCCTTCATACTTGCAAGGTCTCCCGGTCTGACCGGTACGAAGCAATTGAAAAGAAACGCGGCTTTCCGTCCTGAATGTCGATGCGGGGTCTTGTTCAGAAGCATGACTTCTTCGAGGTAGAGGTATTTGATCTCTCCCTCCTTTTCGGAAATCTGCGGAACAAGCTTGTTCGGGTTTTCGGTCAGATAACCATCCTTCTGGGCTTTCGTTATCACCTGACGGATTTTGGTGGAGTATGTCCGGGCGGTATTCTGTGAATAGGCGTTCAGCAGGAATTCCTGAAAGCTTTCGAGCCAGTGATGATCCAGATCGTGAAACGCAAGACCGTGAGGGGCGAACCGGGTGAGACTTTTGATGGCATCATGCCAGTTCTCACGGGTTTTTTTGTTCAGTGACTTGGAGGCGATCTGCTTGCAGTAGGCAAGAAAATCCCCATCTGCATATTCGGCTGCCGGTGCCTTCAATCCGGAAGTCAACCCCTTCAGTTCGAGCTGACGCCTGGCGATCAGATCGTTGCAGAATTGCACAGTCTGCCGGTACTTTGCCTTGTCTGCCGGATCGGCGACCATATCGAGCGACTCATACTTCCGCTCTCCTCGATCAAAAATCTCGATAAAAAATGAGTGCCACCCTTTTCTTGCCTTGGCGGTCAGAACCCGATGTTTGAGCGTGAATCTCATTGCTACCCCCTTGTCAAGTGATCTGAGAAGGAAAATCCTCGTCGCATATGCGTCGCAGATTTAATATAAAAAACGCTCAAAAACGACGAAAATCACGTAAAATCGGGTGTTTTAGGGGAAATGAAAAAGCCCTGCAAGTCTTTATCTTGCAGGGCTTTACGGGGTTGTGGGCGATAGAAGATTCGAACTTCTGACCTCTACCGTGTCAAGGTAGCGCTCTAACCAACTGAGCTAACCGCCCGTCCTCGAAAGGGCTTTAATATACGATTCGGCCCAAAAAAACCAAACCGCTGAACGAAAGATTTGTCATCATTCAGGCGATTTTTTTCTTCTTGCCGTCGATCGAGTAGTACTCCGGCGCGTGCTTGCTTTCGATGGTACCGGCTGTGATCACGCATTTGTGGATACCCTGCATTGAAGGCAATTCGAACATGATGTCGATCATCACGCTCTCCAGCACCGAGCGCAGTGCACGTGCACCGGTGCCCCGCTCGATGGCGATCTCAACCACCTTGTCGAGCGCCTCAGGGGTAAACTCCAGTTCCACGCCGTCCATTTCAAACAGCTTTCTGTACTGCTTGACGAGCGCGTTCTTCGGCTCAACGAGAATGTTGCGCAATGCCTTCTCGTCGAGCGGATCGAGCGTGGAGATGACCGGCAGGCGACCGATGAACTCGGGGATCAGGCCGTACTCGTGCAGGTCGTCCTGGGTGACGTAGCACAGGATTTCCGGATCGTAGCCGGTCTGCTTCTGCTTCACCTTCGAGCCGAATCCCATGGAGGATTTCGACACCCTGCGGGCGATCAGCCGGTCGAGCCCCTCGAACGCGCCGCCGCAGATGAAGAGGATGTTCTTCGTATTGATGTTGATGAGCTGCTGCTCCGGGTGCTTGCGACCCCCTTTCGGCGGAACGCCAACCACCGATCCCTCGAGAATCTTCAGGAGCGCCTGCTGCACACCCTCGCCCGAAACGTCGCGCGTGATGGAGACGTTGGCGGATTTGCGCGCGATCTTGTCGATTTCGTCCACATAGATGATACCGCGCTCGGCGCGTTCGAGGTTGAAGTCGGATGCATGGAGCAGCCGGGCGAGAATGGTTTCCACGTCGTCGCCCACGTAACCCGCCTCGGTAAGCGAGGTGGCGTCGGCAATGGTGAAGGGCACCTCGAGCAGGTTGGCCAGCGTCTGGGCGAGCAGTGTCTTGCCGGTGCCGGTGGGCCCGATCAGCAGAATATTGCTCTTCTCGATCACCACTTCGTCGTCCTCGTGCGACCACTCGTGCGAATCGAGTCGCTTGTAGTGATTGTACACCGCAACCGAGAGGGACTTCTTGGCTATATCCTGCCCCACCACGTACTGGTCGAGCGATTCCATGATGGCTTTCGGGCTTACGAACCTTGGCTGGAACGGCTTTTCAGCCTGGCGTTCCGCCGGCTTTATGGCGCTGATCTCCTTGCGGAGAATATCGAAGGAGGTCCGGATGCAGCGGTCGCAGATGAAGGCCCCCGGCCCCGCAACCATGCTGTTCACTTCAAGGGAACTGCGTCCGCAGAAGGAGCAGTAAACCGGTTCGCTGCCGTTTCCGCCGCGCTTTTTCCCTTTTTCGGTATCTTTCACGTTGGTCATTGAATAGGTGGTACTGCTTACAATCCCATTTTCGCGAGGCTGTCGAGCACATGCTGGATTGCCATGCTGAGTCTGGGATGATCGTTTTCGAAGTGCTCCACGGCATCGCCGAACCGCTCGGTACGGGGCGCGATCCCTTCCGTCATCGCGGCTTCGCTGTCGCTGAGCAGATGCCGGATATCCTCCCGCAGGGTTGAGAGCACCGACAGGGTGGTAGCATCGACGGACTCTACCTGCTCCAGCTCCTCGTGAAGCTTGTGGAGCATTTCGTTAAGCTGCTGCTTTTCCATTGGCCGGCCTTGTTTTAATTGTACAGGTATAACAACCCTTCGTGGTGAATCGTTTATCCATGCTTACGGCAGACAGGTCGTACCCATGAGATAACGGTCACATTCACGGGCGGCAGCACGTCCTTCGTTGATGGCCCATACCACAAGGCTCTGGCCCCTTCTTGCATCACCTGCAGCGAATATCCCCTGCTTGCTGGTCTTGCAGGTGCATTCGTCGGCCTCGATGTTTCCGCGCTGATCCTGCGCCACCTGAAGCTGCTGCAGGAGGTTCTCCTCGGGCCCGATGAAGCCCATGGCAAGCAGTACAAGCTCGGCAGGAATGATCTCCTCGGTGCCGGAAACCGGACGCGGAATGTAGCGGCCTTCATCGACAACCCACTCTACCTGCGAAACCTCCACGGCTTCGAGCACTCCGGTGCTTCCGTCAAGAAACTTCTTGGTCATCATGCAGTAACGGCGGGGATCCTCTCCCTGCACGGCAGCTGCCTCCTCCTGGCCGTAGTCCACCTTGTAGACCTTCGGCCATTCGGGCCACGGATTGTCCTCCTGGCGTTCGAGCGGGGGCTTCGGCATGATCTCGAGCTGGATAACGTTCCTGCACCCCTGGCGTAACGAGGTCGCCACGCAGTCCGTGCCGGTATCGCCGCCGCCGATCACCACGACGTTCTTGCCCTTTGCCGTGATGGCGGGTTCGGTGCCATCAAGCAGCGCTTTCGTGCCCGCACGCAGGAAATCCATGGCAAAATGCACGCCCCGGAATGCACGCCCTTCGACGGTGAGATCGCGGGGCTTCGTCGAACCGGTGCAGAGCACCACGGCGTCGAACTCTTCGAGCAGCTTGTCGGCCGGGTAGTCCACGCCCACTTCGGTTGAAGGCATGAAGGTCACACCTTCGGCTTTCATGATATCGATGCGTCGATCCAGCACGAGCTTCTTGTCGAGCTTCATGTTGGGAATGCCGTACATCATCAGTCCGCCGATGCGGTCGTCGCGCTCGAATACGGTCACGCTGTGTCCGGCCTTGTTGAGCTGGTCGGCACACGACAGGCCCGCCGGACCCGAACCCACCACGGCAACACGCTTTCCGGTATGGAACGCTACGGTTTTCGGCTTGACCCACCCTTCGGCAAAAGCGTGCTCGATGATGGAGCATTCGATATTCTTGATGGTTACCGGCGGCTCGACAATGCCGAGCACACAGGAACCCTCGCATGGTGCCGGACAGACCCGTCCGGTGAATTCCGGGAAGTTGTTGGTTTTCATGAGCCGGTAAAACGCCTCGCGCCAGAACCCCTTGTAGATGTAATCGTTCCACTCGGGAATCAGGTTGTGTATGGGGCATCCGCTGGCCATGCCGCTGAGCAGCATGCCGGTGTGGCAGTACGGAGTGCCACAGTCCATGCAGCGGGCACCCTGCTTCTGCAGTTCGTCCTCCGGCATCTCCAGGTGAAACTCCTGCCAGTCCCCAATCCTCTCCAGAGGCTCCCTGTCGGACGGGACGACTCTCCGGAACTCCATGAATCCTTTTACTTTACCCATATCTCTCGTTTAATGCTTGACCGGCACCGGCTCTTGCCTGTCCGGGGTTAGTTTCCTGATACACGTGCAGGATCGTGAACGTTCTTTTCAAATGCGGCCATGACGGCTTCCTCACCGGTCATGCCGGCAAGCTCAACCTCCCTCATGGCTTCGAGAGCACGCTTGTAGTCGTGCGGCAACACCTTGACAAATCGCTCTTTCGCACTTGCCCATGCGTCGAGAATACGCTCTGCAAGCGTGCTGCCGGTAAACTCCATGTGCTTTTCGATGGTGGCCTGCAGTCCGGCAAGCTCCATCGGGTCCTCGACCGGGTACAGCCCCACCATGTCGTGGTTGCAGTTTTCGCCGAAGGTGCCCTCTGCGTCGTAGACGTAAGCCACGCCGCCGGACATGCCTGCCGCGAAGTTCCTTCCGGTGGGACCGAGAATGATCACCTGGCCGCCGGTCATGTACTCGCAGCCGTGGTCGCCGATAGCCTCGACAACCGCCTTGAGACCGCTGTTGCGCACGCAGAACCGTTCGCCCGCCATCCCGCGGATGTAAGCCTCGCCGGAAGTGGCTCCGTAGAAGCCCACGTTCCCGACGATGATGTTCTCTTCCGGCACGAAGGTCGATGTCCTCGGAGGGTACACCACGATCTTTCCTCCCGAAAGCCCCTTGCCCACGTAGTCGTTGGCGTCACCTTCGAGTTCGAGGGTCATGCCGTTGGGAATGAACGCGCCGAAACTCTGTCCGGCAGAACCGGAAAACTTCAGATGAATGGTATCCTCGGGCAGCCCTTTGGCGCCGTAAGCCTTCGTGACTTCGTAACCGGTGATGGTGCCCACCACGCGATTGGTGTTGCTGATCGGAAGCCAGCTCTCCACCTTCTCTCCCCGCCTGATGGCCGGTTCGCAGATGGCGAGCAGCGTGGTGAGGTCAAGGCTCTCCTCGAGCCCGTGCTCCTGCTCCATGGTGCAATACCCCGGCTGGTTCTCGCCGGCTTCAGCCTGGTAGAGGATCTTGGAGAGATCCACCCCATGAGCTTTCCAGTGGTCCACGCTCTTCTTCATGCCGAGCAATTCGGTGCGGCCTACCAGTTCGTCGAGCGAGCGGACGCCGAGCCTGGCCATGTACTCGCGAACACCTTCGGCAAGGAAACGCATGAAGTTTTCCACATGTTCCGGCTTGCCCTTGAAGTTCTTGCGAAGTTCGGGATTCTGGGTGGCCACGCCGACCGCGCAGGAATCGTCCTGGCAGCAGCGCATCATGATGCAGCCCATCACGACGAGCGTGGTGGTGGCAAAACCGAACTCTTCGGCGCCGAGCAGGGCGGCAATAATGATATCGCGGGCGGTTTTCAACTGGCCGTCCGCTTCGACCACGATCCTGCTCCGCAGGTTGTTGAGCACGAGGGTCTGGTGCGCTTCGGCAAGACCGAGTTCCCATGGCATGCCGGCGTGCATGATGCTTGAAATGGGTGAAGCGCCGGTACCTCCGTCATGGCCGCTGATGAGCACCACGTCCGCGTGCGCCTTGGCAACACCGGCTGCGATGGTGCCGACGCCGACCGAGGAGACCAGCTTCACGTTGATCCGGGCTTTGCGGTTGGCATTCTTCAGGTCGTGGATAAGCTGCGCGAGATCCTCGATGGAATAGATGTCGTGGTGCGGCGGCGGTGAAATCAAACCCACGCCGGGCGTGGAGTGGCGGACCCTTGCAACCCAGGGGTACACTTTGGAACCGGGAAGCTGGCCGCCCTCGCCGGGTTTTGCGCCCTGCGCCATCTTGATCTGGATTTCTCCGGCGTTGGCCAGGTACTCGCTCGTGACACCGAAACGTCCCGAAGCCACCTGCTTGATGGCCGACATGCGGGAATCACCGTTGGCTTCCGGAACGAAGCGTGCCGGGTCTTCGCCGCCCTCTCCGGTGTTGCTCTTGCCGCCGAGTCGGTTCATGGCGATGGCGAGCGTCTCGTGCGCCTCCTGGCTGATCGAGCCGTAGGACATGGCGCCGGTCTTGAATCTTCTGAGGATGTTCTCGACGGGTTCTACCTCTTCGAGCGGCACGGCCGTGCGCGGGAACTTGATGTCCATCAGACCGCGGATCGTGCAGAGATGTTCGCTCTGGTCGTCGATAAGGCTCTCGTATTTCCTGAACAGGTCGTAATTGCCGATTCTGCAGGCGTGCTGCAGGAGATGGATCGCTTCGGGGCTGAACAGATGGTACTCTCCGCTGTGGCGCCATCTGCGCTCTCCTCCGGCTTCCAGACCACGATCGACCTTGTTTCCGGAGGGTGGAAAAACCGATGCGTGGCGTTTGCGTACCTCTTCGGCTACGGCATCGAGCCCGATACCCTCGATTCTCGTCGGGGTGCGGGTAAAGTAGGCATCGACAAGCTGGGTGTTCAGGCCGACCGCTTCGAAAATCTGCGAACCGCGGTAGCTCTGTATGGTGGAGATGCCCATCTTGGCCATGGTTTTCACGATGCCTTTGACCGCGGCCTTGATGTAGTTCCTGGAGGCGGTTTTCTCGTCGAGCGAGAGCTGGCCGGAACCGATCAGCGAGCGGATGGTCTCGAAAGCCATGTACGGGTTCACCGCGCCGACGCCATAGCCGACAAGCATGGCGAAATGGTGCACTGTCCGAGGTTCGGCGGACTCAAGCACAAGGCCCACCTTCGTGCGCAGACCCGCGTTGATGAGGAAGTTGTGCAGGCCGGAAACGGCAAGCAGGGCGGGAATGGGCGCACGGTCCCGTTCGATCTCGCCCTTGTCGGAAAGGATGATGAGGTTGACTCCCTTGGAAATCACCTGCTCCGACTGGCGGTACAGGTCCTGCATGGCGGACTCGATCCCCTTTCCTCCGCTGGCCACGTCATAGAAGATCGGCAGCGTGACCGCCCTGAAGCCCGGCTTGTCGATACCGCGGATTTTTTCGAGGTCGGCGTTGGAAAGCACCGGGTACGGCAGGCGCAGTCTGCGGCAGTTAACCTCCTCCGAATCGAGCAAATTCCCCTCGGTGCCGAGCATGACGGTGGTCGAGGTGATGATCTCCTCCCTCAGGGAGTCGATCGGCGGATTGGTGACCTGGGCGAAAAGCTGCTTGAAATAGTCGTACAGCAGTTTCGGCTTGTTGGAGAGCACGGCCAGCGGCGTATCGTTGCCCATCGAGCCTACCAGTTCCACGCCGTTGCGCGCCATCGGCACGATCTGCAGGCTGATGTCCTCCTGGGTGTAGCCGAACACCTTCTGGCGCGCCGTGAGGCTGTACTTGTCCTCGTCCGGATTCTTCATGAGCGGATGGTCCGGAAGCGTCTCCAGATCGATCATGTTCCGGCTGATCCACTCGGCATAAGGCTCGGCGGAGGCGATGGCGTTCTTGATCTCCTCGTCGGAGATGATGCGCCCTTCGGCGGTATCGACAAGGAAGATGCGGCCCGGCTGCAGGCGGTCCTTGCGCAGGATGCGTTCGGGTTCGATATCGAGCACGCCCACCTCTGAAGCCATGATCACCAGATCATCCTTTGTAATATAGTAGCGAGAGGGACGCAGTCCGTTGCGATCGAGCACGGCGCCGATCTGCGTGCCGTCGGTGAAGGCTACCGAAGCGGGCCCGTCCCAGGGCTCCATGAGGCAGCTGTGGTATTCGTAGAAAGATTTTTTCAGCGGGCTCATGGCCTTGTTGCCGGCCCACGGTTCGGGAATGATCATCATGGCGGCGTGCGCAAGCGAACGTCCGGAAAGCACGAGAAACTCGAACACGTTGTCGAGAATGCCTGAATCGCTGCCGTCCTCCAGAATAACGGGCTTGATATCCTCGATGGCCTCGCCGAACACCCTGGAGAGAATGTTCTTCTCCCTGGCCTTCATCCAGTTCACGTTGCCGCGAAGGGTGTTGATCTCGCCGTTGTGGCTGAGGAAACGGTAGGGATGCGCGCGATCCCAGCTCGGGAAGGTGTTGGTGCTGAAACGCGAATGCACCATGGCGATGGCACTCTCCATGTCGGGATCGTGCAGTTCGGGGTAGAACTCGCCCACCTGCTCGGGAAGCAGCATGCCCTTGTAGACGATGGTGCGGCAGGAGAGAGACGAAAAATAGAAATAGCTGCTGCCGAGCAGACCTGCCGTGTACTTCACCCGCTTGGTTATCCTGCGGCGAATGATGTAAAGCTTTCTCTCGAACTCGATTTCGGAAGCGGTATCCTTGCCGAGCCCCACGAAAAGCTGCTTCATCACCGGCTCTTCAGAACGTGCGGTCGCGCCCAGCAATTCGTTGTTGGTGGGAACCTTTCTGAAACCGAGGAACTTCTGGCCCTCGGCCTGGATCATCTGGCGGCAGATATCCTCTATAGCGCGACGCTGAGAGATGTCGGGTGGAAGGAAAACCATGCCGACGCCGTAGTGCTTCTCCTCCGGCAACTCGATGTTCCGCTCGGCGCAGACCCTCCGGAGAAACCTGTCGGGCACCTGCAGGAGAATGCCTGCACCGTCACCGGTGTTCTTTTCGCATCCGCAGGCACCGCGGTGCTTGAGGTTCTCATTGATCTGCAGCCCCTGTTCGACAATTTCATGAGAGCGAACCCCCTTGATATGAGCAACAAACCCGACACCGCAGGCATCATGCTCAAACTGAGGATCGTACAGCCCCGCTTTACGCTTAGCATTCATATTTTCAGGCACAACTCGTCTGTAAAGTTTCAAAAAAAGGCCTCAACCACAATAAAGTGCAGAATATAAGGTTTTTTTCAACAATAACGTTCCCCAAAAACTCCCCCGCGGCAGCAGCCTCAAGCAGCAGCCTCAAGGCTACGCTTTCGCCTGTCCCGCAACGGCCTGGACTGCCTGTTTAATGGCATCCTGGTCACCGAGATAGTAGCTCTTCAGCGGCTTCAGGTCGTCGTCGAGCTCGTACACAAGCGGAATGCCCGTCGGAATGTTCAGGCCCACGATATCCTCCTCGGAAATGTTGTCGAGGTACTTCACCAGAGCACGAAGCGAATTGCCGTGCGCGACGATCAGCACCCGCTTGCCTTTGCGGATCTGGGGTGCAATGTTCTCGTGCCAGATCGGCAGGAACCTTGCAACCGTATCCTTCAGGCACTCCGAAAGCGGAATTTCCGTCTCCGCAAGATCAGCATAGCGCCTGTCGCCTCCCGGATAGCGTTCGTCACTTTTCTCGAGGGCCGGAGGCGGCGTATCATAGCTCCTGCGCCAGACAAGTACCTGCTCCTCGCCGTACTTGCGCGACGTCTCCGACTTGTTCAGCCCCTGCAGAGCCCCGTAATGGCGTTCGTTCAGCCTCCAGCTCTTCATGACGGGAAGCCACATGAGATCCATGGCGTCAAGCGTATTCCACAGCGTGCGGATCGCGCGCTTCAGAACCGAAGTGTATGCAATATCGAAAGTAAGACCGGCTTCAAGCATGGTCTTTCCTGCTTTCGTTGCTTCAAGCCTGCCGTTGTCGGTCAGGTCGATGTCGTACCATCCGGTAAAGCGGTTTTCCAGGTTCCACTGGCTTTCGCCATGGCGCAGCAAGACAAGTTTTATCATAACGGATCCCCTTTTCAGGATTGGTTGCAGTGTGGTTTCATCAGGCCTGTCAATTTACTATTCTCTCACCCTTTTCTCAAACTGCATTGCAGGAAGCTGCAAATTCCCGACCCGCCCCTGTCGTGCTGCGTTTTGTACGTTTTGCCTGTAGATTTATAGAGCGAAATATTCTATCTTAAATAATTTTTGGCGCCGTGCGGATCGCACAAATGATGCAACAAGCCAGCCGGACTTTCGGGCAAACCGCAGGCCGGAACATGTTTTACACCGGAATACACAGGAAATGATCGTAGACAATTTCAGGTTACAATTGGGCGGAAAAGAGTATGTCCCTATCGTCATCGGCGGTATGGGCGTCAACATATCGACAACCGAACTTGCCCTGGCGGCTGAAAAACTCGGCGGCATCGGCCATATTTCCGATGCCGAGGCAGGTTACGTCTGCGATCAGATCTTCGGCACCTCCTACACCGCGAACAAGCGCAAAAAGTACAGCGAATACGCCAACAATCCCGACAAGTCCGCAGTGCTGTTCGACCTGCATGAAGTCGCCGAAGCCCAGAAGAAGTACATCGAGTACACGGTTTCACAGAAAACCGGCAACGGAGCGATTTTCCTGAACTGCATGGAAAAGCTCACCATGAACAACGCCTCGGAAACCCTCAGGGTGCGGCTGGCTTCCGCCATGGATGCCGGCATCGACGGCCTCACGCTCGCCGCAGGTCTGAACCTGCGGACGCTCGACCTGATCCAGGATCATCCGCGCTTCCGCGACGTGAAGATCGGCATCATCATCTCCTCGGTCAGGGCGCTGGCCATCTTCCTCAAACGTGCCGTGCGGCTCGACAGGATACCCGACTACATCATCGTCGAAGGGCCGCTTGCCGGCGGGCACCTTGGCTTCGGACCGCTCGACTGGCACACCTTCGACCTCCGCACCATCGTCACCGAGGTGCTCGACTTCCTGAAAAAAGAGAATCTCCATATTCCGGTCATTCCGGCGGGCGGTATTTTCACCGGCACCGATGCCGCAGAGTACCTTGCCATGGGCGCTTCCGGGGTGCAGGTAGCCACCCGGTTCACCATTTCACAGGAAGCCGGCCTGCCCGCGGCAGTCAAGCAGCACTATATCAATGCCGAGGAGAAGGATATCGTGGTGAACATGGCCTCAACCACCGGCTACCCCATGCGCATGCTCCGGAACTCTCCCACGCTCTCCTATACCATGAAGCCGAACTGCGAAGGGCTCGGCTACCTGCTCGAGAACGGCGGCAAGTGCACCTACATCGACGCCTATTACAAGGCTCTCGAAGAGAAAAAACCCGGAGAAAAGATCGTCCCTCCGGAAAAGACCTGCCTCTGCACCGGTATGGCCCGTTACGACTGCTGGACCTGCGGCCACATGACCTACCGGCTCAAGGACACCACCATCCGGCTTGCCGACGGATCGTGGCAGCTCCCCTCAGCCGAGGAGATCTTCCTCGACTACCAGTTCAGCAAGGATCAGCAGATCAGGCTTCCGGAACCCGCGAAAACCGCATAAGCGATTTTTTTCCGTACATTACCAGAAACACGGGTCAGTCCAACACGGTCACGGGGTTCCGGTATGAAAAGAAAAGCCGTCCTTTTTCTTGCCTCCTCCCTCGGAGCGCTTCTCCTGATAATTGCGGTTTTCACCGTCAACCAGCTTGTCGCATTCGGTTCGCTGCTCTCGGTATTGCACCCCTACGCAGGCCATGCGTTCCTCTTCCTCTCAGGCGTACTCATTCTGTTCGCGCTCGTCTCCGGATGGCGCTTCTTCAGCACCCCTTCGCACCCGCCGCTTCCGCTGAACGAAAGCGCAAGAAACTTCCAGGCATATGTGACGTACCTCTGCAGAACGCTCCCCGCACATCCCCTGCACAGCGAACCACTGCGCAATGACAAGGACCTGCGCTGGCTGCGTGCGAACCTGAAACTGCTCGAAGTGGACGCGCTCAACAAGACCAAGCAGATCGCCACCAAGAACTTTTTCGTAGGCGCTTTCGCTCAGAACACCTCCTACGGCACCACCACCTCGCTGCGCAACATCCTCAAGACCGTCTGGAACATCTACAAGATGCACCACCGGAACCATAACGCCATGGAGTTCTTCCTGCTGGTTCAGTCGGTCTACCGGTGCCTGCCGCTCTCGGACTTCAAGCGCGAGGACATTCCCGCGCACATCAAGCCGATCATCCAGTCCTCCTTCAGCAACACGCTTTCGTCGCTGCTGCCCGGGGGCAACCTGCTCACCCCCTTCTTCATGAACCTGTTCCTTGCCGGTGCGACAAACACCTACCTCACCTGTCTTGCCGGCATGATCGCCATCCGGCACTGCCAGATGGTTTCCGAAGAGGACCGCAGGGAGATTGTGCAGCAGAGCATGTTCGAGGCGTCCTTCATGCTCAAGGAGATCGTGCGTGAATGCAACCCCGTGCTGTCGGTCACCATCAGCAACGCGGTCAAGAAAGCCGGCATCGAGAGCCTCGATACCGTGCAGCCGCCTGCCGTCGGCAGCAACATCGCCCAGGACATCGTCTCCCATCTTGCAAGCTCGCTGAAGAGCATCATCCGCGAGAACATTTCGGTAGAGAAGAACGATGAGTAAATGTCCCTGAACACGACAGTGAACAGAAAAAGCCCGGCTCATGACCGGGCTTCCGTTTTTATGATGCACAACAACCGAACCGGGAAAGCGTCACCGGCGAACAGGAAACGGAACGCTGAACGTATCGACCGTCAACGGCACTGTTGGGGCATTCTCGATTCAGGGTCTGTTCGGGGTGCATGCAGCAATATGAGGTTTTCTTCAACACCACGCGTCTTCTGACTTATCCCGACAGGAAATCCATGCAATATCCCGATCAGACCGACCAGATCAATGCGTCGCAGTAATGGATTGCTCCGGTACAGCGCTTCATGCTTTTCCGCTATCCGCATCAGACGATCCAGTCCGGGAACATCTTCCGACACCCAGTACTGCACGACCGATTCGGTGAAGTCCTGGCCGAATGCACGGATTACCGGAGCTCTTGCCGTCTGCAGTTTCGCAAAATCCGCGCCAAAGAGTATCTGCTTCAGCCGGCTTTCATAGTTGCCTATGGTCTGGCGCCTGTCCGTTACAGACAGCCGGTAATCACTCTCAGAAACAGGGTATTTCCGGACTTTTTCGTGTGCTGAAGCGGGCGGATGAAGGGGAAATTCCTGAGTTGTTCCATCATGTTTTCGATACCTGCAGAGCGTCAAGCGTGAATAATCAATACCGATTACTTCCGAGCGGGTCTCTATTCTCGTTCTTTCTTCGTTGACCGAATAGGAAACAACGTCTCCCGGCCGGTCAACGGCATCCCGGTTTTTTTCACCAAAAACCCATGTCAAATCCCGGGCACATGCATTTTCAGCCATACCCGATCCCAACAGGAGTGCAAGAAAAATCATGAAGGTGCGCATCCCGAACCACCGCATTTTCCTTCCATAAAAAAAGCACACGACCGGATCGGGCGAGCCTGATCCGGTCGTGTGACGGATTGCATCAAAACCTGTACCCGATTTTCAGGTAACCGGAAGTCTGGGAACTTTCCGCTTCCTGGGAAACCAGAAATATCGGAACACCGCTGAATGACTGGGTCTGTGTTCCGTCAACATCGATCCAGGTGTAATTCAGGCCTCCCTCCAGGAACATATTGGGAGCAAAGCTGTAGGTACCCGAAACATTGACCATCAAGGCGGAACCCTCCATGTCGCCCTCGCTGATCTTGTCCCTCAGGATGTGATTATCCAGATCTTCGGCATCAACAAACGGAGAATATGCGACGCTTCCTGCAAGGGCAAATTCAGGGGTGACATTGTATGCGCCCCCGAGAATCACGTATGGCATTGAATAGGTCATTTCATACGTGATGCTGACGCCGCCGTCACCGAAAAACTCCCAGCCGGGAAGGCCTGAAGGAGAATACTGATGGATCAGGTTCGAGTCGTATTTGAAATTCTGGTACTGGTAACCGATGCCGGCATAAAGGCTGCCCGATTCGCTCTTCAGGAACGACCACTCAACGTCACAGTCAAGAATCAGCGCATCGAAATCGGAAATCGAGGAATCGGAATAGATGTCAAGCCGCGTCGGGTCGCTGTCGGTAATCCAGTCCTTGTCGATCATCGGATCGTCAGGCTTGGCGATATTTGTCTTGACCGTTCCGTTGATACGGACCGACGAACCGATATTGACGCCCACATCAACTGTTGCAAGCTAGGTATCCAGGGGCCATTTCAGCTCGCTGAAAGGAAAATACCCCTCTTCCGTCGGTCCGCCTATAATCGTGACAGGATAACCGATACGATACGTGGTATGGCCCCCCATCCACTCGGCGCCAATCGACACATCAGCAGTAATTTCTCCGTCATCCGCATACAGAGTCCCTGCACTCACAGCGGACAAAGCCAGAGCCATGGCCAGGATCCTGATGTTTCTTTTGGTAGCGTTGCGTTTCATACTGATCTCCTTGGATAATGATATCTTGAAGATGTTATGTGCAGTAAAAGAACTGAAAGCAAAGAAAACCATACCGCGGGAGTTTTCCGGCTTGCCGGCATGAGTGCAATTTACGCTCATGCACTTTCAGGGTCAGCAATGCAACATCATTTCGTAACAACAATCATCCCGGTATTCTGAACACAACTCCTCACAAAAGGCAGGCTCTGCCGGAACCCAAGAGAAAATGCCCCCCGACCGATAACGTATTACTGATAAAAGTACAGAAAAAGAATGAATTTTCATACCATAACGAAAGATCTGCAAACCGGATACGCTGATATCCTCACACTGGCCAATGAGAAAAAGGCGCAAACCACCCTCTATGCCTCCCGAACCTGCATAAAAAAGTTCTTGCGCCCCCACCACAGCCATATTTTCAGGGTTTCGATGTCGGCACCGTTGATTTCGGCTATCTCGTCGTGCGTCAGGCCGAACATGTCGGCGAACAGCACGGCAAGCTTGATGTCGTCGTAAAAGCGGCCGGAAGAGTCGTCCTGCATGTCGTAGGGCTTGCAGCCGGCCTCCAGAAAGCAGGAGAAGATATCGATACTGAAGTTACTGAAATAGTACGCCCTGAACCGCCTGAGCAGTTCATGCCGTGAGGTGTTGGCTCCGGCCTCGCGGTATGTCCAGAGCACCAGTTCCCTGGCCAGTATCTTTGAACTGGTCATGCGGAACGCGAGATGGTATATCTTGTCCTCAAGGTCGAATACCGATCTGCTTGGCTCGTCCATATAACCTCCTCCGTTAGTGTGGTTATAAACGACAGGAGCTGGAATACAACGCACAAACAGCGGGGGTGCCGGTGTATTCAGGCAATAAAATTACAGCAACTGCTAAGGTAACACTTTTTTTTAAAGCATCCTAATCTCATTGTATATCAAGATTTTACGACTGACGGAGCTGACGGAAGAAATCCTGGAGCAGTTCACGGCATTTCCCTTCCATGATGCCCCCGATCACTTCCGGCTGATGGTTCAGCTCCCTGCAGCCGGTGATGTTCAGCACCGTGCCGGAAGCGCCCATCTTCGGATCGTACGCACCGAAAATCACACGCCCCACCTTCGCGTTCACGATCGCCCCCGCGCACATGGGGCAGGGCTCCATGGTGACGGCCAGCGTACAGTCATCGAGGTACTTGCTCCCGAGCGTTGCCATGGCCGAGGTGAGCGCAATCATCTCGGCATGCGCAGTGGCATCGGAGAGCGCCTCGACCTGGTTGTGCCCTTTTCCGGCGATATTGCCGTTGCTGTCGAACACCACGGCACCGACAGGCACCTCCTTTTTTTCATATGCTTTGAGCGCTTCCCTGAAAGCCTGCTCCATATAAAAGTTCAAATTGTGCATAGGTTGACCTCCCGGACTTTAGTAAAAGGTTAAAATTTGCTATACTGAAGTTTTCCTTTCTCCCTTTTTTCCGGCACTGCGACCGGACCTGTTTCAAAGAAGATCAACAATTATCCAAACCATTCATCAGACAGCTGAAGTAATATGAACATTCATGAATATCAAGGCAAAGATATCCTGAGAAAATTCGGGGTGAGCGTGCCGAAAGGTATTGTGGCGTTTTCTCCCGAAGAGGCCAAAGAAGCCGCCATCCGGCTTTTCGAGGAGCAGGGCAGCCCCGTCGTGGTCGTCAAGGCGCAGATTCATGCCGGAGGGCGCGGCAAGGCCGGAGGCGTGAAACTCGCAAAATCTCCCGATGAGGCGTTCGATATCGCCCGTCAGATGATCGGAGCCACGCTGGTCACCCACCAGACCGGGCCGGAAGGCAAGGAGGTGCGCCGGCTGCTTGTTGAAGAGGGCATGAACATCGATCGCGAGTTCTATGTCGGCATCACCCTCGACCGTTCGACTTCGCGCAATGTGCTGATGATCTCCACGGAAGGCGGCATGGAAATCGAAAAGGTTGCCGAAGAGACCCCGGAAAAGCTTCTGAAAATCCAGGTTGACCCGCTCTTCGGATTGCAGGGTTTCCAGGCTCGCGAGGCGGCGTTCTTCCTTGGACTCGAGGGCGAACAGTTCCGAAACGCGGTATCCTTCATCACCGCACTCTACAACGCGTATATGGCCATCGATGCGTCACTGGCCGAAATCAACCCGCTGGTCGTCACCAGGGAAGGCCGCGTGCTGGCACTTGACGCAAAAATCAATTTCGACGACAATGCCCTCTTCCGCCACAAGGAGTTCCTTGAACTGCGCGATACCAGTGAAGAGGACCCGTTCGAAGTGGAGGCATCGAAATCCGGCCTCAACTACGTCCGGCTCGACGGCAACGTGGGCTGCATGGTCAACGGTGCCGGACTTGCCATGGGCACCATGGACATGATCCAGCTTGCCGGCGGCAGGCCCGCCAACTTTCTCGACGTCGGCGGCGGGGCCAGCCCCAAGACCGTCGAGGAAGGGTTCAAGATCATCCTCAGCGACAAGAACGTGCGCGCCATCCTCGTCAACATTTTCGGCGGCATCGTGCGCTGCGACCGCGTAGCCGGAGGCATTATCGAGGCGGCCAAGAAAATCGACCTGAACCTGCCGGTTATCGTGCGCCTCGAAGGCACCAATGCCGAAATCGCACAGAAAATGCTCGACGAGAGCGGTCTGAACCTGATCGCCGCGACCGGCCTGCACGACGCTGCGGCGAAAGTGAACAAGGCACTGGCGTCGTAACCCGCAACCGCCACTCCGGCGAGGCATACATCGAGAAAACCCCTGCAGGACAACCATTGTCCCGCAGGGGTTTTTCCGTTCAGAAAAAGAACGGAAGAAAAGCCGTTGGCCAACAAAAAAAACAGCGAAGAGCCCTACTCAAGCTCTTCGCTGTTTCAATCGGCAACCAGAAAGGCATTAACCTACCTTCACCTCTCTTGTTTCAGTTCATCATCGTTATCATCATAGCACAACACAACAAAAAACCCTCTGATCACCGAAAGTTCCAACCACACAACACACACTAACCTAAGGGTGAAAACATGAAACCGTTTTATCATGCCTTCAAGGAGTATGACGGCGTTCGTTCCGGAACCTTGTGCAAAAAAATTATTTTTTTTCATTCATACCGCAAAGCCTCCACCGGCTTGAGTTCCGCGGCTTTCCGCGCCGGCCAGAGACCGAAGAACAGACCGGTCATGACGGAGAAAAGTGTCGCAAGGATAATGGAATAGAGTGAGGTTTTGACGGCCCATCCCGCAAAGAACGAAAGCAACAGCGAAACACCGACGCCTGTGGCGACCCCGATGATGCCGCCGCTCAGGGTCATGCCGACAGCCTCCACGAGAAACTGCAGCATGATATCGCTTTTGCGCGCACCGATGGCTTTCCTGAGCCCGATTTCGCGGGTGCGCTCGGTAACGGAAACCAGCATGATGTTCATGATGCCGATGCCGCCGACCAGCAACGATATGGCGGCTATCGAACCAAGCAGCATGCTCATGGTCTCGGTGGTGCTTGAAAGCATCTGCTGAATTTCGGTCATGTCCCGTATGTTGAAGGTGTCGTCATCCTCCTGCAGCCGGTGCCGTTTGCGGATCAGGCCGTCGATGGCGGTTTTTGCCTGTTCGATGCGCTCAGGGGAACTGACCTCCACGAAAATGCCGCTGAGATACTCCTTGCCGATCACCCGGTACATGGCAGTCGTGAGGGGAACGATCACCACGTCGTCCTCGTCACGCGGCCCGGAGAACCCTTTTGCCGGAGCGATACCGATAATCTTGAAATTGATGCGGTTGATCTTGACGGTCCTGCCTACGGGATTAGCCGAACCGAACAGCTCCCTGGCCACCGTCACCCCGATAATGGCTACTTTCGCCCGCGTCTGCAGCTCCTCGCGCGTAAACCAACGGCCGACGGTCGGCACGGCTGAGCGCATGAGGCCGTACTCATATCCCGCCCCTTCCAGATTGGTGCTCCAGTTGTTGTTTTCATACACGACCTGTCCGTTTCCGCTCACGACACCGGTCGCGTTTTTCACCAGCGAACGCAGGGCGGCTATGGCTTCCACATCCCTCATGGTGAAGCGTGCCACAGCGCCTGCACCCTGCGCGGCGCCCCTGATTTTCGCTGAACCGCCCCTGACGGAGAGCAGGTTCGAGCCCATCGACCTGAGCTGCTCCTGCATGGCCAACCTGGCACCCTCACCAAGGGCCATCATGGCGATCACCGAGGCAACACCCACCAGAATGCCGAGCACGGAGAGCAGGGAGCGGATCTTGTTGGCCAGAATGGACTGGAATGCCTGTGCCATGAAACCGCCAAACCCGCCACTTTTCCACAGGCTCCCCTTCTTCTCCCCGGCATGGAGGGCGAAAGGCGCTTCAGCCGCCGCAGTTCCCTTGCGGTCACCTCCCTTTCTCTTTTCGTCGCTGACGATCACGCCGTCCCGCATCGTGATCACCCGTTCCGCATAGGCCGCAATGTCCGTTTCGTGGGTCACCATGATAATGGTTTTCCCCTCTTCGTGCAGCCCCTTGAGAATGTTCATGATCTCCGCAGAATTCTTCGTATCGAGATTGCCGGTCGGTTCGTCGGCGAAAATCATGATGGGATCGCGTACCAGTGCCCTTGCGATGGCCACCCGCTGCTGTTCTCCCCCGGAAAGCTGGTTCGGCGTATGATGCATTCTGTGTTCAAGGCCGACAAGGGCAAGCCGCGCCTCCGCCTCCCTGCGAAAGTCCCCCTTGAGGCCGCCGTAGATGTGCGGCAGACGCACGTTATCGACCACGCTCATCCTCCTGAGCAGATGGAACTGCTGGAACACGAACCCCGCCACGTTGTTGCGCACTCCGGCCTGTTCGTCGTCGGAAAGGGTGTTGACGCTCTGTCCGGCAATCCGGTATTCGCCGCTGTCGGGATTGTCGAGCAGCCCGAGAATCTGCAGCATCGAGGATTTTCCTGATCCCGAGGCCCCCATGATGGCGATGAACTCGCCCTGCCGGACCGTGAGCGATACGCCACGGAGAGCGTGCACCGTGCTCTCACCGATACGGTAGGTCCGGTGAACGTCCTGAAGCTCGATGAGCGGTCTCATTTCGCCTGCCGATTCCTCCGGGGCATGAAGGGATTCGTGCCGCCGCTGTTTTCCGGAAGCGCAAAAGCGGTGTCCTGCACCAGTACGACGTCACTCTCCCGAAGCCCCTCGAGAATCTCGACATTGGTGTCGTCCTGCATGCCGGTCTTCACCGCACTGTAGCTCACCCCCTCTTTCGATGTGCTGTTTCTCATCAGCACCACAGTCCTGCCCTGTCTCGTCTGCACCGCACCGACCGGCAGCAGGAGCGCATGCTCCTTTTCGCTCACGATGATGTCGATATTGGCGCTCATGCCCGAACGGAACACATCGGGGATGGTTTCGGGAACCACGTCCACATAGTAGATATTGACGTTGTTCTGCAGGCGGGATTCGAAGTGGATATGCTCAACCACACCCTTCATCCTGATTTCGGGGTAGGCGTCAAGCCCGATCACCGCTCGCTGGCCAACCTTCACCCTGCCTATGTCGGTTTCATCGACGTACGCCTTGACGATGAGACGGTCCGAAAGCACGAACAGCGAATCACTGGTGGTGACGGTCTGGCCAGGCTCGACGCTGCGCACAATCAGCTGGCCGTCAATGGGAGCGATCACCGCGGTCTCCCGATAGACGGTTTTCCAGTAGGAGAGCTCCCTGTCGCCTTGCAGCCTGGCAGCATCGAGCAGTGCGGCCCGTTCGGAGGAACTCAGAAGGGCAAGGATCTGCCCCTTCCTGACCGCCTGGCCCTCTTCAACCTTTATCTCTTCGATCCGCCCGCTTATGGAGGACTGTATTTTCAGGCGGTTGCGGGGTTCAACCACGCCGGTTGTCGAAACGGAGGAACTGATGAATCCCCGTTCCGTCCTCACCTCCCTGAAAAGCTGTTTCGAACCGCCGTTTCCCCTGAATAGGAAAAATGCCGCAATCCCCAGAACCAGCAGCAAAACCGCCCCTCCAAGCATCATCCTGTTTTTATCGGTCATCGAGTCCCCCTCCTTTTGCCTGTATCCATACAGCCTCGGCGATCAGAAGATCCGCCCCGGCATCGAGAAACTGCTTTTTCGCGTTTACCAGATTGTCCTCGATGATCACCCAGTCGTCGAACGATATGAGACCGTTGGAGTACTGTGCACCGGATATCGAAGCACGTTCGATATCCGCATCGAGATATTTTTTCTGCACGCTCACATACTGGCGGGCATCCATGTAATTCTTCCAGCTCTCTTCCAGCGCATCGAGCACCTTGAGGTACCCGCTCATCTGCTCTGCATTCCGCTGGCTTACAACGGCCATCGCCTTTGCCTCTTTTGCCCGGCCTGTGCCGCCTCCGTAGATCGGCAGGGAAACTTCCACCCCGGCGTTCCAGTCAAGCTCATCGGGCGGCCAGCGGTCGAAGGAGTTTTTTCCGACTGAAGAGGTGAGATAGAGCTCGGGGGAGAATGCTCCCCTGGCAGCTTCCAGATCATGTCCGGCAGCCTGCCTTTCGGCTTCGAGCCGCTGCATCTGGGGATTGCCTTTGGCCAGGAGAACGAAATCGGGCTTCGAATGCGCCGTCTCTTCGGCGGTGAACGACCCTTTCACGCGTATGGGTGAACGAAGATTCCGCCCGAGGGCGGAGGCCAGTCCGGATTGCGCCAGTACCAGTCCCCGCTCTGCCCGGGAAACCTCGAACTCCGACTGGGCCAGATCGGCCTCAGCCTTGCGCAGTGAACCGATATGTTCCCTGCCGGCCTGGTAGCGGAGGTTGATCATCCTCATGTTTCTCTTCCGCCGGTCAGCAATGTCCCTGGTGAGTCCCGCAAGCTCCTGGGCCTTGAGCAGATCGATAAACGACGAACGCAGTGCATAGCGAACCGCTGCCGACACTTCCTGATAGCTATGCCGGGCGGCCTTCACGGACTCGCCGTATGCAGCAACCTGTTTCGAGGTTTTCCGTCCGTCATACAGCAACTGCCGTGCCGTGAGCGAGTAGGAAAACGCCGATGCGGAACCGGTGTTTTTACGGGTGCTTCCACTCTGTCCTCCGGAAAGGGATGCGCTGACCTGGGGAAGCAACTGCCCTCCGGTTATGCGCTTGTCGGCTTCCGCCTGCTGCAGCGCCGCAAGCGCCGAATACAGGTCGGGATGGGCTTGTTTCGCCTCGCTCACGCACTGAAGCCAGGTGAGCGGCTCTTCTGCATGCAGCGGCTGCCGGGGGGCAACAAGGAGCAGGAGCAGAACCGCTATGATGGTTGTTTTCATGGCGCAGGATCGTTTAACGGTGTGACGGCAAATCAGGAAAAATCCTGCGGCGACCTCCGGCTGACAGGCTGCATTATCCATGAAAAACCGGATAAAACACCAGCCGGGCACAGGTTCCGCAGACTGACGGGAAACGCGAAAACAGGACCCTGCACGGGTACGGTGGAAATTTAAAGAATATCGTATCTTTTCCCCCGTCGACCGAAAAAAACTATTACCATGCCATTCGCCATTCCGTCAAGACCCGCTCATCATGTTTGAATCGAGAAATCTTTCGCTCAGCGTCGGGACCAAGGAACTGCTCAGGGAGTCATCCTTCCGGATAGGCGACCGTGACCGTGTCGCACTTGTCGGCATGAACGGAACAGGCAAGTCCACCCTCCTCAGGCTCATCAGCGGAACCGCCAGCGAAAGCACCCTGGTCAGCGAAGGGCAGTTCCTGAAATCCGCGGACACCACGATCGGATACCTTTCGCAGGAAATATCCTTCGAGCGGGATCTGGAAAAAACAGCCCTGCAGTATGCCATGCACGCCAACATGCGCCTGTTCGATCTTTCGGAAACCATAGCCCGGCTTGAACACGAGCTGGCGCTGCCCGACCAGGACCATGCGGGTGCGGCATACCACCGGCTGATCGAACGCTTCACCGACGCCATGCACGACTTCGAGCGGGAGGGAGGATACACCATGCGGGCCCAGGCCGAAAAAATGCTTTCGGGTCTCGGTTTCAGCGAAGCGGATTTCCACAAGAAAGTGAAAGCGTTTTCAGGCGGATGGCAGATGCGCCTGCTCATCGCCCGCCTGCTGTTGCAGAACCCCACCCTTCTCCTGCTCGACGAACCTACCAACCATCTCGATATCGATTCGCTGCGCTGGCTGGAAAACTACCTCCAGAATTACGAGCACAGTTGCATCATCGTCTCGCACGACCGATTCTTCCTCGACAAGCTCACCACGAGGACCCTTGAGATCTCCTTTCAGCGCATCGAGGAGTACAAGGGCAACTACTCCTATTACGAAAAGGAGAAAGCCGCCCGCTACGAACTGCTGATGAGCCGCTATGAAAACGACATGAAAAAAATGGCCGACCTGAAGGCGTTCGTTGACCGCTTCCGGTACAAGGCAACCAAGGCCCGGCAGGCGCAGAGCAGGCTCCGCCAGCTCGAAAAACTCGAGCAGGGGCTCCAGGCGCCCGAAGAGGATCTCTCCCGCATCTCCTTCAGGTTTCCCAAAGCCAACCCTTCGGGACGGGAGGTCATGCGGCTGGAGGGGATCGGCAAGACCTATACACTGCCGGACGGAACCCCGAAACCGGTGCTCCGGGACATCGATCTCGACGTGCTGCGCGGAGACCGTATCGCCATCGTGGGATCGAACGGAGCGGGCAAAACCACCTTCTGTAAAATCCTTGCCGGAGAAACCGGCTTCGAGGGAAAACTCACGACCGGCCACAACGTCAGCCTGAACTATTTCGCCCAGCATCAGACGGAAAATCTCGACACCGGAAAAACCATTTATGCCGAGATGCTCGATGCCGCACCGACACCTGAAGCACAGAGAAAAATCCGTGACATTCTCGGCTGCTTCCTGTTCAGCGGCGACGCTATCGACAAAAAGATCGGGGTGCTGTCCGGGGGTGAAAAATCACGCGTAGCGCTCGCCCGTATCCTGTTGCAGGCTTCCAACCTGCTGATCATGGACGAACCGACCAACCACCTCGACATGCGCTCGAAGGAGATGCTGATCGATGCGCTGGAAAACTACGACGGCACCCTGCTGCTGGTGAGCCACGACCGATACTTCCTCGACAGCCTGGTCAACAAGGTGATCGAGATCAGAAACGGGGGGCTGCAGCTCTATCATGGCGGCTACGCCGACTACCTTGAAAAGGCTGAAAAAGCGCTCGAAGAGGAGCGGCTGAAAGAGAGCGCCCGCCAGAAAGCCGAAGCCGCAACGGTAAAAGAGAGAGCGGCCCAGCCGGCAAAACCCGCAACCGCACCGAAGAGGAACCACCGGAAGATCGAGTCGATCGAAAAAAGCATCCAGTCGCTCGAACAGAAAAAAGAGTCCCTGGAGACACTCATGGCCACGGATGATTTTTACCGGTGCTCGCCGGAGGAGAACAAGCGAACGCTTGAGGATTACCACAGTGTTTCAGCCGAACTCGACCGGTTGTTCTCCGAGTGGGAGGCTTGCATGTCATGATGCCGGAGGCAACCATTTTTTCACGGTTTCAGCAAGACGGCCGGGATCGACCGGCTTCGTTATATAGTCGTTCATGCCCGCCTTCAGGCAGATCTCACGATCGCCATGCATTGGCATGCGCTGTCAGTGCGATAACAGGAATGTCATGAACCCGGTATATCGGAACCGGTGTCCCTGATGACCCTGGTGGCTTCCATGTCATCCATTTCAGGCATCTGGACATCCATGATAGACAAGGTTATAACTGCCTTTGCGAAGGTGATCCAGGGCCTCCTTTCCGTTCGATACCACATCGACCGCATACCCCAGCCTGCCGAGCATACCCACGACAACCATCTGGTTCACGCTGCTGTCCTCGGCAAGCAGGATCCGCACAGTGCCGTTCCGGACTGCCTGCCGACCACCCGCTCCGGTCAACTTCCCGGTATCGGCAGGGTGCAACTTTTTCTGCGGTTTATTGCCGTCCCTTCCTCCCCCATCTGAAAACAGCACATCGACCAGGGCATTGAACAGCTCCGACTGACGCACCGGCTTGACGAGGATTGCGGCAAATACCTCCGGCATCGAAGCAACAGCTTCAGGCCTCGTGCTGATCGAGTCCATCATGAGCAGCGAGGTGGCGCTCAGCGCCCCCTCCCCCTTGATAGACCTGCCAAGCATCAAGCCGTCCTCATCAAGGGCGACTCCGCTGCGCATCCCCCTGACCACCTGCGCTGCGGAAACCGACGGTTCCCGGAAGACGACACCTGCTTTCCGGTCGTTCTCGGGCATGAAAAAGCCGGTTCCTGCAGAGTCAGAAAGACAGAAGCATGAAATCCCGTACTCCTTGTGCAGCCTGCCGAACAACTCGCGGTATCTTTTTTGCAGGGACGCACCGTCCCTTTTACGAAGCAGATCGGCAACCGCCGGATCGGCCACAAGCGCCTGTGCAGTCATATCATGACCTTCGGACTGCACCAGTACGGAATTCCTGAACTCCTTGAGCACCTCTTTTTCTGTCTGGTGAACAACTTCCTGCAGACGTCTGTCCTGGAAAAACCAGAGCATCAAAGCAATTCCTGAAACACAAACAAAGAGGAGGACAGAAAGCAGCGGCAACAATCCGCCAAATATGGGGCCTGAAACAGTTACGGCATAACGGGACGATGAGAGGAGAAGGGCCGCGATAATGATCGTGCCAATGATGACGGCGCCGATAGGCAGTGAGGAACGTGCTGCCGTGTCCCAGGTCCAGTCTGCAGCATCGACATCCATGCCGAGCACCGCAACGACCTTGCCGCTGGCGGGATCAGTCAAGGGAAGAAACCCGCTGACCCACACACCCCAGCGGTCAGGCAATGGTCCTTCAACCGATGCTTTTCCGCTTGTAAACACGTTACGCAGGGATGCAGATGCTTCAGTGTAGACCTGTCCGGGAGGAGAGATATCGGGCGACCCGGGAGGTTCCGAATCCGCATAAAAAAACGGTTCCATCCGGTCTCATACCGAGAAGATAGACGAAACGGCACTTTTCCTTCAACCTGCAGGTAAGCGCAAGCCTGTCTTTCAGCTCCTCATAGGGAGTCGTGCCGGTATCGGATGCTGTACCCTTGCAATGCGTGCACATCGATCCTGCCGATGTTACGCGAAACAATGGCAATCTCCTTCAACAGGTCTTCCCGGAGCTGACGGTCCGCCTGTTGCACCGCCCACCATGAAAACAGCAACGCAGCAAGCACCAGAAAAACAGTGCCCAGACGGCCAGCCATCGGGTGTTTGGCCATAAATGCCTTACGGAAACCGTTTGTCATACTGCTCAGCCGGAAGCAGATAACGAAAAAGCCTTAACGGATAACTGACGGAAAGCACTCGTTTCTGCCATAAGACAACATCAGATTTTTGGACTTTGGGGTTTGGGGTACTTGCTTAAGCAAAGCCGCATACACGAATGTATCAAAAAATCCGGCTCCATTACAAGCCTGTTCAGCGGGCAAAAAAACGCAGCCCCGCCACGCCGGCGACAATCAGCAGAATGCAGAGAATACGGGCGATGTCGCGCGATTCCTGAAACAGGAGCATTCCGGCAATCGCCACACCGGCAGCTCCGATGCCGGTCCAGACCGCATAGGCCGTTCCTGCAGGAATGGTTTTCATGGCCAGAGAGAGCAGCCAGAAGCTGCAGGCCATCGCTGCAATCGTCAGCACCGACGGCAGAGGCTTCGAGAATCCCCCGGTATATTTCAGACCGACCGCCCAGACACATTCAAGGCATCCGGCCAGCGCAAGCAGTATCCAGTCCATGGCATGTCATACTTTGACCCACTGCCGCTGCCGGTGCGAATCCGCTGCGGCCTTGAGGATTTTCTGGATTACGAGACCATCGGCAAAACCTGCGGCATCGTAGAGTTTCGGTTCTTTGTTGCGCAAAGCCTTCACGATCCTGTGGGCGAGAAAGGCGAAGCCGACGGCAAAAACACCGTGAACGGCCAGCGAGGAGAGACGGATCCGCTCCTGCAGCACCAGTTCGTCCCAGGGAAGCATGGGTTCGATCTGCTTCCAGCGGGGAGCATCGATCAGGCTCCGCCCGACCTTTTCCACGGTATTGGCTATCTCCCACAGCCGGCCCGCGCCGTCAAGCCGGATGGTTTTGCGGCTCCCGACTACCTCGAAGGAGAACCATGTGTAGGAACCGACAGTCGTGACATGCATGAGCGATGAAGAACCGAAAGCAACGGATGAAGGGCCGAACTTCATGAACAGGGCAAAGCTGTCGTCGGAAGTGACCTGGCAAGGCTTGCCCAGCTCATCCGTCCGGTACGGAATTGCGGTTGAGAGGTTGCAGCACACCTCGGAAACCTCCCCGACGAGAAAACGGTTCAGGTCGATGAGATGCGAACCGATAGCGCCGAGCGCCCCGCCGCCTTTTGCAGCATCGCTCCACCATGAGTAGCGCTGTTCAGGCCGGTTGCGGGTCGCAAGGTTCACAACGGCGCGCACTTCATACACCTTGCCGATCTCTCCGCTGTCGATCAGCCCTTTCATGCAGCGAACTGCCGGATGCAGACGTAACTGATGGTCGATGAGCGCAAGACCGGAAGAGCGGAGAGCGGTGAAATGCATGGCTGATGCTTCCTGAACGGTCAATGCGAACGGTTTCTCGCACAGTACGCTTTTACCGCTTTCCAGCAGCCCGGTCACCATCGGAGCATGCAGGTAAGGCGGCGTGGTCACGCAGACCAGGTCGAGATCGGCTGCAAGCAGGTCTCGCCAGTCCGGGTACCCTTCCGGAATGTCGAAGCGCTCCATGAATTTCCGACGGCGAGCTTCGGTCGGGCTGGCCACGGCGGCAAGCTCGACATCCTCGATCAGCGAAAAAGCCGGAGCCTGGGCAACCTGCGCCCAGCCGCTGCCGAGAAACCCTATCCTGACTGTTTTTTTCATCTCGTGTTAGGGGACATAAAAAAAGGGTGACTGCCGATCACCCTTTCTGATTACCTGTTGTGCTCAGCTTACCTGCTGGGCTTCCTTGGCCTTTCGGGCGCGTTCGATATACTCTTTCTGGATGTCCCTGGAAACATTGTAAGCTTTCGAAAGACTGTCGGAGCGCCAGAGCCTGGCATCGAAAGCCATGCAGATGTTGCGAAGGAACGGAATCCCGACCTCCGTCACGCGCACGCCATTTTCAAGCAGTACCACCATGCCGTCGTTCTCCATGTCTTCCAGGCGGTACCGGGCGATATCGAGTTCTTCGGTGTACATCTTCGGGTCTTCCCATGAGGTCTCCTGGCGGCACATGAGATTGAGGATGTGACGGCGGAGCACAAGGTCCTCGTCGGTAAGCAGATGGCCGCGAAGGATCGGAAAGCGCCCCTTGTTGACCTCTTCGATATACTTCTGGTCACCGCGTTCGTTCTGGGCGAAAGCGTACCAGGTGTCGCTGATCGACGAAGCACCGAGTGCGATCATCATCTGTGTGGTATTCTCGGTGTAGCCCATGAAGTTCCGGTGCAGGGAACCGTCCCTGGCGGCCAGGTAAAGGGTATCCCCCTCGAGCGCGAAATGATCCATGCCCACCTCATGATAGCCGATCGATTCCAGCATTGCGCGGCCCTTGTCGTACAGTTCCTGCTTGACGTCCCCTACCGGAAGGTCCTCCTCCCTGAACTTCCGCTGTCCTTCGTACATGTGCGGGTTGTGGCCATAAGCGTAGAACGCCAGACGGTCGGGCCTGAGCTCCATGACTTTCCGGATGGTGTCGGTAATGGTTGCGAGCGTCTGCTTCGGCAGGCCGTAAACCAGATCGAAATTCACCGAGGTGAACCCGATCCGGCGTGCAAGATCGACTTTCTCCCTGACCAGTTCGAACGACTGGAGGCGGTTGATCTCCTGCTGCACCACGGGATCGAAATCCTGGATACCGAAACTCATCCTGCGGAAACCGACGCTGTAGAGCGCTTCGAGATGCTCTTTGGTGGTGGAACGGGGATTGGTTTCGAAACTGAACATGTGGTTGTCCATCCGGTTGACGGTTTTGAAGAGGTTGTCAACGAGACGGATGAGGTTTTCAGGGCTGAAAAAGGTCGGCGTACCACCGCCGATATGCAGCTCCTTGACGTTGAGCGTACCGGGAAAAACGTCGAGGTACATCTGCCACTCCTTCAACAGTGCGTCGAGATAGGGCTCCTCGAACGAATGGTCCTGGGTGCGGTGAGCGTTGCAGCCGCAGAAGTAGCAGTAGTTCTCGCAGTACGGAATGTGGATGTACATGCTGATGCCGGTGGTCTCGTTGCTGTCGTTGAAACCCTTGATCATGGCCTCTTTCCACTGCTCCTGGGTAACGCCGTCTGCGCTCCAGGAAGGGATGGTGGGATAGCTGGTATAACGTGGACCGGGATTGCTGTACTTTACTGCTAGATTGATTGCCATTGTAATCTTCCTCTGCATGTGTTATTTTTGAAATTGCACCCCGGAAGATACAAGATACATAAAACCCGGAAATTTCAGAAACATCTCTCAACCGGCGGAGCGTTATCCCGTTCCGCAAGAGCAATCTTTTTTATGACTCAGGACAACACTCCGCTTGTCGGCATTCTCATGGGATCGGATTCGGATTTCGACATCATGAAAGAGGCCGTTCATGTGCTCGACGAATTCGCAATCCCCTCGGAAATCTCGGTCATCTCGGCGCACCGCACGCCCGGCGACCTGGAGCAGTATGCCGCTTCGGCCAAAAACCGGGGGCTCAAGGTCATCATTGCAGGAGCGGGCGGCGCCGCTCATCTTCCGGGCGTTACGGCAGCCATGACGGTGCTTCCGGTCATCGGCGTTCCGGTTTTCAGCAAGAAACTCAACGGCCAGGATTCGCTGTACTCGATCGTACAAATGCCCGCAGGCATACCGGTCGCCACGGTCGGCATCGACAACGCCCGCAACGCCGCGCTGCTTGCCGTGCAGATTCTGGCGCTTTCCGACAGTGCGCTGATGACGGCGCTTGAAGCGTTCCGGGTGAGGCTTGCCGACGCCTCACGCCAGAAAACCGCGAAAATACGGGAAATGCTGCATGCGAAAAACTGAAGAGTGGATCGAAAGGCTCAGGCTGCAGCCGCACCCGGAGGGCGGCTTCTACCGCGAAACCTACCGGAGCCCCGGGACCTATGGTTTCGGCCCGGATTCACCTTTCGGAGGACCAAGGAGCCATGCAACCGCCATCTTCTATCTGCTGAAAACCGGAGAACGCTCCAGACTGCACCGCATTCATTCCGACGAACTCTGGTTCTATCACGCAGGAAACCCCCTGCGAGTGCATTTCTTTCCTTCCGAAGGAGATCCTTCATCCTTTCTTCTCGGCCCTGACCCGGACAAGGATGAGGTGTTGCAGGAAGCCGTTCCCGCCGAAAGTTGGTTCGGCGCCTGCCACGATGCCGGAACGAGCGGCACGGAAGGCTACAGTCTGGTAAGCTGCGTCGTGGCTCCCGGCTTCGATTTCCGGGATTTCACCTTCGCGCCGAAGGAGGTACTGAGGGAACGATATCCTGCATGCTCCTCGCTGATCGACCGCCTCGCCTGACCGGGAAATGGCCGTCCGGACTTTTTGGTGCAACTTCTCCGGACAGCAAGGAACAGAACGGGTGATTTCACTGTTTTTTTTGTACTTTACCGCGCACGAACCCGGAAAAGTGATGCGAACCGTTTGCATCACAAGGGGTTACGGTTGCAAAAAAGGTTAATGAGAATCACAAAAGGATACGACAAGACAGAGACACCCGGAACAGCACCATGAAAAAACGCGTCGTCATTGTAGGCGGTGGATTTGCAGGCATCAATGCCGCAAAGCTCCTCGGCAACAGACATGATATCGATGTCACCCTGATCGACAGGAAGAACTACCACCTGTTCCAGCCGCTGCTGTACCAGGTGGCCATGTCGGCTCTCGGCGAAGGGGACATTGCCGCCCCGCTGAGAAACATGCTGGCAAACTATCATAACATCACGGTGTTCAAGGGCATCGCCCAGCACATCGATACGGAAAACAGGATCGTCAGAACCGATTTCGCCGATATACCTTACGACTACCTGATTCTTGCCTGCGGCGTGAAGCACCACTATTTCGGCAACAACCAGTGGGAAGAGCACGCTCCCGGCCTGAAAAACCTTGCCCAGGCCAAGGAGATAAGAAGGCGGGTGCTCGAGGCCTACGAAGCCGCCGAGCGGACGAGCGACCCGGTCGAGCGCAAGAAGCTGCTCACCTTCGTGATCGTGGGAGGTGGCCCTACCGGCGTAGAGCTTGCCGGTTCGATCGGAGAGATGAGCCGCTACACGCTCTCCCGGCTTTACCGCCAGATCGACCCGAAGCTGACACGAATTTTCATCGTCGAGGCGGCGCCCCGCATTCTCGGGTCATTCGATCCTGACCTGGCCAGCAAGGCAACCCGATCGCTCGAAAAGCTCGGCGTTCAGGTATGGACCAGCAGCATGGTGAGCGACGTGGATGAAAACGGCGTGCAGATCGGCAATGAACGCATTGAAGCCGCCACGGTGCTCTGGGCTGCCGGCGTCACGGCTATCGATACGGGAAAGGAGATGGGCGTGGAGACCGACCGGATAGGACGCATTATGGTCGAGGAGGACCTCAGCGTTCCCGGACACCCGGAAATTTTCGTCGGCGGAGACCAGGCGCATTTCGCGCACGGCCTTCCGGGTCCGCTTCCGGGGCTTGCTCCTGTCGCCCTGCAGCAGGGGCAGGCGATTGCACGCAATATCATCGGTGAAGTGAAAGGGAAATCGCGCAAGCCGTTCCGCTATACCGACAAGGGGCAGATGGCCACGATCGGAAAGAACAAGGCCATACTGCAGATCGGCAGCATCAAGTTCGATGGAGCGCCGGCCTGGTTTGCGTGGCTTCTGGTGCACATCTACTACCTGACCAGCTTCAAGCATCGCATCTTCGTCCTGATGCAGTGGGGATGGTCGTACTTCACCTTCGGTTACGGCGCCCGTCTGATTGTGAACCGGGAGTGGCGTTTCTATCCCGAGGCGGCCTGCTCCGGTGAAAAAGAACCGGAAAAACCGGAATGAAAACCGGTTCCCGTCTGCCGGCAGTGCTCGGCCTGATGCTTTCGGCACTCTTCATCGCAACGGCGCTCTCCGTGTATCTCTTCGCATACGCACCCTCACCGGAAGCACGGCGCGATCTGCTGCTCTATGCGTTGCTGACCGGCGCCTACGGCATATGGCGGCTGATACGGGTTCTCACCGCCCTGAAAAAACCGGAAGAAAATGTTTGACAGCAGACCCGCAGATCATTATTATCAGTTTTTTCAACGCATTGTCTGAGTACACCGAAAACACCCGAAAGGGGTGCAAAGTCTAAGAAAGCATGAAACCACTGCCGGTAACACAGGAGACGGAAAAGACTCTTTTTTTCCATAATTACGCCCGCATGCCCGTCGCCCTGACGCACGGTGAAGGGTGCTGGCTCGTCAGCAGCGACGGAACCCGTTATCTCGACATGATTTCCGGTATCGGCGTCAATGCGCTCGGATACGGCGACAAGCGCCTGTTGCAGGCCATCACCGGCCAGGCGGCAAAACTGATCCACGCATCGAACCTGTTTCTGCTGGAACCGCAGTTTGAACTTGCTGCGAAGCTGCTCGACATTTCAGGGCTCTCGAAAGTGTTTTTCGCCAACAGCGGAACCGAGGCAATCGAAGCGGCCATCAAGATGTCAAGGAAACAGGCTGCCATGACGGGCAACAACGACAAGAAAGAGGTGCTGTCGCTGAGCAACTGTTTTCACGGCAGAACCTACGGCGCCATGTCCCTGACGGCAAAGGCGAAATATACCGACGGATTCGATCCGCTGCTTCCCGAAACCGGCATGATCACCTTCAACGACGTTGGGGACCTTGAAGCAAAGGTATCGGAAAGAACCGCAGCGGTCTTTATCGAGGTGGTCCAGGGCGAGGGGGGCATTCACTGCCTGTCGGAGGAGTTTCTTGCAAGACTCGTGGCATTGCGCGACAGGTTCGGGTTCCTGATTGTTGCCGATGAAATCCAGGCGGGCTGCGGTAGAACAGGCAGGTTTTTCAGCTACATGCATTTCGGCCTCCAGCCTGATCTTGTCTGCCTTGCAAAACCGCTCGGCGGAGGGCTCCCGCTTGCCGCAGTGATCGGTAGCGAGAAAATGGCCGGGGTGTTCAGTTACGGAAACCACGGAACCACCTTCGGAGGCAACCCGGTCGCCTGCGCGGCGGGCCTTGCCATGATCGAGGCGATCCAGGCGGACGGGCTCATGGAACATGCCGTCAAGATCGGCAAAATGCTGCAAGGCGGCCTTCAGGAACTTGCCGCACGCCACAGCCAGATTCTCGATATCCGGCAGTACGGCCTGATGATCGGTATAACGGTCGACAAGGAGGCGAAGGTGTATGTGGAAAAAGCCCTGCAGAAACAGGTTCTTGTCAACGCAACAAGCCAGAATGTCATCAGGCTTCTTCCGCCGCTCTGCATCAGTGCGGGCGAAGCTCAACGCTGTATCACCGTACTCGATGAAATCCTTACCGAAGAAAGCCGGGAAAAAGCCGGACAATAAGCACTCCGCAGCCATGCCCCTCGGTACGGTGAACTACATCATGATCGCCTGCGGGGCTCTGGTTATAGCCGGAAGTTATCTGGGAATGTACCTCGAACGGGATGTCGATGGTTTTTTTTCCCTCTACATCAGTCCGCTTACGCTTGTTGCCGCTTATGCGTGGATCATCTTCGCGGTCCTGTACCGAAAAAAAAACGGGGGAACCTGACCGCATTCAATCGAGCTGGAAGCGGATCGGCACCGTAAACCACACCTTGATCGGGCTGCCGTTCTGAATGCCGGGGTAGTATTTCGATTCCATAACCGAACGGATGGCGACGGCATCGAACACGTCGCAGTCAGCCGGAACGCGCTTCATGACCTTGGCCTTGACGGGACGTCCGTCCTCACCGATCAGCACGCTGACGAACACCTTTCCCTCGATACCCGCTGTCCTTGCCATCTCGGGATATGCAGGTTTTTTCTGGTCGAGAAAGCCCGGCATTTTCTCGCAGGGCACAAACATGGGCACATCGTCGCTTGCCGATGCGCCGACACCCGAACCGTTGCCCTGATTCTGGTTTGCCTGTTTGATCTCCCTCTGGGTGGCAAGCGTCTGCTCCTGCGGAACCTCACTTTCCTTGACGGTCTTGATCTTGCCGACATTCGGGGTTACCGGCGCAACCGTTGCCGGCGTGACCACGGCGGGGGGCGGCGCTGCAAGTGGCGGTGGAGGCGGCAGCTGGGTAACGCTCGTAACCACTTCATAGCACTCGACCCTCGGTGCATCTTCATCGGGGGAAATACCTGCCAGTGAAAGCAGTCTGTTCCAGTTCGCGCTCACCAGCCAGAACATGCAGAGAAGCACGATGGCGGTAATGACGCCGTGCGAGAGAAACAGATGGGCCTGGCGACGGAGGGCAAGGTTGCCGTAATCAATCGAACGTAACCGGTCGGTATCGAGAAACTCCTCGACGAAAGACCAGATTGCGGCTTTTTCAGAAGCAGCCCGGTGAATGTTGTCAAGCTTTGAAGACACCTTCAAGTCACTCCTTTGCTCTCACCCGAAGGCTACACAGCTCTTTTGATTTCAGCGTCGTCCTGATCGGTATAGTCATCGAGACTGAACCGGTCGATTTTCATGAGATTAAGCTCGTCGATAAGATCGACAAGATATTTGTACTTGGCCTGCTCACTGATTTTCACCACGATCACCAGTTTTTTGTTTGCTGCAGTCTGCTGGCGCAGAAGCGAGCGAAGCTCACCGCTGAGGGCCAGCAGACTGTCGTCGCCGGGCTCGTAGAGTGAAATTCTGCGCGGCGCCTCCTCTCCCAGCGAGCAATACGCCATCCCGTCACCGGCTATGCGCACGGTCATGACATTGTTCTCGGCGATCTTCACCTCTCCCTGTTCGGGAGGCATGTTGATCTCCATGGTATTGGACTTGGCAAAGGTGGTGGTGAGCATGAAAAAGGTCAGGAGCAGAAACGCCACGTCCACCATCGGCGTCATGTCGAGATGAAAGCCTATCCTTTTCTTCTGGCGGCGGCCCTTTTTAATCGACCGGTTTCCGTTTGGAGAATCAACCATTCCCATGTTCAGTGTACCTCCCTTTCAAGCATGGTTACAAGGTTGAAGGTCAGAAGATTGGCTTTCTTGTAGACTTTGATGACATGGTTCACCGCTTCGTAGTCGGCATCTGAATCAGCGCGGATAACCGGGCGCAGCTTGGGATCGGCGAAACGCGCCATGACCACGAACTTGTCGAGTTCCTCCCGGTTGACCCGGAAGCTTTCAGCCAGCCGGAAGCTTTTGAGCGAATCACCGACGGCTGCTTCGGAAAGGCCTGCCGACTGCAGTTTGGGCTTGACAACCGAATTGAAAATCTTGTCGCGGGACTGCTGCGAGGACACCCCCATGAAAAAACCGTTCTGGCCGCTTACGGTCACCGTCAGCACGTCGGACTCCGGCAGCTTCTGCTCGGAATGGGAAGAGGGCAGATCGATCTGAACCACATCAGGAGGCCGGAACTTCGTGGTGAGCATGAAAAAGGTCAGGAGCAGAAACGCCACGTCCACCATCGGCGTCATGTCGATCCGGAAACCGACCCGTTTTGCCTTGATTCTCGACATGGTCGTTACTGGTTTTTACCGGTTCCAAGGGTCTGGATGATGTAAAATGCCGCCTCGTCAATCATGTAGTTGAACCGGTCAACCTTGTTGGTAAAGACGTTATAGGTGACGATACCCATAATGCCGCCGACAATGCCGAGGGCCGTATTGAAAAGCGCTTCCGAGATGCCGAGCGAGAGCTGCACCGCATCGGGAGCACCGCTGGTGGCCATGGCGGCGAACGCGCGGATCATGCCGAGCGTGGTGCCGAGGAGCCCCACCATGGTGGAGATCGATGCGATGGTGGAAATTGCCACCAGGTTCTTCTCCAGAAGCGGCATCTCCATGACCGTAGCCTCTTCGACGGCCTTTTCCATTTCACTGATCTTCTTGTCACGGTCGGCGATATTGAGGCTCACCATTTTCTTGTACCGGTCGAGCACCGCGCGAAGCACCGCGGAGAGCGAGCTCTGATGCTCGTCGCACTTTGCGATGGCTTCATCAATCGAGCCGTTTTCGATATCGAGCTTGAGGTTCTGAACGAACTGCGGAATATTACCCTTGCCACTCGCCTTGTTGAGGGCAATGATACGTTCGACGATATAGGCAATCACCATGAGGATCAGGGCCATGAGCACCGAGACGATAGGCCCGCCCTTCCAGATGGCGTGAAACATCGATTCGGGAGGAGTGGTACCCATCCATGCATAGAATCCGAGAGATACCGCATAGGTTACAACAATGAGCAACCCCGTAAATAAGCCCTGTTTCATATTATTGAATGAGTTAAGGTGACGATCTTGAGGAACGCTTCATGCAGAGAACAGTTACTACAGGATAAATAATGACTTCTTTTTGAAAATTACAACAAATACTCTTTCTCTGCAGGGCTCTCCCGGACAATCTTTCCGGCATTCCGGAACATCACTTCTTGAGAATTCGGGTTTTTCGATTATCGTACAGTGAGTACACCGGTAAACCCTGACAAGGCCGCCCGCAAGCATGACCAAGGAGCCGTCATGATCCCACAAAACGTTATTGACGATATCCGCCAGCAGGCGGACATTGTCGAGATCATCTCGGATTACGTCCGGCTGCACCCCTCCGGACGCAATTTCAAGGCGCTCTCGCCGTTCACGCAGGAAAAGACCCCGTCATTCGTCGTTTCACCCGACAAGCAGATCTACAAATGTTTCTCAAGCGGCAAGGGAGGAAATGTCTTCTCCTTCGTCATGGAAATGGAAAAGGTGACGTTTCCCGAGGCGGTGGAGCTGGTGGCAAAACGCACCGGAATCGATATCAGCCGCTTCAGCGCACCGGAGCAGACCCCCCGGAGCAGAGAGGATGGAAGCACCTCCGCCCTGAAATGGGCCGCACGCCTGTTTCACCGGACACTCATGAGCGAAGCCGGAAGAAAGGGGCTTGCCTATCTTGCCGCGGAGCGTGGACTTTCAGAGAAAACCATCACCTCTTTCGGACTCGGTTATGCGCCGGAATCATGGGACTATCTGCTCGGTGAAGCCAGACGGGCCGGCATGTTGACCGGACAGCTTGCCGAACTCGGGCTGATTTCGGAAAACCGGCAGAAAAACAGCTGGTTCGATGCATTCCGCAACCGGGTGATCTTCCCCATTTTCTCCGTGGGAGGACAGGTTGTGGGATTCGGGGGCAGAACGCTGAAAAACGATCCCGACACGCCCAAATACCTGAACTCGCCGGAAAGCCGGATCTTCGAGAAGTCAAAACTGCTTTACGGACTGCACGCGGCAAAACAGGAGATACGGAGAACAGAAACCGCCATCCTTGTCGAAGGGTACATGGATGTGCTGGCCCTTCACCAGGCCGGCATCACCAACGCCGTGGCATCGTGCGGTACGTCCCTCACCCGATACCAGGCGAAAATCCTGCAGCGCCATGCCCCGACGGTACAGTTCATCTACGATGCGGATCCGGCCGGGAAAAAATCCATGATGAGCGGGATCGACATCCTTCTGGCTGAAGGCATCACCCCGTTCGTGGTGATGCTGCCAGCGAGCGACGATCCTGACAGCTTCGTGCGCCGTGAAGGAGCAGATGCTTTCCGGCGGTATGCCGAAGCGAACCGTCTTGCCTTTACGGATTTCCAGATCCGCTTTTTCAGCGAATCGGGGGAGTTCGAGGAGCCGCTGAGAAAGGCAAAAGCCATCAGGACGATGACCCGTACCATATCGCTGATTCCGGAACGCATACGCAGGGAACTCTACCTGCAGGAGCTTGCCGGAAAACTTGGCGTAAGCATCGAAGCGCTGCACGAACAGGCAGGAGCGGAACAGCAACGGGATCGCTTCAGGAGAACGGATCAGCTTCCGGCAAACCCCCTTTCCGCCTCGCGAAAACCGGAAAGTCAGATCAGCGTGCTTGAAAAAACCTTTCTGAAAGCGCTGCTGGAAAGTGCGGCATACGGCAATGCCGTGCTTGAATTCGCTGCTTCGCACGAGGAGATGCTGGAGCTCCCCCACCCTGCAGCCCGTGAGATTCTTGCCCACATGATCCGTCGTTACCGCGAAAACGGAGGCGAACCCGACGAACGGATCGATGCCGTTACGGAAATAGGGTTGTTCAAGAGCCCCGAGGCGAGGGATCTGGCTTCCGGACTGCTTGTCGAGCAGCCGGTCAGCAGCAGGTGGCATGAACAGTCCGATTCCGAACGGGAGCATGCCCGGCGATGTCTCGCTGCTTTTTTCGATGCGTTCAAAAACATCATCATCGAACCGCTCGTTCGCCGGAAAGACTCCGTAACGGCAGCCTGGAGCATACAGAACGATAACGACAAAGCCATCGAACTGCACAAGGAGATCATGGAGTTGGGAAAAACCATAAAAAAAACATCCGCCGGTCTTGATGCCATGATCTCCGGAATCCTGGAAAACCGATGAAACCGGAAAGGGTATCCCGACAGCATTGCCGGAATACCCTCATGTCACCGTATATCCGTCACCTGCCAGATGACCCTCAGGGCGTCACGCCATACCCTTCGAGCGGGCGGGCAAGACAAAGTTCCCTGATTTCGTGACGCACCGAACGGCAGACATCCCCGACACCTGCAGTATTGGCAGCTGCAATGACCCGGTCGATGAGACCGGCGATCACGCGGCTGTCGTTTTCGTTCATGCCACGGGTAGTCATGGCTGGCGTCCCGATCCTGATGCCGCTGGTCACGAACGGCGATTTATCGTCAAACGGCACCATGTTCTTGTTCACCGTGATGCCCGCCTCGTGCAGCAGGTTCTCGGCCACCTTGCCGGTAACCTCCTTGTTGCGCAGGTCGAGCAGCATGAGGTGGTTTTTCGTACCACCGCTGACAATATTGTAACCCAGGCCAAGAAAGGCTTCAGTCATCGCTGCAGCGTTCCTGCGAACCTGCACCGCATATTCCCTGAAACCGGGCTGCAGCGCCTCGCCGAATGCCACCGCCTTGCCGGCGATGATGTGCATGAGGGGACCGCCCTGGATGCCGGGCATCACCTCGGCATCCATGACTTCCGACATCATTTTCACCCGTAAACCGGTCCTGGTCTTGATGGTGATGCCGAGCGGATTTTCGAAATCGCTGCCCATCATGATCATGCCTCCCCGCGGACCACGGAGCGTCTTGTGGGTGGTGGTGGTGACGAAATGACAGTGCGGCATCGGATCGTTGAGGAGCCCAGCGGCAATAAGCCCGGCAGGATGGGCGATATCGGCCATGAGAAGCGCGCCAGCCTTGTCGGCGATCTCGCGGAATGCCTTGAAATCGAAGCCCTGCGAATAGGCGCTGGCTCCGCAGATGATGAGCTTCGGACACACATCGAGAGCCATCTCCTCCACCCGGTTCATGTCGATGCATCCGGTCTCGCGGTCAACGCCGTAGGCGTGCGCCTCAAACATCTGACCCGAAAAATTCACCGAACTGCCGTGGGTAAGGTGCCCGCCGTGCGAAAGGTCGAGCCCCATGATGCGGTCCCCGGGCTTCAGCACCGAAAAGAGCACCGCCATGTTGGCGCTGGAACCCGAATGCGGCTGGACGTTGACATACTCGCAGCCGAAAAGTTTTTTTGCGCGGTCACGGGCAAGATTCTCTGCGACATCGACGAACTCGCACCCGCCATAGTATCGCTTTCCGGGATAGCCTTCGGCATATTTGTTGGTCATCACGGAACCGCAGGCCTGCATGACCGCACGGCTGGCGAAGTTTTCCGATGCAATCAGTTCCAGGGTTTCGGTCTGCCTTCTGGTTTCGCCGGCTATCGCCTCGAAAACCTCTTTATCCTGCATCTGAAGGATGTCGGTATCCATCATGGTATTCATTCCTTCTCCTCCGGAAGTTTACGGGTTATGTTTATCCTTGTTCATGTTCTTCGTCACTATCTGGTCGAAGTAGTGCTGTTCACTGGCGCAGGAACAGCCGATCATGTGGCCAAGCTTGTCGCGTTTGGTTTCGAGGTAGTTCCGGTTGACCGGGTTCGGGGCGATCTCCAGAGACACCCGCTCGACGATTTCCAGACCGTACCCCTCAAGACCGACGATCTTCTTGGGATTGTTGGTCAGCAGCTTCATCTTCTGGACTCCGAGATCCTTGAGTATCTGCGCTCCGATGCCATAATCCCGCAGATCGGCCTTGAAACCGAGCTTTTCGTTGGCTTCCACGGTATCGAGCCCCTCATCCTGCAGGTTGTAGGCCTTGAGCTTGTTGATAAGCCCGATGCCGCGGCCCTCCTGCATGAGGTAGACCAGTACACCACGACCCTCTTTTTCGATCATGCCAAGCGCCGAGGCAAGCTGGTTGCCGCAGTCGCAGCGCAGTGAAGCAAAGGTATCGCCGGTTGCGCACTGGGAATGAACCCTTACCAGCACAGGCTCTCCGGTCGATACATCCCCCTTGACAAAAGCCATGTGGTTCTGGTCTTCATCGAAGGTTTCGTATGCGATGAGGCGGAACTCCCCGTAGACTGTCGGCAGCCGCGACTCGACGGCGCGGTGCACAAGTTTCTGGCGCTGCATCTGGTATGCCACCAGATCCTTGATGGTGATGAGCTTCAGCTTGAATTTATCCCTGATTTTCAGCAGTTCCGGCAACCGTGCCATGCTGCCGTCCTCATGCAGGATTTCGCAAAGCAGGCCGGCAGGATTGCAACCGGCAAGCCGGGCAAGATCGACTGCGGCCTCGGTATGGCCCACGCGCCGGAGCACGCCCCCGTCCATGGCCCGCAGCGGAAAAATATGGCCGGGCCTTGAAAAATCATCTGCATGGCAGGCCGGATCGGCCAGCATTTTGATGGTCATGGTCCTGTCGTACACCGATATGCCGGTGGTCACCCCTTCGGCTATGGCATCGACGGAAACCGTGAAATTGGTTTCGTGCTGCGAAGTGTTCCGCTGTACCATGGGATCGAGCTGAAGCTCCCTGGCCCTGTCCATGGTGACGGCGACGCACAGCAGGCCTCTGGCCTCCCTGGTGATGAAATTCACCATTTCGGTGGTTACATGGTCGGCGGCGGCGATAAAATCGCCCTCATCCTCCCGGTCCTCGTCATCGATCACAATAACCATCTTCCCTTGCCGGATATCCCCGATGGCGGATTCGATCGTATCGAATTTCATGGTATGCATTACACGTTAAAAGAGAGCTTTTTGCGGAAACAGAATTTGTACGAGAAGTCCCTGTAATGTAAAAAAAATCCCGAACGGTTGACAGGGAAACAACACGGTTCCTGAAAGATGCATGGCTCCCGGAAGCTTTGAGAACAGCAGGCATTTTTTATCTTTCCGACGGTTTTTATCCTCTGCTGAATTGTGTACCTTTAAAAGCAATCGTATTCCGAAGTATATACAATCTATCGAGACTGCATGATCACACAAGTTTCCGACCTGTCGGAAGAGGTTCCGGGCCTCGCTCGCAAACTCCCTAAAGAAAAGCTGGTAAAAGCAAAAGAGCATGGTTTTTCCGATTGTCAGCTCGCCAATATTTTCAAAACCACCGAGCCCGCAATACGGGCACTGAGAAAAGAGTACGGCATCGAATCGGTTTTCAAGACCGTTGATACCTGCGCTGCCGAATTCGATGCGAAAACCCCCTACCACTACTCCACCTACGACGAAGAGAACGAATCCGTCCGTTCGGATCGCAGGAAGGTCATCATTCTCGGTGGTGGGCCGAACCGCATCGGCCAGGGCATCGAATTCGACTACTGCTGTGTTCAGGCGGTTTTCGCCCTTTGCGAGGCCGGCTATGAAACCATCATGGTGAACTGCAACCCCGAAACGGTTTCAACCGACTACGATATTGCCGACAAGCTGTATTTCGAACCGCTGACCTTCGAGGACACCATACGCATCATCGAGCATGAACAGCCTCTCGGCGTCATCGTGAGCTTCGGCGGCCAGACTCCCCTGAAGCTCTCGACAAGACTCGATGAGGCCGGTGTCACCATTCTCGGCACCTCGTCCAGAGGCATCGACCTTGCCGAAGACCGGAAAAAGTTCGGAGCCCTGCTTGAAAAACTCGATATTCCCCACCCGGACTACGGCACGGCAATCAGTTTCGAAGAAGCCCAGGCCATCACGACAAGAATCGGCTACCCGGTGCTGGTACGGCCCAGCTATGTGCTTGGCGGGCGGGCGATGAAAATCATCTATAACGACGACTCACTCAAGGAGTATGTCGATCAGGCTCTCTTCATCTCCGAAAAATACCCGCTGCTGATCGACCGTTTCCTTGAAACCGCTGTGGAGTTCGACATCGATGCCCTTGCCGACAATACCGACTGCGTCATCAGCGGCATCATGCAGCACGTCGAGGCGGCCGGCATTCACAGTGGAGATTCGACCTCGATCCTCCCCTACCGCAACATCAGTCCGGAAGTGATCGAGACCATGAAGGCCCATACCCGCAAGCTCGCAGAACACATACAGGTCGTCGGGCTCATGAACGTGCAGTATGCGGTGCAGAACGAAAAAGTGTACGTGATCGAGGTGAACCCGAGAGCGAGCCGCACCGTTCCGTTTGTCGGCAAGGCCACAGCGGTTCCTGTCGTGAAAATCGCAACGCGGGTGATGCTCGGAGAGAAGCTCAGCGACCTGCGCAGGGAGTACGATCTAAAGGATTGCGACCAGCTCGACATGAAGCACATGGCAATCAAGGAGCCTGTTTTCCCGTTCTCGAAATTCGTGAAGTCGGGAGTCTACCTCGGCCCCGAAATGCGTTCGACGGGCGAGGCAATGAGCCTTGCCGAACAGTTCCCCGAAGCCTTCGCCAAAGCCTATCAGGCTGCCAACATGCATCTTCCGCTTTCGGGCGCCGTCTTCATCAGCGTGAACGACCAAGACAAGAACCAGCGGATCATCACCATCGCCAGAGAGTTGTACCGCATGGATTTCGACCTTGTCGCCACTGCGGGAACCCATCGGTTTCTGACACAGAACGGCATCGAATGCAAAAAGGTGTTCAAGGTCGGCGAAGAGGGGAGACCGAACATTTTCGACATCATCAAGCACGGCAAGATCGACTTCGTGATCAACACCCCCAGGGGTGAAAAGGCGCTGCACGACGAAGAAGCCATCGGCGCGGCATCAGTGCTGAGCAACGTGCCGTTCGTCACCACCATCGAAGCTGCAGAGGCTTCGGTGCAGGCCATCGACTGCATACGGCGTCAGGAGTTCGGCGTGAAAAGCCTGCAGGAATACTCCGCATACCGCAACAGGTAAGGAAACATCAGCAAGGAGACATACGAAAAAAGGGATCGGTCAGATCCCTTTTTTCGTATCCGCCGCATGCACACAGGGGACAAATTCTAATTCCAGTCGGAAACGATGCTGTCGAGCATGTCGGAGGCAATCATCTCCAGTGAACTGGCGATCGCATCCTGCTGCGCTGCAAAACTGCCGACGGAGTAATCGGCGAATCCCGTAAAGGTGCGTTCGAAAAGAACTGTTTTTTTGACCCTGTCCTGAAAAACCGCACGGACCGTAATGGTGATCCGGTTGGTGATCGCACGCTCCGTCACGCTGCCGAGCTGGCTGGGTTCGTCATTGAAGGAAAGAATGGTTCCTTCGAGCAGGGCATCCGCGGTGGCTCGTGAAGGGGTCATGCGAAGCGGGCTCTGCGACTCGATCTTTTCCGTCAGACGCCTGGTCAGTTCAGCACGGAACTGCGCGACGCCTGCGCGCGAACGATCCTGGAAAACCGGCACGGCAATGGTCTTCATGTGGGAAGGCACCGACCCCCCGCTGAAGCTGTAGCACCCCTGGAACAGAAGTGCGAAAACGGTCAGCAGAAAAACGGCGCAGGCTGCGGTATGGCGCATGGGTCTTCTCCTGTCACGAAACAATTTAATAGGTCTGGCGGTCTATCCTGCCTGTCAGTTTACGGAAGGGATAGGTGAGGAGCAACTTCTTTTTTGTCCAACTGTCGAGCGCCGAAAGGTAGACTCCGGTTCTGCCGTCGCTCCATGAGGAGGCCATTTTTACGGCAAGCCGGGCGGCAACTTCCGGTGGCTGGGCAAAAATGTCGAGAATGGTGTTGAAGGTCGCAAGCTGGCGGGAAAGTTCGGGAGTCGGGTTTTCAGCGCTCACCATGCCTGTGCGGACAAGACCGGGATGCAGCAGCATGATGGAAAGAGGGGTTTGCCGGTACTCTTCGGCAATGGCGTAGGTAAAGCGCGCAATGGCAGCCTTGGTTGAGCCGTAGGCGCTGATGAACGGGGTATTGGAGCCTCTGTCAGTGCCGGAACCCGCCATGTTGATGACCTTGCCGGGTATGTTCTCGCGCAGAAAGTACCCGATTGCCGCCCGGCACCCGTTGTACGTGCCTTTGAGGTTGGTATCGATCACCCGGCTCCACACGGCTGGATCACCGGACGTGATGGAGCAGAACGGTTCGGAGATGCCCGCATTATTGATGAAACAGTCGATCCTGCCGAAACGGACCACCGAAGCTGCGATCAGCCGCTCCGTTTCTTCGGGGGAACTCACGTCGCACGCAAGGCCGCAGGCCCGACCCGGAGGAAACGATGCAACCGCAGCATCGACATTGGTCTTCGACGAGGAGGTGATTACTACCGAGGCTCCTTCATTGACGAACATTCGGGCTATTGCAAGACCTATTCCCCGCGACGATCCGGTTATGACGGCGACCCTGTTATCAAGCCTTCCCATCTCCCGTTCAGAGCCCCTGTTTATCTGTTTGCCGTAATGCCATCGACCATTTTCTGGAGTTCCGGGCGTCCTTCGGCGTAAACTTCAAGCGACAAACCCTGCTCGATGGCCTCCCATGCCTGACGGATGCTCCTCGCACCGGCTTTCGGGCCCATCGGATGGCCGAAAATACCGCGACCAGGCACAAAGCCGAAATCGACGCTGCCGACCTTCCGGTAAACCGTCTCGAGCGTGAGCGCCGAGTCGCTGCCACCGGGAACCGGCAGAGAGGTGCGGATGTGGCCGAAATCCTGCAGACACTCCCTGATATTCAGCATGACCTCCTCTTCAGGGGTCATCATCCGGCTGCCGAAACCGGGCATGATGATGGAATCAAGACCGGCAAGGCGCTGGAGCTTGGTCATGACGCGGGAATGAACCCCGTATTTCTCCATGCGGCTGAACGCGGCGATAAAGGGGAAATGACCGATAAGCGGAACTTTCGTATGCCTGGCAAGCATTCTCACCGCACTCAGGCCAACCGGCAGCGCATTGACGAGCAGTGCGTTGGCGCCGTTGCGCACGGCGATATCATGCTGTTCTATCAGACGGTCAACCTCGTCGGTGACGTTGGCCAGGTAGACCTTCGGTTCTCCGGTCTCTTTTTCGGCCTTCAGGCGGGCGGTGCCGAGCTCCCTGGAGCGCTCCTCGAGCGTCGACCAGTCGACATCGGCCAGCATCTCGTCATCCTTGGCGATATCAAGGCCCCCCAGCCAGCTCTGGTAGGCTATCTCGGCGAAACACGAGGGTTTCAGGCCGATGTTGGGCTTGACGACACCGAAAAAGATCGGACGATCATAGGCCTGCAGCAGGTCGCGGATGCCCTCGATACCGAACTTCGGTCCCTCGAAGGCGTTGAGATACTCTGCGGGAAAACCGATGTCGAGCAGCTTCACGACCGGAACGCCGGGAGTGAAAAAAGCGCCCTCGCCGCAGACCGCACTGAGCAGGTTGGGCAGTTTGGGCCCGAAATTCCGGTGCGGATGCGCGATGGTGACCCGGCATGCATGTAGGGGACCGCTTTCGGAATGTTTGACGGGATAACTGAGTTCAGGCAACTCACCTTCGATGGTGAGGCTGATGACCTTTGCCGCGTGAAGCGGCCTGAAATCCTCATCAGCACCGACACGCTTCCATTGGGCCGTGGATTGCTCACTGCAGAAGTGGGCCAGAGCGGTCTCGATATCGCCAACGCACTCGATGTAGTAGTCGAGCGTGAGGTAATCAGCCATATCGAGCTGTTCCTGTGAAGCAAAAAAACCCTTGATATCCTCAGTGTTCATAGAATATGCCTTGTTCTTACGGCTCCGGAAACAAGCCGAAAATCTCCGGTGTCCTGATTGAAAATTCAGTTATTGTCTTCTTGTGCGAGGGGCAGCGGTTACCCTTCAGCCCTGATGCTCTGGAAATACTCGTACGCTTCGGCGGGAGGCATGTTCTCATGAACGACCTTCCCGACCGTTTTCATCATGGCAAGCGGTGCATCGCTCTGGAAGATGTTCCGTCCCATATCGACTCCAGCAGCTCCCTCCT
>VGMX01000012.1 GCA_016866305.1 Chlorobiota bacterium | reverse complement strand
AACCCACTAAACAGTTGACTTTGAACGTGAACGGGCGCTATGTGAGCAAATACAAAGCGGTCAGCCTGTACAGTAATTCTGATGGCTACTACTACCCTGGTGACTTTGTTGTGTTCAATCTCGGTGCGAAGTACCAGTTCACCGATAATCTCGTCGGCACCTTCCTCTGCAAGAACATCGGTAACGTGCAGTACGAGGAAGCCGAGTGGTTCCGCGCTCCGGGCCGCAGCTTTGCGCTCGGCTTTGACTACACCTACTGAGCAGGAACCCACAAAGGCGCAGGAGCTGTTCTTTTGCAGGCCCCTTTTTCGAGGGGCCTGTTTTTTTATCCTTCCCGGCTTCCATGCCCTCCACAAGCTGCCCGCACTCTTCCCGTGTCTTCCCGACTCCAGACTACAGGCTCCTGTCTCCAGTATTCCCGCAATATTTGCCGTTAGCATTCATCGAATCAATTTCTTACATTTTTCAATCCTGGAAAAACACAATCACAGCACATCTTTGTTATCCTATGCACGATAAAATCAGAATCACCGCTATTGTCGGGATGGAGCAATGCAACCAGCGGGTCTGGCGTGAAGTCAGGGAAAAAATCAGCGCGCACGCGGAACTGACCCAATGGACCGATCAGGATCTGGAGCACCAGAACCCTGAAGCTGCCGAAGCGATCCGCAACGCAGACTGCATTTTCACCACCCTTATCCAGTTCAAGGGCCAGGCCGACTGGCTGCACGAGCAGATTGAGCAATCGAAGGTGAAAACGGTTTTCGCTTATGAGTCCATGCCCGAAGTCATGCAGATGACCAGGGTCGGCAACTATGTGGTGTCGGGTGACGGCAGCGGCATGCCGGACATCGTCAAAAAGGTCGCCAGGATGCTGGTGAAGGGGCGCGACGAGGATGCGTTGTACGGCTACATGAAGCTGCTGAAGATCATGCGCACCATGCTGCCGCTGATCCCCAAAAAAGCGAAGGATTTCAAGAACTGGATGCAGGTGTACACCTACTGGATGCATCCCACCACCGAGAACCTCGCCTCGATGTTCAACTACATCATGGCCGAGTACTTCGAAGTGGGCGTAAAGGCAGAAAAGGTGCAGGAAGTGCCCACCATGGGCTTCTACCACCCGGACGCTCCGGAGTACCTGAAAGATCTGCACCACTACGAAAAATGGCTGCACAAGCGCGATAAATCCTCCGCGAAAAAACGCAATATCGCAATGCTCTTCTTCCGCAAGCACCTGCTGCAGGAAAAGGAGTACATCGACAACACCATCCGTGCCATCGAGCAGAAAGGGCTCAATCCCCTGCCGGTATTCGTCATGGGCGTGGAAGGTCACGTGGCCGCACGCGAGTGGTTCACGCACGCCAGCCCCGACATGCTCATCAACATGATGGGCTTCGGTTTCGTCGGCGGTCCTGCCGGCGCAACCACCCCCGGCGCATCGAGCGCGGCGCGCGACGAGATTCTCGGCAAGATCAACGCTCCCTATGTGGTCTCGCAGCCGCTCTTCATCCAGGATTTCAATTCGTGGAAATCGCAGGGCGTCGTACCGCTGCAGTCGGCCATGACCTACTCGCTGCCCGAAATGGACGGTGCGGTATGCCCGGTGGTGCTCGGTGCGGTAAAGGAAGGACGCCTGCAGACCGTACCCGACCGTCTCGAACGGCTTTCGGGCATTGCAAGGAAATTTTCCGACCTGCGCACGCTTCCCAACAAGGAGAAGAGGGTTGCGTTTGTCGTGTACGACTATCCTCCGGGCATGGGCAGGAAAGCAAGCGCCGCGCTGCTTGACGTTCCCAGGAGCCTCTACAGGATGCTCGAGTGCCTGAAATCTGAAGGGTACGACGTAGGAGAGCTTCCCGAGTCGCCCGAGGCCCTGCTTGCCATGCTCGACCGCGCCACCGATTACGAAATCCAGGCCCACGAGGCGGACAACTTCTCGATCGACCGCGAGACTTTCAACCGGATCACCAGCGACCGTGAGCGCGAACGCATCGAGGGACGCTGGAGCGGATTCCCCGGCGACATCGTGCCTGTCGGCACTGACAGGCTTTTCATCGGAGGACTCCGCCTCGGCAACGTGTTTATCGGCGTGCAGCCGCGCCTCGGCATACAGGGCGATCCCATGCGCCTGCTCTTCGACAAGGAGAACACGCCACACCACCAGTACATCGCCTTCTACCGCTGGATCAGCCGCGAGTTCGGGGCGAACGCCCTGGTTCACGTGGGCATGCACGGCACCGTGGAGTGGATGCCCGGCCTGCAGCTCGGTGTCACCGGCGACTGCTGGTCGGATGCGCTGCTCGGCGAAGTGCCGCATTTCTATATCTATCCGGTCAACAACCCGAGCGAGGCGAACATCGCAAAGCGCCGCGGTTACGCCACCATGATTTCGCACAACATTCCTCCCCTTGCCCGAGCCGGACTCTACAAGGAACTGCCGGCATTCAAGGAGATGCTGAACGACTACCGTGAACGCGGCCTCGAAAAAATCGTGGATATCGAAACCGAGGAAGCCATCATTGAAAAAGCGCAGCAGCTCAACCTCACGGATGACTGCCCGCGTGTGGAAGGCGAAACCTTCACCAACTACATCAGCCGGCTTTACACCTACCTTATCGAGCTGGAAAGCCGCCTGATATCCAACTCCCTGCACGTTTTCGGTGAAACGCCGCTGCCTGAAACCCAGATCACCACCATTACCGAGTACCTCAAGGTGCGCGGCAACGAGAAGTCGCTGCCCTCGGTGGTACTGCACGCCATCGGTGAAAGCCCGACCTACGGCGACTATGCAACGCTGGCAACCCGCGCGCGAAAAGGTGAAGAGGTTGCGCTGAAGGTGCGCGAAAAAGTCGACGACATCACCAGGGAGTTCATCGGACAGACCATTTTCGGAAAGTCGAATCCAACGACGGTTTTCAACGTACTGACCGGTGGGGCGAAAGTCTCGCAGGAACTGGCCGAAGCCATCAACGAGTCGCTGAAAGAGGGAATCACCATGAAGCGCGCGCTCGACGACAACAGCGGCGAGATGCAGAGCTTCGTGCGCGCCCTGTGCGGCGAGTACCTCCCTTCGGGTCCCGGCGGCGACCTGGTGCGCGACGGAGCGGGCATCCTGCCGACCGGACGCAACATCCACGCCATCGACCCGTGGCGCATCCCTTCCGAACTGGCTTTCAAGCGCGGCAAACAGATTGCCGAAACCATCATCAGAAGACATTGCGAAGAGAATAAGGGAGAATATCCTGAAACCATCGCACAGGTGCTCTGGGGTCTCGACACCATCAAGAGCAAGGGTGAAGCCGTGGCGGTGATCATCCACCTCATGGGCGCCGAACCGGCTTACGACGCACAGGGCAAGATCAGCCACTACCAGCTCATTCCTCTTGAAAAGCTCGGTCGTCCGCGTATCGACGTGCTGATCCAGATCAGTTCGATCTTCCGCGACACCTTCGGCGTGCTGGTCGACCATCTCGACAAGCTCGTGAAAGATGCCGCCAAAGCCATCGAGCCGCACGAGATGAACCACATCAAAAAGCATGTGGACGCAGCCATCGCCGAAGGCAAGGATTTCGAAAGCGCGACATCCCGTCTTTTCACCCAGGCACCGGGAGCCTACGGCTCGCAGGTCGAGGAGCTTGTCGAGGATTCGGCATGGGAATCCGAAGAGGATCTCGACAACATGTTCGTCAAACGTACCGGCTTTGCCTACGGCGGCAACCGCTACGGCGACCAGCAGACCGACATTCTCAAAGGCCTGCTCGGCACGGTCGACCGTGTGGTGCAGCAGGTGGACTCGGCGGAGTTCGGCATTTCCGATATCGACCGCTACTTCTCCTCGTCCGGAGCGCTGCAGCTTTCAGCACGGCGGCGCAATCCGAAAGGCGACAATGTGAAACTGAACTACGTCGAGACCTTCACGGCCGACGTGAAGATCGACGACGCCGACAAGGCGCTGAAGGTGGAGTTCCGCACCAAGCTGCTCAATCCGAAATGGTTCGAGACCATGCTCGAGCAGGGCCACAGCGGCGCGACCGAAATCAGCAACCGCTTCACCTACATGCTGGGCTGGGACGCCGTCACAAAGGGCGTTGACGACTGGGTCTACAAAGAGGCTGCAGAGACCTACGCCATGGACCCGAACATGCGCGAACGGCTCATGAAGGTGAACCCGAAAGCGTTCAAGAACATTGTCGGACGCATGCTCGAGGCGAGCGGGCGCGGCATGTGGAGCGCAGACCCCGACATGATCGAGAAGCTGCAGGAGATCTACAGCGATCTTGAAGACAGACTCGAAGGCATCGAGATCTGAGTGATACCCCGAAACGCAAAAAGGCACGGCAACACACCGTGCCTTTTTGCGTTTCGGGCCTTGTAAATCCGCGAGGGATCGGCCTGTTTTCGTTTTCCGCTTTCTATTTGCTATATTTCGTATATTTTGCAAAATTGCGTTTATGGCATCTGGCAGGAGTAACATATCGCGCAGTATCTGGCGTTTCTTTGAGATAGCGCTCTTTTTCGTTGTCTCGGTTGTCGGCTTCAGCATGTACGCCAAGACCACAACCTTCAATGCGAAACAGAAATCACGCACACTGCAGCAGCAGGGCACGGGTTGCCCCGCAACGTTATGTCCGGTCAGCCTGACGCTTTTCCATTCCCCGTTCCAGCACACGGTTCCCGTTTTCGCCAAGTCTTCCCGTGAGGCCTCCGGAGGCTTTCACATCGCGTTTCACCCTGCACTCTCCGATGGGCCCCTGCAATGTTTCCGACCGACAGCTTCCGGCCCGCTCTTTCTGCCTCCTCCGGTCTACACCGCACTTCCCCGAAACCTGCTCCAGCAGAACCCGGTACTCCTGACGTAGCACCGACTTTTGACAGGCTCCGTGCATCCCTGTCCTCAATGCATGGAACCGGAAAACCGCAGCAAATCCGACTGCCTGCGGGAAAGAGGCATGTTTTCGTGTCATGTATTCCTGAAAAACAGCCCTGTCAAAAAAGGTTGACCCTATGCATTTCGTGTTCCTTACCATGGAGGCCACCAACAACAGCGCCCTCCGAAGCGCTGCCGAAAAGCTGAATCGCACATTCGATACCGGACTTGAAGTTTCTCTTTTCAACCTCGGACTCCGGCACGACAGCCACCAGTGGGAGAAGCTGGAGCGATCATTCAGTACGGCGGATTTCATTTTCGGCTCGATGCTCTTCAGCGAGGAGATTGTCCGGCCGCTTGAACGGCTGCTTGCCGCTGCGACATCTCCTGTCTGCATCATCACGAGCAATCCTGTGCTTATCCGACAGACCCGTATCGGCCGTTTCGTCATGCAGAAACCCGAGGAGAACGATAAGAAACAGAGCATGTTCGGCTCGCTGATATCGAAGCTCAAGCCGAAAAGCGGTCATGGCGAGAACCAGCGTCAGCTCTCGATTGCCCGCAACGTTGGCAAGATCATGAAGTACATTCCCGGCAAAGCCCGTGACATTCACTCCTTCATTGCCGCTCATCAGTTCTGGCTCAACGGAACCCAGGAGAACATGGAGCGATTTCTCTCGCTCATCGTTGAACGCTACATCCCCGGATGGAAGGGGCGTTTGCCGCAGGCCGACCCTCTGTTCTATCCCGATACCGGCATCTGCCATCCGGATGCACCCGAGCATTTTCTCTCTCCCGACGACTACAACCAGTGGCTTCGGAAGGAAAAACCCGGATGCACGAACGGTCCGGTCGCCATTCTCACAATGAGATCCACCGTCCTCGGCGGAAACATGCAGCATCTCGACCATCTTGTCAGAGAGCTTGAGAAAAACGGTATCGCCACCTGCATCGCATACAGCGGAGGACTCGATTTCCGTTCCGCCTTCGACAGGTTCTTCGATCCGAAAAAACCCGGCACGCTCAGACCCGGCCTGCTGCTCAACGCCACAGGCTTCTCCCTGGTCGGAGGACCTGCCGAAAACAAAGCTGCCGAAGCCATCGAAGCACTCAAAAAACTCGATACCCCCTGTTACAATCTCATTCCGCTGTCATTCCAGCCTGTCGAGAACTGGCAGGAGAACAGCCACGGACTCACGCCTCTTCAGACCGCGCTCTCGGTAGCGATACCTGAACTCGACGGTACCATTGAACCGCAGGTGTATGCCGCGACAGGCAAAGACCAGACCATGCCGATTGAACAGGAAATCAGGACCCTCACCGGCAGAATCGACCGTTTCCTCCGGTTACGGAAAAAAACCGCCGGAGAAAAGCGGATAGCCATCGTGCTCTTCAACTTCCCGCCGAACCTCGGCAATGCCGGCACGGCAGCATACCTCAACGTCTTCGAAAGTCTGATGCGGCTCCTGAAAAAGCTGCGGGCCGCCGGATATCTTGTCGATCTTCCGGCATCGACAGACGAACTGAAAGAACACCTTCTCGAAGGAAACCGGCTGGTTTACGGAACCGACGGAAACGTGGCTGCACATCTTTCGACCGAAGAGTACCGTACCATCTTTCCCGCTTACAGCAGAATCGAACCCTTCTGGGGCGACGCGCCGGGAGATATCCTGACCGACCGTAACGGATTCCAGATCCTCGGATGCAGACTCGGCAATATTTTCATCGGCCAGCAACCCTCTTTCGGTTATGAACGCGATCCGATGCGACTGCTCATGGCCAGGGACGCCGCTCCGAACCATGCGTTTGCCGCCTTCTACAGCTGGATAGAAAACTGTTTCGATGCCGATGCCGTACTCCATTTCGGCACGCACGGCGCCCTTGAGTTCATGCCCGGCAAGCAGGCCGGTCTCTCTTCGGACTGCTGGCCGAAAAAGCTTATCGGCAAACTTCCGCACTATTACTGTTACTGCGTCAACAACCCGAGCGAGGGCGCCATAGCCAAACGACGGGGATTGGCTACCCTTGTCAGCTATCTCTCGCCCCCTCTCGAACACGCAGGGTTGTACAAGGGTCTGCGCAAACTCAAAGACCTGCTCCCGGCAGCTGAGCAACATCCTGAAGACGACCTTATCGGTGAAATAGTCCTTCTTGCCTCCGAATTGCAGATAACCACGGCTGTCCCTCCCGGCAACACTGAAGCATACCTCTCGGCTCTCGGCAAGGAGCTCTATCTCATCGAGGAACGCATGATTCCATTGGGGCTGCACATCATGGGTGAAGCACCTGCAGCCGAAAGCCTTTCAGACCATCTTGCGCTGCTGCTCTGCCACAGCAGACCGGAACTCGGCAACCGGTCGCTTCCGGAACTGATCTGCGCGGCAAAAGACAGGGATTACCATGCACTGTTCGACAGAACGGAACACGACAGGAAAGCCATGAACGAGTGGCAGGATATCCTTGCCATCTGCAGAAAGGCGGCGACCATCTTTACAGGCCATCTCGCGCCTCAAAACGGAAAAGCCGCTTCACCTGATACAAGAACATTGCTTGAAGCGAGTTATCCTGTCAGGGTTTCGGAAACCGAGGGGTTTCTTGTCAAGCAAACCGGAGTAAAGGGCAGCGATCTGCAGAAACTCTGGCCGTTCCTCGACCGGGTACTCGGCAACCTTGTGGAAAACATGGAACTCAACGCGGTGCTTCACGCACTTGAGGGCGGCTACATTCCCCCGTCTCCGGGAAACGACCTGGTACGCAACCCCGATATCGTCCCGACGGGCAGGAACATCCACAGTCTCGACCCCTATTCCATACCGTCATCCCATGCTCGACAGGCCGGAAAATATTCCGCTGAAGAGATGCTGAACCAGTACAGAAACGAGCATGGCAACCTGCCTGAATCGGTGGCGCTCATTCTATGGGGCACCGACAACCTGAAAAGCGACGGGGAAGGCATTGCCCAGGCGCTTGCCCTGCTCGGCGCAGAACCGAAAAACGACGAACTCGGCAAGACCTGCGATGTCGCACTCCTGCCGCTCCCTGAACTCGACAGGCCGCGCATCGATGTGGTCATAACCCTGAGCGGTATATTCAGGGATCTGCTCGCACCCCAGGTCAAGCTGCTTGACAAGGCCGTGCGAATGGCTGCCGCTGCCGATGAACCCGAAGAGATGAACTTTCTCAGAAAACATGTGCTGCAGGAGATGTCAGAAAAAAATTGTTCTTTTTCAGAAGCTTCGAACAGAGTATTTTCCAACGCTCCCGGAAACTACGGGGCCAATGTCAATCATCTGGTTGAAAGCAGCACCTGGGAAGAAGAAAAGCAGCTTGCCGACGCATTTGTTTCCCGCAAGAGTTTCGCGGTTACGGAAACCGGAGAGTGGCTCGAATGTCCCGACGCGCTTCGTTCGGCGTTGCGCAACGTATCGATGACATTCCAGAATATCGACAGTTATGAAATCGGGATCTCCGACATCGACCACTACTATGAGTACCTTGGAGGCGTCTCGAAGACGGTCGAGCACCTGAGTGGCTCGAAACCCGATATTCGCGTCAGCGATATCAACGGATTCGGTACGAAACAGCGGATAACACCGCTTGAAAACATGGTGTCGCTTGAAGCCCGCACGAAGCTGCTCAACCCGAAATGGTACGAAGCAATGCTTGCCCACGGGTATGAAGGCGTCAGGGAGATCGAGGCACACCTCACCAACACCTACGGATGGAGTGCGACCGCATCAGCCGTGGGAAACTGGACATATGCACAGTTCAACGAGACGTTTCTTCAGGATCGGGCGATGCTCGACCGTCTCAGACAGCTCAACGTGCATGCCGTCAGCAGCATGACACGGCGCCTGCTTGAAGCCAATTCAAGGGGGTTCTGGAGCACGGACGAAAACACCATAGCAGGGCTGCAGCAGCTTTACGAGGAGCTGGAATCGCAGATAGAAGGCATCGACCTCACGGAAAGCCGGGCCTGATTTACGATATTGTTTCTTTTTTCAACGACAAAACCCAAACCATGAGCAGCACCTCCTTCAATGCCGAAGAGCACAAGAACATGCTTCGCTCCTATTTCAACGGCCAGGGCTTCCAGCGCTGGGCCTCGATCTACGGCGACGACAAACTCTCAACCGTACGAAATACCGTTCGCCAGGGCCATGCGGTCATGATGGACAAAGCGTTCGACTGGCTGCAGCAGCTCGGACTTCCCCAGGGAGCCAGCGTGCTCGATGCCGGATGCGGCACGGGACTGTTCAGCATCCGTCTGGCCAAAGCCGGCTACAAGGTAAAGGCGGTCGATATCGCATCGCAGATGGTGGAAAAGGCAAGGACGGACGCGACGAAAGAGAGCGTTGCCGGCAACATTGAATTCGAGGTCAACACCATCGAATCGGTCAGGGGCACCTACGATGCGGTGGTGTGTTTCGACGTGCTGATCCACTATCCGGCCGAAGGGTTCCGCCAGGCGTTCGGAAACCTCGCCGGCCTGACAAAGGGTTCGGTGATCTTCACCTATGCACCCTACAACAACATTCTCGCGTTCCAGCACTGGCTCGGCGGCTATTTTCCGAAAAAGGAACGCCGTACCACCATCCAGATGATCCGCGGCGAGGAGATGCAGAAAGCCATGGCGGAGAACGGCATGAGTGTCAGGAACAGCGAAAAGATCAGCTTCGGATTCTACCATACCATGCTGATGAACGCTTCACGCCGCTGAAGAGGGGAAGAAATCGCATGACAATTTTATAAATAAATCGTAAATTAATTATTCAGGGATTTTTTTCAGGAACATGAGAGGTTCTTTATGGTTCATGAAGGCGGTCTCTCTTTCGTAATGCAACACACATATCTGGAGGGTGGATACCGATGAAAATACTGATGATTCAGCCTAATTATCATTCAGGTGGAGCTGAAATTGCCGGTAACTGGACGCCAAGCTGGGTTGCCTATATCGGTGGCGCCCTGAAACAGGCCGGCTTCGATCAGGTGCGCTTTGTTGACGCCATGGCAGACGACCTCCCGGATGAGCAGATCGAGGAGATTATCCGGAAAAACCAGCCGGATGTGGTGATGACCACGAACATCACGCCGTCGATCTTCAAGGCACAGGACATCATGAAAATCGCCAAGAAGATCAATCCCAAAATCAGAACCATCATGGGCGGCATTCATTCGACGTTCATGTACCCGCAGGTTCTGACCGAAGCCCCGGAAACCGACTATGTCATCCGCGGAGAAGGCGAAGAGGTGGCGGTGAACCTCATCAGGGCCATTGCCGCCGGTAACGACAGGGAGACCCGAGGCGATATCACCGGCATCGCCTATATCGATGAAAAAGGAGAGGTCTTTGCCACTTCAGCCCATCCGGTCATCGAGGATCTCGACACGCTCTCACCCGACTGGAGCCTTTACGACTGGGACAAATACATCTACACGCCGCTCAACTGCCGTCTTGCCGTGCCGAACTTCGCACGAGGCTGCCCCTTCACCTGCACCTTCTGTTCCCAGTGGCAGTTCTGGCGCAGGTACCGCGCACGCAGTCCGAAGAATTTCGTTGACGAGATCGAAATCCTCGTTAAAAAATACAATGTAGGCTTCTTCATCCTCGCCGACGAGGAACCGACCATCAACAAGCAGAAGTTCGTTGCGCTCTGCCAGGAACTGATCGACCGCAAGCTTGACGTCACCTGGGGCATCAACACCCGCGTGACCGACATCATGCGTGACGAGGACCTGCTGCCGTTCTTCCGCAAGGCCGGTCTCGTGCACGTCTCGCTCGGCACCGAGGCTGCAAGCCAGATGAACCTGAACCGCTTCCGCAAGGAAACCACCATCGAGGAGAACAAGTACGCCATCAAGCTGCTCCAGAAAAACGGCATCGTTGCCGAGGCGCAGTTCGTGATGGGCCTCGAGCATGAAACGCCGGAGACCATCGAGGAGACCTACCAGCTCTGCAAGGACTGGGACCCCGACATGGCGAACTGGACCATCTATACACCATGGCCTTTCTCCGACCTCTTCAAGGAGCTTGGAGACAGGGTGGAGGTCCGCGACTACTCCCGCTACAACTTCGTTTCTCCGATCATCAAGCCGGACAACATGGAGCGCGAGGACGTGCTCAAGGGCGTGCTGAAGTCCTATGCCCGCTTCTATGCCCGCAAGACCTTCTTCAGCTACCCGTGGATCAAGGACCCGTATGTGCGCAAGTACATGCTGGGGTGCCTGAAGGCTTTCGCACAGACCACCATCACCAAGCGATTCTACGATATCGACCGCGTGAAGACCAAGAACCGCAAAATCGAGATCGATCTCGGGTTCGACCAGTCGAGGATCCTCACCCAGGAAGAGGTGAAGAACCTCAAGGAACTGCGTCCGGAAATGGTCGCCGACATGAGCTTCGGCCTGAAGGAAGCCGGCTACCAGCGCGAGCACGACGAACACGACTGGGATGCGTTCGACGAAAGCACCATCAAGGACCGCACCTCTTCGACGGTTCGGAACTGCTGATTGAGCATCCGTCACAAAAACGAAAAACCCTCCGGATTTCCGGGGGGTTTTCTGTTTTGCGGCAGACAGCTGCCGATCACTTCACCTTGATATCCTTGCCCTTTTTCGGTTCAGGCTCCTTCCTGGGAATCGTGATCTTCAGTACGCCGTTGTCGTAGGAGGCTTCAATCTGTTCGGCGTCCACGTTTTCGCCCACCGTGAAGCTCCGGCTCATGCTGCCCCACGTGCGTTCAATGCGGTGGTACCCTTTCTTCTTCTCCTCCTCCTCCTGCTTGCGCTCCGCGCTGATGCACAGGACATCGTCCTCCATCAAGACCTTCACATCCTCCTTTTTCATGCCGGGCATATCCGCCGACACATAGATCGCCTTTTCATCCTCGCTGATATCGACCTTGAAGGAAGGCGTTATCATCGAAGAAAAAAACGGTGAAACCTTGTCGTTAAAGACATCCTCGAACATCTTCAGCGGGTCCCTTCCGTAAAGCTTCAATGACATGGCTGCTCTCCATTGTTTAAATGGTTAAAAAAATCACTCGCGTTTTCATCTCACCCTACCTACTTTAAAAAACAATGGAAAAAGAGGAAAAATTCCCTCCCTCTCTTCAGGGCTGAAGGAGCCTGCGAGGAATACTGCGCAAATGATACAGGTTCAGCCGTAGTTACAACGCGATTGTCTCAGTTCATGACAAACCGATTGCCTGTACGAAAGGTGATGCATGGGGGGCAGCGCAATACGAATGAAAATGTAAAACTTTTCAAAAAAAAGAGTTGCAAAAAATACAGGACAAAATATGTCTATTATAAATCCGGATTGGCACGCTTTTTGGTTAATGATCGACAGTAAACAGGAAGTAAAACACTGAAAACAGGCAACACGAACAAAGAAACGGGAGAACCCCCATGACTATCAAGAAACAAATGGCAGCCATGCTTGCCGCTGCGGCAATCATCGCATCTTCACCGTCGGCTTCCAAAGCCGCTGCAACATCGGGACCTGCCGATATCGCCGTAAAGGTGCCTGATTTCATCATCCTGCACTACTACAACTCGCTCACGCTGAATTTCGACACGCCCGAAAGCCTGTCCATCAAGGAAGGAGCGAACAGCATGGATGTTGCCTGGGACGGAACGGTGAAAAACAACAGCGAGCTGACCACGAAGAACCTTGCCGAAGCATCGATCGAGCTTGACACCGACGTGACGACCGTCAGCATCCCCAACGTCTGGGCTGTACGCGGTTTCTCGGAAAAGGGAAAGGCAAAGGTGGAAATCACCATACCCGAAGAGGGCGCTGCACTGAAGAAGGATGATTCGGTTATCGGCCTCTCCAACGCAAAGATCTCAAGCGACGAAGGGACCGGATCATCGGTTGACGTGACCCTGAACGGTATCGCCAGAAGCAGGGCAACCATCGGCGGTGTAGAGATGGATCTCGATTTCTCCGGCACCAGGCTTACGGGCGAACACGCCGGCGGCAAGTATATCATTACCGCCACGACAATGTAAGCGGAACGCAGGTACCGCTGTCGCTGGCACATAAAAACGGGGTTCCCATGACGGAGCCCCGTTTTTTTTATGCCCGGCAAACGCTACTTCCTGATTTTCGGCTTCTTCTGAGCGCCTTCCTTTCCACCCTTCTGTGCTGCACCGATGCCGAGCAGATCGGCGATGTTCGCCTTCGGGTCGATAACCGGCCTGATAAGCGGTTCGGCCGAGGTCATGATGGTGGTGACGCCGGGCCCGTGTCCGGCTTCAAGGCAGTCGCTGTGCACGACAATGCCGATGGATACCGCGCCCTTGCGATACGCCCGTCCGAAACGGTTGTCATGATCCATGAGGGCGACGAAATCACCGAAGCGGATGTTGTCGATGCCGTACTCCCTGACCGTTTCGGCGTCACTGGTCATGATGTCGTAATCCCCCTTCGCGACATGAGCCGAACCGATTCCCGAACCCATGCAGACCGCCGGAACAACCGTGGTTACGGGCACTTCGAGCACCCCGTCCCCGGTTTCGCGGATCTTCAGTTTTCCGAGAAGTTCCGGATCGAGGTTGAAGAGCGTGATACCGGGATAATCGGCAAGTTTCAATCCCTGCCCTTTCGCACGGATCATGATGGTATCGCCGTAGGACATCTTTTCCTTGACTTCACGGGAAAACTCGACAATGAGATGTTCGGAACCCCCGTGGTGGCCGATGACCGTGCCGCACTCCCCTTTGGCCTCGCCGGAAGCAATGGTTGCCCTGTTGCCGACACAGGAGTAGAGCTGCAGACCGACGTTGGGATGCTCGAACGGCTTGTGGGTATCGGCCGTGCAGCTCACGCCGGGCTCGACATGGTCGCCCGCCCAGCCGAACGCAGGATCGCCGACCTGGACGTTCAGGGTTATGCCTCCGATGGAGGGGAGCAGAAACGGCTTTCCGTGATGATCGACCTCCCAGTTCCCCCTTGTTCTCGGCTGGCCGGGCTGGCATTGCAGAAGAAATTCCACGAGAGCGTTTTCATTTGTTTTCAGCATGGCAGATGAAGCAGTTGTGATTGAAAAAAACGGCGCGCGGCAAAGCCGCATCAATCGTCGAGTCCGGGCCTGCGAAACCTCCGTGCTCCCGGAAAAAGCGCCTCAACGGACTTGCGCAGACGATCCAGATGGAGCAGGATGGCAAGCACCCTGTCTTCGTGCTCCGGATACTGCCTGTACACGAGACCCCATGCGGCAATACTGCGGTCAACAGCGATCAGGACGGTTTTAGCCGTACCTTCGGCCGCTTCCTCGCCGGAGGAATCTCCTGTACCGGTGCCGGAAACCATTGCGACTTCAATGGCGCGCACGAGCTTGGGATAGAGAAAATAGCAATAGTGGCGGATTATTTCACCGGCCTCTCCCGGAAGAAGCAGCCACTCCTTTCCCGAATCCTTCCGGGCATCGACCAGACCGGCATAGGCAAGCACGGCCTGCGAACAGGGATGATCGCGTGCCGAACGGTGCTTCGATGCCTATTCGGGATCGACGAGAGCAATCCGCCGCTTCCATGCGGATGTATCGCTCGGCGGCATCGAGCACCTTGCTGATTTCAAGCCAGAACCCGGCCTGAAAAACGTCAAGGTCGGCCAGCGCCGATTGCGGTGCCGGGCGCTGTTCGAGGGAGAAGTGCCGGCAGGGGGACCTGAAGGAGCACCGCTCGCACCTGCGATCGCAATACCGGTCGATATCGGGTATGAAATGGTGTTCGAACGACATGATTTCTGCACGTTTTCTGTTTGCACATGATCCGGAATGCAATGATAACATGCCGAAATGGAGAAAAAATCCTTTTCAGGGTGTAGTAAAGGAGTAAATAAATTATTTATACGAAAACATATGCTTAAATTAAGAACTTTTATACGATGTCTATCCCAATGAATTGTTCCGTACCGAAACCGATGACAGATGAAGAGACTCAATCCTTACCTTGCAGCTCTTGCCGCCGGCATGAAAAGCCTGCTCAGCCAGGCCGACAAATCGTTCTGGCTGCCGTTTTCAGCAGCCTCCCTTGTCATGATTTTCGCCATTGCAAGCGTGCTTGGTTCGGCTCCCGGCACCTTTACCGATGAACTCGGCTTTACCGGCCATGACGATTACGTGGTTATCGACGATGATTCCGGACAGAATAAGCCCTCGATAGAGAAAAGAACCGTCAAATCGGGAGAATCGCTCTATACCATCCTCACTTCGAACGGCCTCACGCCCGCTGATGTCGACGGAGTTGCAAAACAGCTCAAGGGCAGTTTTTCGATCAGAGGGTTCCGCCCCGGCCAGAATTATGAAATTGAAAAAAGCGGTTCGGGAGATTTTCAGCGCTTCACCTACTTCCAGGATCGCGCCGTCACCATCCATATCGAACGGGAAAACAACAGCCTGAAGGTCAGGCGTGACGCCAGGGAGTATGAAAACCGGATTGCTGCCATCGAAGGCTCGGTTTCGAAAACCCTGTCGTCGGAACTTGCCGCGAGGGAGCGCTCGGGGCTGATGCGTTCGATGAGAAAACTGTTCTCCGGACGCGTCAACTTCAAGCGCGACATCAAACCCGGCACGGAGTTCCGCATTCTTTTCGAGGAAAAATGGCTCGAGGACGAGTTCATCAGCACCGGCAAAATCCTTGCGGCGGAGATGACCCTCGGCAATAGGAACGTCACCGCCTACCGCTATACCGATTCCGAAGGCAGAACCGGCTATTACGATGAAAAAGGCAACGCTTTCGACATCAAAAGAGCCGCACAGTTCATCAAGCCGTGCAGCTACTCAAGGATTTCAAGCGGATACGGCTATCGCGTCCACCCCATCCGCCGGACCCGCCACTTCCATGGCGGTGTCGATATGGCCGCACGCACCGGCACGCCGGTAAAGGCCGTTGCTGACGGAACCGTGATCTATAGAGGCAGGAAAGGGGGCGCAGGCAACATGATCACCCTTCGGCACCAGTCAGGATACCACAGCCAGTACCTCCACCTGAGCCGCTACGCAGCCGCAAACGGCACCAGAGTCCGACAGGGCGAGGTGATCGGTTATGTCGGCTCGACCGGCAGCTCGACCGGACCGCACCTCGATTTCCGAATGATCCACAACGGAAAACCGGTCAATCCCCTTATAGCCCTCGCCGCATCAAAGCCGGAACCCGGACTGTCCCGGAAAGAAAAAAGCAACCTGCTGGCACAGATTTCCGTGCTGAAGGCGCAACTCGACAACAGCCGCGTGCTTGTTGCCGGAACAGCGAAAAAACAGGCTCCGGCACTGTAAGGATACCGTCGCAAGGGGACGCATGCCGTCCCCTTCCCGAAATCATCAGGCTCCCGAGGAGCGACACCGCGGTCATTGCGGGTGACCGTCCGGTGTATCGCAGAAACGGCTATTCATCGATTCCTCTCCGCCGCATTGCCTTGACCTCCGAACGCCTCGTCTTGCTTTGCAGCCTTTTTTCCCTTGAGCTTCCGGTCGGTTTGGTCGGCTTCCGTCTGGCCGGCTCATGCACAGCTCGCAACAGCAGTTCCTTCAGGCGCTGCAGCGCATCCTCCCTGTTTTTTTCCTGGCTCCGGTAGCGCTGCGCCTTGATGATTATCACGCCTTCAGCGGTAATACGCCGGTCGTTCATCCGGAGCAACCGCTCCCTGACCGGTTCGGGAAGCGATGATGCGCCGATGGTGAAGCGCAGGTGCACGGCGGTTTCAACCTTGTTCACATTCTGCCCTCCAGCCCCCTGCGAACGCATGGTGTGCAGTTCGATCTCGGTATCGGGAATCTCTATGGACCGGGTTACCTGAAGCATGGGTGTTGTCGGTTGCGGGTTACCGGAGATCAAGCCATGCGAGTGTCCGTGACCAGTCCCGGAAAAGCAGTGAACGGATGCCGGCCGACTCCGCGCACCGGCAGTTGTCCGGGCGGTCGTCGATCAGGATACATTCCCCGGCATCCATGCCGGAGCACGCCAGCACCGCCCGGAAGGATTCCGGTTCCCGCTTGAGATACCCGTGTTCAAAGGAGAGCCAGTACCGTTCGGCCTCCTTCAGAGCCTGACAATGGTTGAGCAGAAAGGTGAAATGCAGCGGATCGGTGTCGCTCATGATCCAGATGGTGTGCTTGTCGCGCATCCGCAGAATCGCTTCGGCGCTTTGCGGCACGGGAGTGAAAATATCCTGCCATGCAACCCTGAGCTGTCCTGCCGGCATGGCAACGCTTTCGGAATCACCGGCGATCATGTCGAGATAGTCGGACGGCGCGATGAGGCCTTTATCGAAGCGGTTTTTCGTTTCGCTCGCGCAGTACCGGCAAAACAGCTGCCGTGCGCCCTCCTCCCCGGATCGGGAAACCGCTCTGCAGAACCGGAGAAAATCGACATTGACGATCACGTTGCCGATATCAAGCAGTATGACACTCATGGCAGAAGGTTTTTCATGACGACAGGGATCCCGGTTCCTCCTCCGGGGGGAAGAGAAACTTCAGGGGGTTGTTTTCCGTCATATCGGCAAGCGCCTCCTCGGGGTTTTCAATCGGGCTGCCGAGAACCGTTCCGGCAAACCGTTCATAGAGATTGCGGTAAGAGGGCTTACCCCTCTCCTTGTATGATCCTGCCGCAATGACCATCGGGACATCCGATCCCCAGAGCAGTTTCTTCCTGAGAGGAAAGCCGTTTCCGTACCGGCCGCGCTCGTCATATTCAAGCAGTTTCCTCAGGGCGCTGCATGCCGAACGGGAGGCGAAGTTGAATGCCGACAGGTCGGCGTAGGCGTTGGGATACGTTTTCAGCAGAGAGATCACAACGGGAACCCAGGTTCCGGACGCATACCCCGGCCGACCGGTTGCGTTTTCAGCGGCAAGGTTCTTGCCGGTTCCCTGCCATGCAACGAGATCCTCCCACCCGCCGGCATGGGCGAGGTTGAGCCTGAGCGATCCGAAACCGGGACGACGAAGAAGCTTCTGCCAGTTGACGGGGTGAGTGTAGTACCGGATTCTGTCGCCGTTGTGCATGGAGTATGAGGAGTACTGGCAATGGACGGTCAGGGGAACCTGGTGAGCGATGCACCACCGGTAGAATTCAAGATAGCGCATGCGCACTTCGGGATCGCGCTCTTTCGAAGGATCGGGGTTGAACCCTATGGGCGGATAGAGCTTGATGCCGATGGCATCTCCGTTCTGCAGCATTTCCGGCCCGCGCCGCCGTTCAGCGGATGTAACCCCGCCGGAGTTCTCCCAGTACCTGATGAAATCGGCAACCGTCCCGTCCTTCAGGCGCCTCAGATCGTACCCCAGAAAAGGAAGCACCCGATCGCCGGAACAGAGATCCCTGCACCGGGTGATACCTTCCCGCAGGTGCGATACCTGCAGGTCGACCGGCTTGGTTTGGGGATTGACAGTGAAAAAATCCATTACGAGCGGCGTCAGAAGCAACTCCCTTTCGGGAACGGCCTTGCGGATATCGACAAGCAACTCCCCGAGGTTCGCCTGGACCGGCTGCTCGAAAAACATGATGAATGTTTTGAACCGGTCCACGTTCACGATGCCGAGCGAAGCCGCAAGCATGCCCAGCGTATCGATAGGCTTGACCTTGCGCCGCAAGGTTGCGTAGAACGGCACATCCTCGAAATTGAACAGATGACAGTGCGCATCGATGAAACAGGCTGCCATAAGCGGACTCCCTGATAAAAATGCTCTTGCTTATCAGGTAAAGATATGCAAACTTGTGGGTATACTCCGCACGGCTTTCGCGCCGGACTTCCGGCAGACTGAAGATTGCACGCGTGCATAACCTTAAAGGCAACCATCATATGGATATAGCATCACTGATTCAGCTCGGGGCATCGGTCATCCAGGGCAACAACGACAAAAACACGACCAGCATACCGCTTGACAAGATCAGTTCAGCTCTCGGAAACCTTCTGGGGGGCAGCGGAAAAATGCCGGATTTCGGTAACCTGATCTCGAAAATGCAGGGCAGCGGCCTCGGCGAAATCGCTGCATCCTGGCTTGGAAAAGGAGAGAACAAACCGGTTTCTCCCGACGCGGTTGCTGGTATTGTGGGACTGGACCGGTTGAAGGATTTCGCTTCGCAGCTCGGCATTTCCGAAGAGAGCGCGAAAACCGCCGTCGCCGATGCTCTGCCTGAAATGGTTGACAAGGCCAGCCCTGAAGGGTCGCTGCTCGACGACCTTTTCGGCAACATCGGCGGCATGAAGGGACTGGGTGACATTGCCGGAAAGTTCCTCTGAGAAGAAATCTCCGGAGAGGACATCCTTCCCCGGCATCGTCAACTGGCTGAAATGATGAGCCGGTGCCCTTACTTGATGCCCCAGAGCTTGATCTTGAAGTCGTCGCTGCCGCTGGCGATCATTCGTCCGTCGGGGGAGATGTCAACCGACTGCACCTCATGGGTGTGACCACGGTAGGTGTGCAGGAGAGTGCCGCTTTTCACGTCCCAGAGCCTGACGGATTCATCATTGGCCGCACTTGCCACCAGGGTGCCTTCGGGATTGAAGCAGAGGCTGCGCACGCCATCCTCATGCCCCTCGAGCACGTTGCGTATCTCCCCGGTTCCGGCATCGAGAATCTTTACCTTCGCATCACGGCCGCAAAGTGCGATAAGCGTGTCGTCGGGGCTGAATGCCACGAAATGGGAGAGCGTATCGCCGGTCTTGTAGTTCGCAATGTTTTTTCCTGATTCGACATCCCAGATCTTCACGACCGGCTCTTCGCCGCAGCTGACGATTTTCTTGCCGTCGTGACTGTAGGCCACACACTCGATGTATGATTTATGGCCGGTCAGGGTTTTCTGTTCGTTGCCCGACTCGACATCCCAGAACTTCAGGGTGGTGTCACGCGAACAGCTTGCAAGCGTCCTGCCGTCAGGACTGAACGCGATCATGCGAACTTCGGTGTCGTGCCCCTTGCAGACATGCAGGCATTTGCCGGTTTCAGCGTCCCAGATTCTTACCGTACTGTCGATGCTGCCGCTTGCAACCTTGTCGCCATTCGGGCTGTAATCGACGCACTTCACCCAGGTCGTATGACCGGACAGGGTATGCAGCGCACGTCCGCTTTCCACGTCCCACAGCATGACTTTTTCATCGAAGCTGCCGCTCACCAGTTTTTTACCGTCAGGGCTGAACCTGACGCCAAGCACCCGATCCTCGTGACCTGCAAGCGTCCTGATCAATGCCTCGTCTTCCCTGACCCGGGGACGTTTCAGTTCAACTTCCTTCTTACCGAATATCTTTGATAGAAAACCCATGATGATCGATTCTGTTTTAAGCTATGGAATATGACTTGATTTTTAATTTAAGAAAAAATTATGACCTTCCCCGAAGTTCAGGCAAAGGGAGAAAAAAGACCTGCAAGGTCTGAGCCGGTTGCCTGCATGCCGCCCGCAGCTTACTGCCTGCTGCCTGCAAATCTGTAATTCCTGCCTTTCCATTGCGGGCCCTTGCCGAACCGCACGATCGCGAAGGAATTCAGGGCGATGGCGACCAGTGCGAGCTGGGAAAACGCATGGAGCAGCCAGAAGCCGGCTGGTTGACGAAACGTGCGGGCGATAAGGGCACGGCAACCAAGGGCAAGCGTAACCTGAAGAAAAGGAAGCTGGAAGAGTGCGATGCCGAAATCGCCTTTGCAGAGTGCCGTGACAAGAAAGCCGTAAGGAAGAACATGGAAGGCGAGCGTCAGGGCGACAAGCGTGAACAGAGCACCTGAATGATAGCCGAGACCGGCGAACAGGTTTTTCGAGAACCCCCGGACGATCTCTGCGGGAGTCCGGTACATCCGGCAGCTCAGGGCATCTGTGCCGTTGAAAACCCTCACATGCCCGCCGGCTTTCTTGACGCTCCTGCAGAGCCAGACATCCTCGACAATGTCAGCCTTCACCGAACTGTGCCCCCCGGTGCGGAAGTAGATATCCCGCCGGAACAGCATGAACTGGCCGATAGCGGAGCAGAATGCGGTTTTCGGCGAAGTCCGCACCAGACGGAGCGGCAGGTAGCACATGAGAATGAAGTACACCAGCGGAATGACAAGCTTTTCCCAGAATCCTTCCGTCTCCTGGTAAGGGGTCAGGGTAAGCAGATCCGAACCGGACGCCTGCAGTGCCGCAACCGAGCGGCCGAGCGTCGCGGGCTCGTGCCGGGTATCGGCATCGGTAAAGAGCAGCAACTCCCCCGAAGCGGCATCCGCGAGCTGACGGCAGGCCCATGCCTTGCCATGCCACCCTTCCGGCAGCGGCAATCCCCGCACGATGCGCAGCCGTTCGTCCGAAGCCTGCTGCAGACGCCGGAGAAGCTCCCAGGTTCCGTCGTCGGAAGCGTCGTCGAGCACGATCACCTCGTAACGGGGATAATCCTGTCGCAGGAGCGACCTCACGCACGCTTCGATTGCGCGCTCCTCGTTTCTTGCCGGAACAAGTACGGAAACAAAGGGCCGGTCACCGGCATGTTCCGATGTTTCGGGCAGCCGGGAAAGCTCGGCAAGATTGAAAAGGAGGATCCCCGCAAAAACCCCCAGAGAGATGAGTACGAGAATCTGATAGGTAAAAAGCAGCATGGTGAATCATAAACAAAAGGCTGCCCAGGGGGGCAGCCTTGTTTTCGTAACAGCCGGAACCGTGCTCAGTCGATCAGCTTGTTGATGTCATACTCGAAAATACCCTCGGCTCCCGCCCGTTTCAGCTCGGGAATGAGCTTGCGTACGATCTTTTCGGTGACGATCACTTCAAGCGCCACCCACCCTTCATCAGTCAGATGGGAAACCGTGGGCTGACGGAGCGCAGGAATGATGGCGAGAATGGTGTCGAGCGACCCTTTCGGGGCGTTCATCTTCAGGCCGACCTTGCCCTGCGCGTTGATGGCGCCCTGAAGCAGCATGGCCATGTTCTCGATTTTCTCCCGCTTCCAGGGATCGTTCCACGACTCCTTGTTTGCGATAAGCTTGGTGTTTGATTCAAGAATGGTATCGACAATGCGAAGCTTGTTGGCCCTGAGAGACGAACCGGTTTCTGTGACCTCGACAATGGCGTCGGCCAGATCGGGAGGTTTCACTTCGGTGGCGCCCCAACTGAACTCGACCGAGGCGTTCACCCCTTGTCTGGCAAGGTATTTCCTGGTGATGTTCACCACTTCCGTTGCGATATGCTTGCCTTCAAGATCCTTGACTGACTGGATCGACGAGCTCTCCGGAACAGCGAGTACCCAGCGGACGGGCCGCATGGATGCCTTTGAATAGACCAGATCGGCAACTTCAACCACCTCGGCATCGGTTTCGATGATCCAGTCCTTTCCGGTCAGACCCACATCGAAAGCTCCGAGCTCAACGTAGTGCGCCATCTCCTGTGCTCGAATCAGGATGGCTTCAAGCTCATCGTCGTCTATGGAGGGAAAATAGGAGCGGCTCTGAACGGAAAAATGAAAGCCGGCGTGGGCGAAAAGATCGAGGGTTGAATCCTGCAGGCTGCCTTTCGGCAAACCAAGCTTCAGTACGGGATTGCTCATATCGGAAGTAATCGGTTGTAATTAACGTTAGAGTTCCTTCAGATGAAACTCATCATGCACAAAAACCCCGTAGGGATACCGGCCGTCTATCCATGTGCCGAGATTGATGTACCGGCAAAGACCGTTGCTGAGCGGATACACGCCCTGCACATGATTGTGTCCGCACACAAAATAATCAAATTCTCGTTCCGCGGCTATGGATTCGGCAAAATTTAACAGACGGTTCGACTCCCTGGGAATATCGACCGGCTTGTGGTGGCGGCTCAGGTACGACAGTTTCTTCATCAATGCCACCGCCAGATCGGAATGGAACGCCGTGAAGAGACCGAGACTGAAGCGGTTGCGCACGAAACGTGAGAAGAGCTTGTAGCCGGTATCGCCCCGGCCGAGGCCGTCACCGTGGGCGTACAGAAATTTCCGTCCCGCGTATTCGAAGCTGTTCAGACCGTAGCGCGCATCGAGCCCGAGTTCATGCTTGAAAAACGTACCGAGATGGAAATCGTGGTTACCGGCCACATAGACAACCTCGACGCCGCTATGGACGAGGTCGTGCAGGAGACAGAGAACCCTGGAGAACCCTTTGGGAATGACGTGACGGAACTCCATCCAGTAATCGAGCATGTCGCCAAGCATGTAGAGCGATCGCCCATCCCTCTTGATCAGCCCGAAAAGCTGTTCGAGTTTTTCAAGTTTCAGCCGCTCCTCCGCTTCACCCTGAAGGCCGAAATGAATATCGCTGATAAAGTAAATGCTCCCTGTCTGCCTTTCCGTCATGAACTACAGGAGCTGTGCAGCAAGAATGACCGCCGCGGGAATGGTGAGGTTATCGACCTCCTTGGGACTCACACCTTCTGCCACGGTGGCAATCAGCGCGATAAGGATGATCTTGCCGGCATCGAAAGCCTCGGGAACGACAAGATGGACGAAGAACAGGCCGGCAGCCACGCTTCCAAGAAGAAAGGCGAGACTTCCCTCGACGCTTTTGTCGCTGAGAATCCGGTATTTCATTTTACCGTAGCGGGTGCCGACAATGGGCGCGAGGCCATCACCCCAGCCAAGCACGGCCATGGCGAGCACACCTTCGAATGTCTTGTAGTAGAGCGTTCCGCACAGCATGGCGACCAGCACGAAGTACAGCGTGCCTTTAAGCAACTCCCTCTTGTCTCCGGTACGGGTCATGGTTTTCACTGCCTGGTCGTCATCGGCGGCAAAAAGCCCCTTCTGGATGAGCAGGATGGTCCAGACGGCAAACACCGTGATGTTCAGGTAATGCGACCAGTCGCCGTCGACGAACAGCGGCAGAAACACGATGACCGAGCCTGCGCAGATATGGGTTATTTTCCTGCTGATGTCACGGGGCAGCCCGTGGTTGGTCACCAGGTAGTCCATGAGCGGCGGAACGCTGAATACATAGACGAAGGTGAGCAGGGTAACCAGTGCATTATGCCAGACAGGGGGGAGCGAAAAAAAGGTAGCCTGAAGCATGACCATGGCACATCAGTGATTAAAGGTTAGTGGAAGAGATCTCACTGTGAAGCTCCTGCATTGCCGGTCCGGAGAACCCGGAGCGGCAGGCCGGCAGCACCGCCTTGCGCTGAAAAAACAACAGAAAAAACACCGGAACCGCGACAGATAACGCTTTTCCGGCAAGCTCGAACCTACATGTATTTCGTGCCGATCATGCCGGCAACGATCAGGTTGTTCAGAAGAAAAAGAATATTGTTGGCTACCTGGTAGCGGAGAAACGCATTGTGTTCCTGCACTTCGCTTTTTCCTATCGCATTGCCGAATCCGTCTTCGACGGTGCTCTTCATGAACGAGATGCTGCTCTTCGGATCACGAAGAAGCTGTATCTGGATGGCAAGGTTCAGGACAAGGCCGATCAGCACCAGGATAACCGCCACCGTGAATCCCCAGCTCCAGGCAAGCCACGCAAGCACGGCAAAGACGAGATCGATGATGGTGAACGAGACAAGGAAGGTGTTTTTCGAACCGATCATGACTGCAAGCGATTTGAGTCCCCCCTCCTTGTCACCCTCGACAGACTTGAAATCGTTGAGGATGATGAGGGCAATGGCCATGAAGAAGTTCAACCCGGCCAGCCACATCACCTCGGGCCTGATATCGCTGAACAGTGCATTGGCCGAGAGAAAGGTGACGAAGCTGTATGAAAAACCCACCGCCGGTGCAGAGGTGATGATGTTTTTCTTGAGTTTCAGGGGGGGGGCGGAATAGATGTATGCGATGACAAGGGCCGTGAGGATGGAGACGACGATGACCGTGCCGCGCACACCGCCGATGTGCAGGCCGAGAAAGACCCCGAGACCGATGGCGAGCAGCAGGACGACAATGCTGTTCCAGAGCGCTTCCTTCACGCTGAGGCGTCCTGATGGTATCGGACGGGTAGGTTCGTTGACCCGGTCGAGTTCGAGATCGAAGTAATCGTTGACCGACTGGCTGAAGCCGGTGCCGAGAGGACCGTAAAGAAGAAAGATCGATGCGAGCAGCAGATAGTCGTGAAGTGTCGGCTGCATGGCTCCGGACGCCATGGCGCCTCCGGCAAGACAGGGAAAAACGCTGATCCAGGTTACCGGATCGAGCAGTTCAAGATGGGCTCTGAGTTTATCGGTAAATCCAAGTCTCTGTACGGCAACTGACATGCTGTTCGTTCGTTAGATGATGCGGTTAAATTTAAATTTACGAATCGCCGTAAAGATAAAAAAACTCCTGAGCCGAGATAACGGAACCTTCAGTAATTAATTTGATGAGTGCACACTCCCTTGCATGACTCCGCGACCGGCCTGCAGTCAGCAATCCTCCTCCGCCCTGCCGCTGAGTGTTGCCGAAGTTGCGCCGGTGATCATAACCCGCAAAAGGTCTCCGGGACGATGCCTTCCGCGGTCGAACACCACGACCCGGTTCGTACCGGTCCGGCCCATGAGCTGCTCCTCCGAGCGGCGGCTCACGGATTCGGCAAGCACCTCGACGACGGAGCCGACCGCCTCTCTGAAAAGTCCGGCGGAGATGGTGTTCTGGAGATCGATAATCTCCTGAAGACGCCGCTTCTTGACCTCTTCAGGCACATCGTCCTGCATGGTGCGGGCGGCAAGGGTTCCGGGCCTGGGCGAGTAGTAGAACATGAATGCAGAATCAAACCGTACCGCGTGCATCAGTTCAAGCGTCTGCTGATGGTCCTCTCCGCTCTCGCCGCAAAATCCGGCAATGAGATCGGTTGAGAGCGATATGCCGGGAATCAGCTCGCGGATCATCCCGATCTTTTCCCGGTACGCTTCGATGCTGTGGCCCCTGTTCATCCTCTGGAGCATACGCGAAGAACCTGACTGTACGGGCAGGTGAATATGCCTGCAGATGTTCGGCCGTGAAGCCATGGCTTCCACCAGCGACGACGATATGTCTTTGGGATGGGAGGTGGTGAATCGTATGCGCATTCCGGGAGCCTCGCGGCTGACTGCATCGAGCAGTCCTGAAAAATCCATTCCGGTTTCAGGGTCGTGGTACGAATTCACATTCTGACCGAGCAGGGTGATCTCCCGGAAGCCGCTTCCGGCAAGGGAGCGCACCTCGCGAAGGATGGAACCGAAGGGGTGGCTGCGTTCGCGCCCTCTGGTAAAAGGCACCACACAGAACGCACACCTGTTGTTGCAGCCTCGCATCACCGGAACGAAAGCGCTGATCGAACCTTCCCTCGAAGGTTCGACGCCGTCATAGGTTTCAGAAGGGTTGAAATCGAAACGCGATACCCTCCTGCACCCTGAAGCCGCTTCGGCTATCAGCGCGGGAAGATCCCGGTAGGTGTCGGGACCGGCAAGAAAATCAAGCACGGGATACTCGGCAAACAGCTCCTCGCGCCGGTATTGCGGCACGCAGCCAGCCAGGCCCACCAGCAGCCCGGGATTCCTGCGTTTCATGCCCTTGAGATGCTGGAGGTAATTCGCAATACGCTCGACGGCGTTTTCCCTTACCGCACAGGTGTTGAGCATGATAATGCCCGCCTCCTCTTCGGATGCTGCCGGGGAAAATCCTTCGTTTTTCAGCAGCGTGGCAATGATGGCGCTGTCCGCCTGGTTCATCTGGCAGCCGAAGGTTTGAATATGGAATGTTCTGCCCTTTTTCATCACGATATTGATATCTCACGCCCCGAAGTCAGCCTCCGGCGGCAGAGCGTGCAACAAAAACGGGGCGCAGTTTCCTGAACCCCGTCATCCATACTGTTTCTTCCCCCCGGACGGCGACCGGAAGCGGCCGCATGCCGGAGAGGAGTCATGCCCCGAAATGGATATGTTTGAACTTCTCGAGCAGCGATTCGGCCTCATCCTTGCACTGCCCGCAGACCGTGCCGAGCTTGGTGTGCTCCTGAAGCTCGAAATAGGTCCTTGCCCCCTCGAGCACGGCTTCCTCGATGTCATGGTCGGTAATGTTCATGCACTGGCAGACGATCTTCGCCTGCTCCTGCTTGACCCTGTCCTCCATTCCGTTACGCACGAAATAGTTGTTGATGGCCGCCCGGAGCGCCTTGTCGCCAAGCACCGAACAGTGTATCTTGTTCTCGGGAAGTCCGCCAAGCTCTTTGGCGACATCCTTGGGCGAGATATGAAAGGCCTGGTCGAGCGTCATGCCCTTGACCATTTCCGAAAGAATAGAGGTGCTGGCGATGGCGCTGGCGCAGCCGTATGTTTTCCACTGGCAGTCGGTGATGACTTCGCTCTGCTTGTCAACCTTGATGACCACCATCATCTGGTCGCCGCACTGCAGGTTTCCTTCCATCCCCACGCCGTCGAACTCATCGGTACTCTCGCCCTGCATGATATTCTTCGGGCTCATGAAATGTTCCTTCAGTGTTTCGCTGTATGCCCATTCACCTGCTTGCAGCATGTGCTCCTCCTTTGATGTATGCCGTTGACATGTTTCTGATTCGTTGAATGGTTCGAGGCAGGACGTCGAGCAAGTACTCGGCCTCCTGCATGGTGCTTGACCGCCCGAGACTGATCCTGATCGAACCGTGCGCCCGTTCGGCATCGACTCCGGTAGCCAGCAGCACATGCGACGGATCCAGAGAGCCCGATGCGCAGGCAGAACCGGTCGATACGGCGATGCCTTCGAGATCGAGATAGAGCAGGATCGCCTCCCCTTCGGCTCCGGGGAACGACACGTTGAGGGTTCCTGCAAGGGAATCGGTCGGGTGCCCGTTGAAATGGATGTCGTCGATCCTCTCCTCGATACCTTTCTTCAGGAAGGCTTTCAATGAAGCAAGACGCTCCTCTTCAGCCTCCATTTCCAGCGCACGCATCTCCACCGCCTTGCCGAGTCCGAGAATACCGAGCGTATTTTCCGTGCCTGCCCTGCGGCCCCGTTCCTGATGTCCGCCCCGGATGAACGGACAATACGGCGTTCCTTTTTTCACATACAGGGCGCCGACCCCTTTCGGGCCGTAGATCTTGTGACCCGAGATGGTGAGAAAATCCACTCCGAGCCGGTTCACATCGACAGGCACCTTGCCTACTGCCTGAACGGCATCAGTATGCATGAGTGCTCCGCAGCTGCGGGCCATTTTCGATATGGTTTCGATGTCCTGGAAGGTGCCGATCTCGTTGTTGGCCATCATGACCGACACGAGGCCGACATCGTCGCCAAGCATGCTCTCGAGCTGATCGAGATCGATCTTGCCGTACTGGTCAACGTCAAGATATTTCACCCTTGCTCCCCGGTGGGCAAGGCATTCGGAGGTTTCAAGCACACAGGGATGCTCGATTTTCGTGGTGATGATGGTGCTGCGCATCTTGGTTCCCGGAATGCACTGGCTCGATGCGCAGACAAACAGGGAAAGAACGGTATTGTTTGCCTCGGATCCGCTGCCGACAAAGACGATCTCGTCGTTCTGCGCGCCGATGAAACCGGCTACCCGGCTGCGGGCATCCTCAACATTTGCCCGTGCCTCCCGGCCCCAGGCATGCATGCTTGAAGGGTTGCCGAACATGTCCATTGCTTCGGCCATCTCTTTTTTCACTTCCGGATGCAACGGAGTGGTGGCGTTATGATCAAAATAGACCTTCATGGCGGTGCTGATACGTCAAAGGTTCAAGATTCCTGAATGATAAAACCGTCAATATAACAACGGCTATGTCAACTCTTCGAAAAGCCAGGTAGAAAGATAGCGCTCCCCGCTGTCAGGAAGAAGCACAACGAGGGTTTTTCCCGCCATTTCTTCACGCCTGGCCACTCCAAGAGCGGCGTGCAGCGCCGCGCCGGACGAAATGCCGCAGAGGATGCCTTCGCTGGCGGCAAGACTTCTGGCCGTCCGGCCTGCATCCTGATGGGTGACGCGCACCACTTCGTCGATGATGCCGCGGTTAAGAATCTCCGGCACGAATCCTGCTCCGATCCCCTGAATCTTGTGCGGACCCGGCTTGCCGCCTGAAAGAACGGGTGAATCAACCGGTTCGACCGCAATGACTCTCACCTCGGGCTTGTGTTTTTTAAGCACCTCCCCGACACCGGTTATGGTGCCTCCGGTGCCGACGCCGGCAACGAAAACATCGACCATGCCGTCAGTATCCTCCCATATCTCGACCGCCGTGGTGGCACGGTGCGCAGCCGGATTCGAGGGGTTCCGGAACTGCTGCAGAATGAGGCTGCCGGGAATCGAGGCCGCAAGACGCTCCGCCTCTGCTATGGCCAGATTCATACCGCCCGAACCGTCCGTCAGCACCAGTTCGGCTCCGAGGATCCGCATCAGCCGGCGACGCTCCACGCTCATGGTATCGGGCATGACAAGCATGAGACGGTACCCTTTCGCTGCACAGGCAAACGCAAGTCCGACTCCGGTGTTGCCGCTGGTTGGCTCGATAAGCGTGGTGCCGGGCACTATGCGTCCCGCTCGCTCGGCATCTTCAAGCATGGCTACCGCAATACGGTCCTTGACGCTTGAAAGCGGATTGAACGATTCGATCTTCACAAGCACGTCTGCCCTGCACCCTTCGGTAATCCTCTGCAACCGTACAAGCGGCGTTCTGCCTACGGTCTGCACGATGTTATCGTATATCTTCATTGCATCATGTGTTGTTTGTAAACCATTCAGCTCAGCCCGGAAACGGCAACAGATGCTCCGTACATCGCACGGGAGGCATCCGAAGCGAGAAACATGATTACGTCTGCCAGAGCGCGGGGCGAAACCCAGGCGCCGAAATCGGCATCGGGCATATCCCTGCGGTTAGCGGGCGTGTCGATGATACTCGGCAGCACGCAATTGACATTGATGCCGTAGTGCTTGTTCTCTTCGGAAAGGCTTTCCGTGAGGCGGATCACCGCGGCTTTTGAAGCGGTGTATGCCGCCATCCCCGGCTTGCCCGACAGAGCGGCTCTTGCCGCGATCGTCACGATCTTTCCCCCGCCGTTCCTGCGCATATGCGGCACGACAGCATGGCAGCTGTTGAACAGCGTACCTGCATTGAGCCTCATCATATACTCCCATGCTTCGTAAGGGAGCTCGTGGACGGGTTTTCCCATGGCGAATCCCCCGGCAATCGCCGCAAGCACATCGACATGACCGAAGGTTGCAACGCTCCTGGCTACAGCCGCTTCGGCCGAGGCGGGGTCCGTCAGGTCCGACTCGATCACGAGTACCCTGGCCGCATCGTCGAAAGAGGACCCCGGAGTGTCCGGGTTACGGTCACAGAGGGCAAGAGAAGCGCCCGCTTCATAAAAAGCCGCAGCCACGGCGTTCCCGAGAATTCCCGCCGCTCCGCTGACGAAAACCACCCTGTCTGTAAAATCCTGCATCCCTGCCGCCGGTCAAGAGATTTCCCATATGTTCCAGTAAATAATGCAATAAGGAATGATCAAACAAACCTATTAATTCCCAAAAACAGGACTTTTTTTATCTTATTTTTAAAACGTTTCACCCGTCCGGGAATCAAGGGAAGAGAGCGTGGAAAGGGGAGGGAAACCGGAAAAAGCTGTCAGCGCGGAAAAAATGTGCTGCCGGCGGCAAGTTCCGGAACAGGGAATGGGCCCGTGATGGCCGGTCACTGGAAAATCCGGGTCCTTTCCGAAAAAGAGGGGAGCTTTTTGCCGTCAAGATAGAGTTCAACGTAGGACGGACGTCCGATATTGACCCAGAACTTCTGTTTGGCCTCATAGCGGAGTACATCCCCTTTTTTGAACTGCCCGCCGGCATACACCCTGGCGCTGTCATCGGCAATGACCTTTACCCAGGTCTCGTCAGCGATAATGCGCACTTCAAGCTGTCTGCCTCCCGACGGAGCAACTGCCGCCACTTTGCCGGAGTCGGCAAGACGGGAAATCTCCTTGGCGATAAGAGCCGAACGAACCTTGTCTTTCGAGGCGGATGCGGAGGAGTCTCTGGAAAGGGAATCGGCTGAAGAAACAAGCACGGGCAGAAATTCCGATCCGACAATCCGCTCTGCCACAGCAGCGGTATCAGCATCGATCAGGGCATCCGGAGCACCGGAAACGGAAAGCGAGGGTGCCGTCGAGCCATGAAAAAACATGCGGATCACAAAAAAAAGCACGACAAGGACTGCCAGTGCCGCTGCAGAAATCACAAGAGCCCTCGGCGTCAGGAAACGCCGGAAAAAAGGGGGGCTGGATTGCATCCTGTCGAGCGGATTATCCTTTGACCAGTCGCGCACGGAAGCGGCTTCGGCAAGCGGAGCCTCCTTGCGGCCAAGCAGCAGTTCCCTGCACCGTTCCAGGGTCTCCTGGCTGCCGACTCCGAGCAACCCGGCATATTCCTTGATATAGGCAAATACATAGACGCCCGGCATGAAGGTAAGGTTCCCGGCCTCGATATTCTCGATGTACGCCCGGTTGATACCCAGCTGCCTGCTGACATCCTCAACCGACATATTTCTCCGGACGCGGGCATTCTGAAGCTCGGTTGCGAGGTGTTCAAGCGAAAAATTGCTCCATCCGCTCTCTTCCATGAAGGATCAGCCGTTGTATTGATAGAAAAACAAGGATGCAAACTGATGAATAATGTACGAAAATACCTCCGAGTAAGCCAAAAACAACGAACCGGATATTCGCACAAATTATGATGTTTCTCCGGCAACAACCGGTATCCGGACACCTGTAAACGCAAGAAAAACAGGATTCTTTTACCGGTTACCGTATGCAGTTACAAAAAGCAATGTCTCTTTATCCTCCCCGGTTTCCGTTCGGATCAGCCGGTAAATTGCCGAGGCCGGCATATTCTCTCCGGCCTTGCCCTGCCGGAGAGTATTGCGCAGGAGACGTTGCGCCTTCGTTTCAGCAGGTTTCCAGAACAGAAAAATCCGTTCTCCGGGATGAAACAGCGCGCGAAGCTGAGCCTTGTCGATCCGTTCGGCAGGATAAAACCTGATGGAATCGGCGTTATTCTTCCTGTCCGAGGCAAGGGATGCATAGGCTATTTCACTGAGTGAGGCGATCATTGATATTTTTTTTTCGTATGCCATTACGGAGCCGGAACCGAGAACATGCACCGGAATGGCAGGATCGGCAGCAACGAGAAGATGGTCGTATCCGGAAAGAACCGGTTCAAGCGACTCGACAAGCGCATGGGCAAACCACCGGGCATCCGGTTCCCGGCGGAACGATTCGATACCGTCCTGAACAGCGTGTGCGGCGAATCTTTTGTTCAGACGGCGCAAACCCGTATCGGGAGAATAGGAAGAATCAAAAGGAACCGGGGTGCCGGAAACACCGAAGCCGTGTTTGCTGATGGTCATCACGGCGAAAAACGAGTCGGCGACGAGAGGCTTGACTGCAAGCTGTCCGCTTTTCAGCTCCCGCTGCAGGGTCTGGAGGGTTACCGGCGTCATCTGTAATGCCGCCGCCGCCTGGGGATTGATGTTTTTCACTTCCCCGATCAGTTCGAACAGTCTTCCCCGTTTTTCCTGCAATGCCGTTTCCGCTGCACGATTCATCTCAAACCCTCTGCCTTTCAGAAAAATATTCGCCTTTCGCTGAAGGAGGCCGGAAATCTCCCGCTGCAGCCGGTAAATTTCCTGTTCAAGCGCTTCATGCTGCTTGCCGAGCGCGAGATAACCGGAACGATCGGGAAGATTCCTCCGGAGCGAGAGCATCTCGGAATGCTGCAGCGCATCGAACAACTCGAAAACCCTTTTCTGTCTGACAAGAAAACCGGCAAGCTGACGCTGTGCCCTTTCAGCAAGAGACAACATCTCGGCCCCGGGATATCGCGGCATAGAGTTCCGATAGAGTAACAACCCCCTGCGCAATGCATCGATGCGTTCAGACGGACCCAGGTCGGGACTGCCGGTCGCAAGTCGAAGCAGTGCCGCCGACTCGGCAAACTGCATCTCCTTCATATCGAAGAAATCGGCGGTCTCTCGGTAGGGTACGGGTTTCTGCACAATAACCGCGTTGGACTCGTATCGCAGCAGTTGGACAAGAAACGGATTCCCTGCCCGCTCGGCAATCGAAAGTGCCCGGAACAAGAGGAAACTGGCATTTCTTCGATGTTTTTCAAGCAGCTGCAGACTCCTGGCAGATTCACGAAGGGCCTGGACTCTTCTGGCAAGGTCGCCTTCCAGCGCAAAAACCTTGCCGGACAGCGATGCGATCGTCATGGCAAGATGATCGGCCTCTTTGTCTCCGGGCTCCGATTGCAGCACCCTGCATTGCAGAAGACCCGCCATCCCTCTCATGGCGGCCACAGGGTCCTCTTCCTGACGGGCATACCGGGCATAGAGAGATTCGGCTGACCGGATATCCCCGGCCAGCAACATCAGGGAAGCCTGTTCAAACCGTTGCTCTTCGGAAGGACGGGAAATTGCGGCAAGAGCAGCACTGGCTCCACGGAAATCACCGAGTTCGGAGAGCCATGCGGCTTTGTCGGCAATCATGGCTGCGCGAAGCGAATCCGGCAGCACGCGCCCGGCACGCTTTTCAAGAAATCCGGTAGTGCGCAGCGCGGCGTCATACGCTCCGACAAGTCCTTCAAGCCGCCGTTTCCTGTCGATCGCCAGCACCGCCCTTTCCGGAAGCCGCCCGTCCGTGGTATCGGCGGCAATTGCCTTGTTGTAGAGAAAAAGAGCCTCTGCATACGCTCCTTTCCCGGAAAGGAGCGCGGCTTTCCGATAGAGTTCGGCTGGATCTGCGCCGGTTTCACCGGGAAGTGAACAGCCTGAAAACAGAAAGGAAAAACCGAGGAAAACAATGGTCATGAAAGCCGAAAACAATGATTTCTGCATCATGACAAACATTCTGCTCTCCTGATAACAGTTGGGGGAATAACAGTATACACTGACTTTCCGGATAAACTCCGGTATGCTCTCCAGGTTTCCGGGTGGTGATATTTCAATTATAAGCAGGGTTTATGTATCTTCGCACAAGTTTTTTTCATTAATAATAACCACAGCTTGTCCCATGGAAAGAACCCTTACCATTCTCAAACCGGACTGTGTCCGAAAGCAGCTTATCGGTGCAGTTATCGACCAGATCGAACGTGCCGGCTTCCGCGTCGTCGCCATGAAAAAAACAAGGCTTACCCCCGAGACTGCCGGTGAGTTCTATGCCGTTCACCGCGAGCGCCCCTTTTACGGCGAACTCGTGGAATTCATGTCCTCGGGCCCCTGTGTACCGATGATTCTTGAAAAAGAGAATGCTGTTGACGATTTCCGCACCCTCATCGGCGCAACAGACCCGGCACAGGCCGAAGAGGGCACCGTCCGGAAGCTCTATGCCGACAGCAAGGGCGAGAACATCATTCACGGCTCGGATTCTGCGGAAAACGCCGCCATCGAAGCGGGATTCTTCTTCTCCACCGAGGAAGCTGTCCGGGTAAACTGACCCCCCTTTCAGATTCCCTGAACGGGAAAAAGCGGCCAAAAGCCGCTTTTTCCCGTTCAGGGATCATGCTGCCGGTTCACGGACCGGCCGGTTTTTTCCCCTTTACCTGAAGAAGGTACTCACTGAAAGCCTCGCCGTACATCTCCCAGACGGTGATGAAAAGCGCTGCGATGATGGGCCCGACAATGAAACCGAAGAGACCGAATAATCCGAGGCCTCCGAGCGTTCCGAAAAAAATGAGCAGCTCGTGCAGCCGGGTATCGCGACCGATGAGAATCGGCCTGAGAATGTTATCGAGCTGGCTGACCACAAGGCTGCAGAAAAGAAACACTGCTGCGGCCTGGAAATACTGGCCGGTGGCAGCAAGATAAACCGCTGCAGGAAACCAGACAAGTGGAGGCCCGATCACCGGCACGATCGAAAGCACGGTCATGATGGTGCCCCAGAACAGCGCACTCTGGATCCCTGCAAGATGCAGGGCCAGGCCGGCCAGCGATCCCTGGATCAGTCCGACCACCATGGTTCCCTTGATGGTTGCCCTGGTAACCGATAGAAACCGGTCGAGCAGACGGCGCTGGTCGGCTTCCTCCAGGGGCATGTAATAGATGATTTTCTCAAGCAGCTGCTTGCCGTCCTTGAGAAAAAAGAACATGGTATAGAGAAAAACGAACATCAGGAACAGCTCGTTTACGGCGGTAACGGTGAAGGAAGAGAGGCTGTTGAACAGAAACGCTCCGGCCTTTCCGGCAAGTTCTGCGGCTTTCTGAAGTATCTCCTCGCGGTAAAGCTCCAGCTCACTGTAGTAGGGAAACGAATGCAGCATTGCATTGTAGGCGGAAGTCTCCTGCAGCTGTTGCTGGGCCCAGGGAACGGCTGAACGGCTGATGTTGAAGGCCTGCAAAGCGACAATACCGGCAAGCGCCGTCATGGGAAGAAAAACCATGATGAAAAGGAACAGCAGGGTAACGGCCGAGCTCATATTCTTGCGCCCCCTGAACAATCGCTCGACCCGGCTGTAGATCGGCATGGCAAGAGCCGAGAAGATTGCTGCAAGGAATATGGCCATGAGAAAATAGCGGATCATGGCAAAAAACAGCGCCGATATCAGAAAGAGTATCAGCAGCAGAACCACCCGGCTGGTTGTTTGCGTATTCATGCGTTTCCGATTAGATGTTCCCGGAAAAGGCCCGCCCCCTGCCGGTGTTATAGCCACTCGTTTTCAGCCAGTTCAAGAAGCCGTGAACGGACCAGTGCAACCGCGAAAATCCCTGCAGTTTCCGCACGGAGAATCGAGTGCCCGAAGGATATCTCCGTAAACCCTGTATCGACTGCGCAACGGACCTCTTCAGAGGTGAACCCGCCTTCGCCTCCGATCAGGAAAAGCGATTTTCTTCGCGCAAAATCCGGATGGAGTGCGTGCCTCCCGGCACGTTCATACGGCAGGAGGCGGCAGTCGTAACCCTGAAGCCCGATCACGCGTGCGAAAGGAAGCGGCTCGCCGATATCAGGAAGATAGTATCTTCCCGACTGCCGCGCGGCGGAAAGCATGACGGATTTCCATCGGGAGAGTTTTTTTGCGATCCTTTCTCCGGATGGCTGGGCAACCGTTCGTGCCGTTATCATGGGAATAACCGCCGATACGCCGAGTTCGGTGGCTTTTTCCAGAAAAAAATCGAAACGATGCGGTGCTTTAAGAAGCGAGATCGCAACCGTCACGGAGGAGGGAGAACGCTCGACCATCCACTCCGTAAGGATATCGCCTTCGAGAGCGGTTTTCCCTACGGAGGTAATGCAGACATCCGCATGCAGCCCGCTGCCGTCGGTGACGGCTATGCGCTCACCCGGTTTCTTGCGCAGCACTCTGGCAAGATGGTGAAACTCGTCACCTTCGAGCCGAATGCGACCGGCTGCCCGGTCAATGTGAGGAGGAAAAGCGTAGAAAAGTTCCATAACCGACCTATTCTTTTGCTGCAAGGGCAAGCGCCGCGACCGAAACGCTTGCAGCGCCGCCCCGTTTCAGCGCTTCGGCGGCGGCAACTACGGTTGCGCCGGTTGTCACCACATCATCGACCAGCAGAATACGACCAGGCATATCGGGAAGCGGCGTCTGAAAAGCTCCGTCAAGATTCCGCCTTCTGGCCCTTACATGAAGACCGGTCTGGGAAACGGTAAAACGGCCTCTGAGCAGCAGGTCGGTGCGAACGGGCTTCTGTAAGGTTTCAGCCATGCCGAGTGCGATTTTCTCCGCCTGGTTGAAGGAGCGCTCGATATGTTTCAGCCGGTGCAATGGAACCGGCACCAGGCAGTCGATGCTCTCCGGCGGAACGGCATCGCTTATCCAGGCGCCCAGCTCTCTGCCGAAGAGCACTCCGAGATCGTACATGCCCTCATATTTCATGGCATGCAGCGCTTTCTGCAGGGGACTTTGGCGGTGAAACACATAGCGGCAGAAAGCCCTCTCGAAGAAACAGTTCCCCTTGAAATGAGACTCGATGGAGTGCATGAGGACAGCTCCGGCCTCAACGCAGTCGCTGAAAGCCTCGAAGCTGTTCCGGCAGGCGGTACAGCACCCGTTCTCGAAAGGCATAAGCAGTTTTCCGCAGACAATGCATACCTCCGGAAACAGAAAGTGAAACAGCCGATCGCTCATAATCCGTGAAATGGTTCACACAAAACACAACGCTGCCGCACCGTACATTCCTGCCGTGTTGCCGAGCTCGGCAGGGGCAAGTTCGACACCTTCATGCATGGAAGGAAGGGTCGAATCGAGATATTGCCGGAGAGCCGGCTCGAAAATCAGGGAACCGGCAGCCGATATCCCCCCTCCGACCACGAATTTCCTGATATCCATAAGGGCGGCGACATTGGCAAAGCCCACGCCGAGCACCGAACCGACCCGTTCCCACACGGCAAGCGAGAGCGGATCCCCCTCTTTTGCCGCCTGTTCGATATGCCGGGGAGAAAGCGCTGCATAATCATGGCCGCAAAGCGCCGAAAGCGCCGAACCGGCTCCGGGATTGTCGCATATGAGTCTGCGGGCGTATGCCACAATGTGTTCCTTGCCGATCATCCCTTCGATGGTGCCGCGAATACCGGCGTGCATGGCATCTCCGTGGAAATCCACGATCATGAAGCCGATCTCGCCGGCAGTCCCGTTTGGACCGCGATACAGCTTGCGGTCGAGCACAATGCCTCCACCCACTCCGGTGCCGAGCGTTACCATGAGAAAATCACTGAACCGGCGTCCTGCGCCGTAAACCGCTTCGCCATATGCGGCGACATTGGCATCGTTTTCGATGACAACCGGAGCCGGAGCATGAAACGACTCCCTCAGGGCCTCTTGAAGCTTGTCGCGAAGGGGAAAGGTTATCCAGCCGGGAAGGTTTGGCGGATAGCTCAGGGTTCCCTTTTCGGTATCGACAGCTCCCGGTGCGCCAAGCCCGATTCCAGCGAATTCGCTGCCCGAAAGATTTGCCGGAGCACCCTCATGCAGCGACCCGACAAGCTCCGAAAGCTGGGCGACAATACCTTCAGGGCCGGAGCCGGTATCAGTCGGAATGGTGCGGGCCAGAAGGATTCCTTCCCGCATGCCGACGATCGCCGCCTTGATTGCGGTTCCGCCGAGATCGATGCCGATTGCCCATGGGGACATAGCTCCTGACGCTGCCCGGTTAGGTGTTGAATGGCCTGAGGAACTTTCTCCCGTGCGTGCCGGATGCGAAGAAATCAAGAATTTCAAGCACTTCCGGTTCCGGAGGGCACTCCGCTTTCACTTTTTCAAGCGCCTTGCCGAGCAGCAGTCCCGACTGGAAGATGATACGATATACATCACGTATCAGGGTTATTGTTCCGGATGAAAACCCTCTCCGTTTCAAACCGATGGCGTTCAGGCCCTCGTACCGGAAAGAACCGTGGCCTCCGGCCATCACGAAAGGCGGCACATCGAGCGACGCCCTTGCAATGCCGCCGACCATGCTGTAGCGGCCGATCCTGACAAACTGATGGATACCGGCCAGACCACCGATGACCGCATAGTCTCCCACTTCGCAATGGCCGCCGAACTGTACGGAATTGGCGATTACCACGTGACTGCCGATATGGCAGTCATGACCGGCGTGGACATAGGCCATGATGAGGTTGTCGGAACCGACGACGGTTCTGCCGCTTGCCTTTGTGCCCCTGTTCAGCGTCACATATTCGCGGATCACCGTTCGGTCTCCGATATACAGGCAGGTTTTCTCCCCCGAAAATTTCAGGTCCTGGGGTTCACCGCCAAGCACCGCCCCCGTGTGAATCCTGCATCCGCTGCCGATACGGGTTCCTGAAAAAATATGCACGTGCGGGCCGATCATGGTGCCTGCTCCGATGGTAACGTCATCCTCGATGACACTGTATGGCCCTACCGAAACCCCCTCTTCGAGGACTGCTTCCGGCCCGATGATGGCGGTTGCATGAATACTGCTGTTCATAGACTTATTGTGGCTTCTTTTGTTCAAACGCTTCCTTTATCCTGGGTTCCTGCAACTCCCGGGCAAGTGATTCGATGATCCTCTCGGCCTCCCGCACCCGTCCGGCATCGCGGTATGCACCGGCAAGCACAAAGAACAGTTTGGGATCGGAACGGTAGCTGCTTGCCGCGGCAAGGTTTTCAAGATAGGAAATATATTGATGCGATTTTTCCCTTGAACCGAGCCGGCTGTAGAGTGAAACCACCGATGCGGCCAGTTCGGGATTCATCGGATACCGTTCGGGAGGAAGCACGTTGGCGGCAGTATCGAGTACCTCCAGCGCAAGTGCTCCCCTTCCTGCCGCATGCATCCGGCCTCCGGGTCCCTCTACGCGGATGGTTCCGGCAGGGTCCTCGGCAAGTTCGAGGGCAAGGCGCACAAAAAGCGGCGTGTAGTTCGCGCAAAGCCGGCGGGAAGTCTCCTCGATCGTTACGGCAGGGTTGTCGAGATTGCGGAACCGGTACACCTGTGTGAGTGAACGGTAAAGCCTTGACGGATCGACAAAACTCATGGGATCGGCGCTCTCGATGGGGACGACCTTGTAGACGAGACCGTCAAGTCTCAGGTGGCGCTGAAGCCCGATCATGCTCTCCTGATCGACCGTGAGCGCAAAGCAGACCGGACGGTCGGCAAAGTTGTTGGTGACTATCTCGTAAACTGCGACATCCTGGGGTCGCATATACCCCTGGCCATTATAGGAAAAACCGGGTTTGAGCACCCATTTCAGGCTGCCGTCGGGTGCCGAGGGAAGCGAAAATCCATGGCGTGCGGCCTCCCGTTCAAGTTCCCTGCCTGCCCTGCCGGCAGGAATCTCCACATCGACGGAATCGACGGGGACATAGGTAATTGCGGCAAGTTCACCATCTCCTGCGCTGAAAGCCACAGGCTTTGCCCCTCTCGGGCTGGTATTTTTCAGCTGCAGCAGATACCATCCGGTATTGGCAAGACTGAGATTGACCACCCGGACATCGGTTCTGATCCGTTCGACCTCCTGAAGATACCAGAGCGGAAAGGTGTCGTTATCTCCGTTGGTGAAAAGAATGGCATCCTTTTCACAACTCTGCAAGAGATTCCACGCCCAGTCCCACGGCACATAGTTTCCCGAACGGTCATGCACCCGGTAATTCGCCTGCAGCATGCGGCCGTTGATCAGCAATACCGAAGCCGTTACCAGCAATCCGGCCAGAAAGGCTTGCTGCATGCTTTTCTGCGGCCAAAAACGCTCTTTCATGAAGCTCCAGAGACTCTCGATCCCGATGCCGATCCACAGGGCAAAGGCGAAAAAGCTGCCTGCGTAGCTGTAGTCCCGTTCGCGGGGCTGCGGCTCGGTCTGGTTCAGATACACCACCAGAGCAGCCCCGGTCAGAATGAACAGCGCCGTGACGACCAGCCCCATTTTCCACTGCCTTCTGAAATGCGACACCGCTCCTGCAAGGCCGGCAAGCAACGGCAGCCCCCAGAGTACCGACCAGTCGACAGCGGCTCCCTCCATGTCGTGCTCGCGCCCGATGAACTGCCACCCGAAATACCGCAGGTACATCCGGTTGAGCTGGTAGCTGACAAAGTAATCCCAGTCGCTTTGATACTGCTGGTAGAAGTACTGATGCGCCGGCTCCTGGGACCAGCGCCGCGGCCACATCGGCATTTCGCCGTACTGCTCCCGGTTCAGATAGGAAAAAAACGCTGCGGGAGTCGACGGGTTGTTTTCGTTGATCGGCGGGCCGGCCTGCGCCCGGACATAGATCATGCCGTAGGAGGTATAACCGATGATGATCAGCAGGAGCGAGACGATGAAGGTGTTGGCTTCTGCGAGTCTCCGGCGCCCGGTGTGCCGGATGCCGTATGCAAGCAGGGCAAGGAGCAGCAGGAACCCCCACCACGAGGTGAACTGGAAAAGCACGGGCAGCCCTTTGATGACGACCTGGTATATCAGGAAAAACAGCGCAAGGGATACGGCAGCAAGCAGGGCAAGGGATTTCGGAGTAACCTCGTATCTCCTGAAAAAGTAGATCATTGCCGCAGCAAAAAGCGCAAGCAGGCTCAGAAGGTGCACCCCGATGGAAAGCCCCACCATATACATGACGAGCATCAGCCACCGTTCGTGTCCGGGATTCGGATAGTCCTCATACCAGCGCAGCATCAGCCAGACCACCATGGCCGTGAAGAAGGAGGAGAGTGCATAGACTTCGGTTTCGACGGCATTGTACCAGAAGCTGTCCGAAAACGCGAGCGCCAGAGCGGCGATCACCGCGCTGCCGTATGCGGAAATCTTCTCACCGGCATCCCATTTCCCTGGATCGTTTGAACGGTACAGGATGATGAACCGCATGGTTATGAGATAGGTGAGCATGACCGTCGCCGAGCTTGCAAGGGTGCTGATGAAGTTCACCCTCGCTCCGATGTCGCTGAAAAGGGGAATCATCGAAAAAACGCGTCCGAGCAGCAGAAAAAGTGGAGCCCCCGGCGGATGAGGAACGCCGAGCGTATAGGCCGTAGCAATGAATTCACCGCAGTCCCAGAATGACAGCGTGGGCGCCATGGTCATGAGATAGAGCAACTCGGCTGCGGCAAACAGCAGCACTGCAAGAAGACGGTTAAGTGCCCGGTGCGTCATAAACGTATACTTTCACTCCTCGATATGGTTGCATTGGTTATGCGGAAACAAGCGCCCCGGCAATATGATCGGCAAACAGAAACCCTTTTGCGGTCAGGTAGAGCGAACCGTTTTCTATCGAAATCCATCCCTTTGCGGAAAACTGCGCAAACAGTTCAGGAAGATTCAGTCCTAATTTATTGTGTTTTCCCAAAAACCCAACATCAAGACCGCGGTTTATGCGCAGCGATAGAAAAACATGCTCCACAAACCGCTCCTGATCGGAAAGCGTCTCATTGAAAACCGTGCATCCGGCAGGATCGGCAAGATACCTCAGAAGGCTTCCGGCATTCGCCCTGCGCATCTCGACACCCTCCCGAACCAGAAAACTGTGGGCTGAGGGACCGAGACCAAGGTAGGGCTCCCGCATCCAGCAGGCAAGGTTATAGCGGGAGTGATGGCCGGAAACCGCAAAATTGGATACCTCGTAATGACGGTAGCCTTGAGCGCACAGCCGCTCGATTGCCTCCAGATACATGGATGCCTGATCCCCCTCTTCCGGAACCGTTACCAGACCTTTGGCGACAGTACGCTCAAGAACGGTTTTCGGTTCTACGGAAAGCATGTATACCGACAGATGCGGCACGGTGGCTGCAAGCGCCGCCTGCAGATCGCCGCGCCACTCCTCAAGCGTCTCCCCCGGCACGCCGCAGATGAGATCCACACTGACCGAATCGAACCACTGCTGTGCCGCCAGGGTTATCGTCAAGGCATCTTCAGCCGAATGCCTGCGTCCGAGAGCCGAAAGCTTCCTTGGCCGGTAGGACTGCACGCCGAGGCTGATGCGGTTGAAGCCCGCTGCCCGGAGATCCTCCATCACTCGCCCGCCGAGGTCTTCCGGGTTGGCTTCAAGCGCGATTTCCATACCTGAAGGAAAAACAGCGAGTGATGCGGCAAGATCAAGCCATCCGGCAAGCAGGCGCACCGGCACCAGTGAGGGAGTCCCTCCCCCGAAATGCACGGCTTTCACCCTGCAGCTTTTCAAAAGCGGCGCCGCAGCAAGGGTTTCAATGGCAAGTGCACGAAAAAAAGCCTCAATGTAATCGAGCCGGGTGACCAGAAAAAAATCACAGTAGCTGCACCGGGAGCGGCAAAAAGGAACATGGATATAGATACTGATCTCCTGTCCGGCATCCTGCCGGTTCTTTTGTGCGGGAAACGGTTCAGACAAGGATATGGCCGGTAACGGCCCGGTAGAGATTATCGGCGACATATTCAGGAATGATGCCCCGTTCAATGCAGAGACGTTCCTCGTTATGCCCTGTTCTCACCAGTATCGGCCTGAGACCGGCCCTGAAACCGCATTCGATATCCACGGCTTTATCGCCGATAAAAAAGGAGCTTTCGCGGTCAACGACAAGGCCGTCGGCAAGAAAATCCGCGATGGCTTGATCCACCATGCCGGTGGCCGGTTTGCGGCAATCCCCGAAACGGTCGTACCTGGGATCCGGATAGGCAGGATGTGACGGGCAGTAATAACAGCGGTCGTAAGCCGTACCCCAGGCGGCAAGCAGCTCGTTCAGGTAACGGTTGACATCCTCGACCTGTTCGGGTGTGGTAATGCCTCTTGCGATGCCTGCCTGGTTGGTAACGACGACAATTCCGTATCCGGCGGATTTGGCAAGAGCAACCGCCTCTCCCGCACGGTCAATAAGCCTGAACTGCTCCCTTGATGCGACATAGGAACCGGTATCCTCATTGATGGTGCCGTCGCGATCGAGAAAGAGCACCCTGACGGTTTCAGCCATGCCCCTTACGCTTCAAGCAGTTGACGATACAGCTGGTCATACTCCTCGGCTGAATTCTTCCACGCAAAATCGCGGCTCATGGCTTCAAGCACAACGTGCATCCAGCGTTCCTCGTCGCCATACAGGTCGATAGCTTCCTTCAGTTTTCCGGTAAACGCCTCAGGGGTATAATCGTGGAAAAGAAATCCCGAACCGTTTTCACCGGATATATCATCAATGGTTTCAACAATCCCGCCTCCGGCATAGGCGACCGGAATCGTCCCGTAGTTCATGGCGAACATCTGCAGCATGCCGCACGACTCGATCTTTCCGGGCATCAGAAGAATATCCAGACCTGCAATGGCAAGATGCAGCAGCGTATCGGCATAGTCGCCGAGCACCGCAACCTGATCGGGATGGTCGGCGGTGAAGTCCTGAAAATATTTTTCGTACTCCTTTTCACCCGATCCGCAGATGATGAGCTGCATGTCGAGTCCGATCATGCGTTCAAGGCTTTCCTTGAGCAGCTCTGCGCCCTGGAAGGCATCGAAACCCCCGATGACGCCAACCAGCGGACGGCCTTCTTCAAAGGGAAGGCCGGCCTCTTCGAGCAGCGCCTTCTTGTTGTCGATCTTCCCTTCCATCCGGTCGTTGCTGTAGCGCTTCTTGATGAGCTTGTCGGTCGAAGGGTTCCATTGCCGGGTATCGATGCCGTTGAGAATACCGTGAAATTTGTCTTTGCGTTCTTCGACAACACGGCCAAGTCCGTAAGCATCCTTGCCATCCCGGACAATTTCATCTGCATAGCGCTTCGATGTCGTTGTCAGAAGATCGGCACTGCCGACTCCCGTATAGAGCATGTTCACGTCATCACCGGTGCGGTGCATCCCGTTGCAGACCTCATCGGGCAGCAGCTTCTGAAACACCTTGAAGGGCAGAACTCCCTGACGATAGACATTGTGAATGGTCAGGACCGTCTTGATGTCGCTGAAAAAACTGTTCGAGGCATAGACGGTTTTCAGAAGAAGGGGAATCATGCAGGCATACCAGTCGTGGCAGTGGATGATATCCGGCTTCCAGCCCAGCCGCTGCAGGGTCTCGAGTACTCCCACGTTAAAGAAAATCACCTTTTCGGTTGTACTCTTGATGTCTGTTCCGTTATGTGCATCGGTAAAAAGACCGTTGCGCTTGAAATATTTCTCGTTATAGAGGAAATAGGTCTGGATCTTGCTCGAAGGCAAAGCCGTGACTTTCACATGGAGAAGATCGGTTTTGTCTTTGAGATGCACCTCGATGTCCGAAAGGCGGAGCACATCGTGCAACCGGAATTTGCGGTCGTTGATGGTACCGTATTTCGGCATCATGATACGGGCCTCAAAACCTTCCTCTTCAAGAGCCTGGGGGAACGATGCCATGAAATCGGCAAGTGCGCTGATTCTTACAAACGGGGAAACTTCACCAGAGACATAAAGAACCTTGAAATTTCTTCTGGCCATCTATATATCAATCGATCTATAATTTTTCATCAAAAACTTTCATAGAACTACATTAGTTTTTAATTTACGAATTTTTAAAGACAGATACAATCTGGGCTTCGGTAACCCCTTCCGGGAAAAAAAGCTGCAATACACGCGACACATCGGGTTCATGCTCTCGCTGCTGTTTCTGGCTGTTGCCGGCGGCTGTGCATCCGACCGCCCTCCTTCAGGAGGCCCGTCAGACAAGAGCCCGTTGCGGATCACCACATCGCAAACCAGGCTGTCGCCGGGATCGCTCCCCTCGTGCACCGTTTCCATCTTGTTCAGCCACCCCGTCAGCGGTCGCGAACTGCTCAAGGCACTCATGTTTACTCCGGCTATCGGCAACTACGATGTCTCTGCAAGCGGGAATGCATCCGAAATCCGGATATACGAAACGCTGAAACCGGGCACGACCTACCGGATCATCCTCAATAAGTACATGCTCGACATCCGTGGCCGGAGACTCGACAACCCGGTTGCCATAGCCTTCTCCACCGACGGCGTGCCCGATACCGGCACGATTGCCGGAAAGGTCTATAACTACGGCCTGACACCCGCAACCGAAGCGCTGCTGCTGGCTTTTTCAGAAGGCAGCCGGAAAACCGATCCCGACTACCTGGCGCAAACCGGCCCGGACGGCACTTTCCGGTTTGACAATATTGCAGAAGGCCGGTATCGCGTCTTTGCGATTGCCGACCTGAACCGCGACATGCACTTCAACCCCGAGACTGAACCGTGGGCCATTCCCGACAAGCCGTCGGTCGCCTCCGGAACAGCATCGCTTCTGCTGCGGTTCGCTCAGGGAAAACGTTCGGAAACAGGCCTTGAGCCGGCCGCAACCGACAAGACAAACGAACAGCCGGGAACGCTTTCCGGCAGATGCCAGGCAGATGCGAAAGCCCTCACCGTCGAGGCGCTGCGGCACGGCGACAACACATCGTTTCTCACCGCTGCGACACTTGCCGCAAAAGGGATATTCCGCTATACCTTCCCCGCACTGCCCCCCGGCACCTATACCGTCAGTGCATCAATACCCGCCGAACCCGGAAAAAACAGCCCTCCGAAACCCTGGAGGTCCGGCCGCCTCGAACCGTTCACCCCTTCCGAGCCATTCGGGGTCTTTGCCGACACCGTGAAAATCCGCCCGGGATGGGTAACCGATGCCATCGATTTCAGCGTCAGGCCATAATCATTTTCATGACTCACTTTTCCTGCATATCTTCCTGCCGTCGCTCAGGAGCATGAACACATCCAGCATATAACGAACCATCCAGCTATGAACACGCCTTCGAAAATAGGTCCCAACTCGATCATACAGACCGTAGCCGCACTCGAGGAATGCTTCGGAAAAACCGAAGCTGAAGCCATGCTCGAACGGATCGGGCAAGGTCACTGGATCGGCAACCTGCCGAGCGAAATGACCGAAGAATCGAAATTCCACAGCCTCGTCTGTGCACTGGAAAAAGAGATCGGTGAAAACAGGACGGGCGGAATTCTCGAGGAATCAGGCCGCCGAACCGCAGCATATCTGCTCCGGGTGCGCATTCCGGGTATGTTCCAGAAAGTGCTCAAACTGCTTCCGCCGGGACCGGCATTCAGTATCTTTCTTTTCGCCATCAGCAAGAACGCCTGGACCTTCGCCGGCAGTGGCGAGTTCAGCTACAGGACAGGCAAAAACCCGGAGATAACGGTACGGGTAACCTTTCCCAGCAAAACCGTCGTCGGCAACTTCTATCTCGGCACCTTCGAAGCGCTGCTCGAAGAGCTGGTGAACCCGAAGACGAAAATCAGCGCCACAATCATGCAGCAGGAGAACAGCATCCTCTGCTCCTACCGCTGCATGATCTGAGTGCGGTCAACTCCCGTGTCGCTTCCGTTATCGCCCCTGAACGCAGAAAGCGGGCATTCGCCCGCTTTCCTGCAATCATGCAAACCCGCGCAGCTTACTGCCAGCCGCCGACGATCTCGAAAATCTCGCGGTCGCCGATAGGCACCGGCACGGAGGATTTCGGCGCTTCTGAGAGGATGTCCTCGGCGATCTGAAGATAGGGCTGCAGGCACTCTTCCTTGCCTTCTTCACTGTCGTCCATGGCAAAGAGCGTTTTTCCGGCAAACCGGCTTTTGCGGATCAGTTCGTGGTAGGGAACTTTGGCAAGCAGCCTGGTACCGACCTTGTCGGCAAACTGGTCGAGCATGTTGGTGCCGCCGCCTTTGGCGTAATCAACCCTGTTGGCAACGATGCCGGCAAGCTTGACCTTGTAGCGGACGCTTTTCTGCTGAATGGCCATGCAGAGCCGGTTGGCGGCAAAGATGCTGTCGAAGTCGTTGGTTGCGATGATGATGGCGTAGTCGGCATAGTTCAGCGGTGCGCTGAAGCCGCCGCAAACCACGTCGCCGAGCACATCAAACAGGATAACATCGTATTTGTCGTACAGGCCGAGCTCCTGCAGGAGAGTGACCGATTCACCGACCACGTAGCCGCCGCAGCCGCTTCCGGCCGGAGGGCCGCCTGCTTCGAGGCCGTCGATACCGGCAAAACCGGTTTCGATGATATCTTCGGCCGTGAGATCTTCGTGATGGAAATCAACCTCTTCAAGCGCCTCGATCACGGTTTTCTGAAGCTTTCCGGTAATGGGGAAGGTGCTGTCATGCTTGGGGTCGCATCCGATCTGCAGGACTTTTGCTCCCTTCAGGGCCAGAGCTGCCGAGATATTGGCGCTGGTCGTGCTTTTTCCGATACCGCCCTTGCCGTAAACCGCTAAGACTAAACTCATAATGAAAACAGGAAAAATTGGTTGTAAAATCCTTATCCGCCAAGCGACTCTTTTGCCTGCCTGAAAACCTCTGCCGTAATGCAGTCCTCCCCTTTCTGGCGGGCAAAGGTTTCGGTATTCTTCCGGACCTTCTTGCGCACGAAAAACGGCACCTTCTTCAGCATGTTCTCGGCTTCGTCCGTCCAGCTCATACCGTCGGGATCGGCGGTATGCTGCGGCTGGCCGGAGGCTTCTTCCGTGCCGGCATGCTCACGGTCATGACCGTTGGAAGATGCCGGGGCAGCAGGAAGACCGGAAGAATCATCCTCGTATTCGAGACCGGCATCGCCGAAAAAGTCGATCAGGTGCTTTTCCAGGCCGAGCTTGCAGGAAACGTAAACCCGGTCCGCCATGACGTCGGCCCCGTCAAAGCCGAAGAACGGATAGTAGCCGAGCAGATGGTTTTCAATATGGGTCGGCGGGGAGATCACCATGCAGGGCACATCGAGCTTGCGGCAGCTGTGGCGCTCCATCTGCGTGCCGCAGACCAGATCCGGTATCTCCTCTTCGATGAACGCTGAAATTTCCTGGAACTTGTCGGTAATCATCAGTTCGCCGGGCAGATAACCCTGCAGCTGCTCCCTTACCCAGTCCGCATGACGGTGCAGGTAGGTGCCTGCGCCGATGATCTGCATGCCGAGCTCGTCCCGGAGAAACTTCACCACGCCAACGGTATGGGTGGCGTCTCCGAACACGAAGGCTTTCTTGCCGCTGAAGCTTTCCATGTCTGCCGTGCGGGCGAACCACGGCACGCCGCTCGGCGCGCTCATGCCGTCGAGCGAGAATGCCCTGAGCTCCGGCATCGTAATGAGCGGGGCTCCCTTGGCGGCAGCCACGATATTGATCTCCCTGACGATCGAGGCAAGCCAGCTCCGTGTAGCTTCAACTCCGAGCGGAGCATCGTAGACGGCTGGCATGCCGAAACGGTCGCCGAGGTATGCCGCGGCGGAAGCGCCGATTTCGCGGTACGGCGCTATATTGAGCCATGCAGCCGGGAGGTTCCGCAGATCGGCGGTGCCGGCGCCCCATGGCGCAACGACATTGACCCTGATACCGAGCGTCTGCAGCATGCGACGCAGGCTGGTGAGGTTCGCCCGCAGATGGAAACCGAGCGAGGTGAATCCGAGGATGTTGACCGAAGGTACAGCGGTTTTTTCGCGTTCTTCGGCATACCGCCTGACAAGCTCGGTAAACAGACCGTCGGCGGCTTCGTTTTCCGATACCCTGAACGGGTTGAGCGCATAGACCAGCAGCTTCTCTTCCGGCACCCCCGAATGCATGGCGAGCTGGCGGAGATCCTCCTGGAGCAGGGCCGTGCTGCAGCTCGGAGCGATGACCGTCAGCTCCGGGTTGTAGTGTTCAGCCACCTGCTGCAGGGTGGCGGGAAGCCTCGATACCCCCTGGGCGAGGTCGCGGCCACGCACCACGCTGATCGAAAGACCGGGAAATTCCGGTGTGCGTTCCAGCATGGTATAGGTGGCCGTAATGTAGTCGTCTCCCTGGGGGGCATGGTAAACCGTGTGAACCCCCTTCATACTGTTGGTGATACGGCTGATACCGTGCAGGGCGGTTCCCTCGTAGAGCCAGAAAGCTAAGCGCATACGCTGTTTTCCGTTAGTTTTTCAATTGCGGTTCGTTGGTCTGTTCCGAGCTCGGCATGACGCCTTCGAGCCATATCTTTCCGTCGAACGCAGGCAGCCTGCTCCGGCGGTTGAAAGGCGAAACGAACAGGTTGGCCAGAGTGAACACTCCCGACCAGCTGTGAATCGGCATGAGCGTGAACTCCATGCTCCACTTCACGATAAATCCGTGCCCGACGAAGGGATTGGCGGTCATGAGCGAGGTGACGATAAGATCGGGCCGCTGACGTTTGATATCCTCGAGCTGGCGGTGGAAATTGGGCTGTTCGACGACACGGACGCCGTCGAGTGCTTCGAGCTCCCGTGAATGGAACTTCTTGTTGATATAGGCGCTGCTGCACTCCACCACTTCGGCGCCGGCGCTTTTCAGGAACCGTGCAAGCGGCAGCTCCATCATGGTATCGGCGGTGAGAAACACCTTTTTGCCGGAAAGCAGCTCCGTCTGCTGACGGATCTTCTCCCACGCGGCCTTTTCGCGGTCGCGAAGGTCAACCTCGATGCCGAACTCTTTTGCGAGATCCTCCCAGAAAACCCGGGTACCGTCCGGTCCGAAAGGAAAGAGCGAGTTCAGGACACGGGCGCCGCGCTCGCGGTTCAGCTTGACGGCAACCCTGGAAAGATAGGGCTGCACAGGAGCAAGAACGGTATCGGGCCCGATAGCCGGCATACGGTCGAAGCGGGATTCCGGAAGAAAGCCGCCTACAGGAATGCCGAGTTCTTCGGCTTCGGCACGCAGATCGTCCGCGGTGGCATCGTTGACCGAACCGAGAAACACCACGCTTTTCTGGCCGGCAGGAGCAACGGGACAGTATGGCACCAGAGCGTGCAGCACGGAATCCTCTGCCTGGGTGAAATTGTACACCAGACCGCTTGCCGGCACGAAAAGTACCGGAACATCAGGCGTGCTGAGATGATGGGAAAGACCCTTGAAATCGACCTTCATGACCTCCGGAGTGCAGGAGGAGAGCAGGAAAATCACAGAGGGATTGTGATCCGCCTTGATTTCACTGATAATCTCCTCGAGCGTCGGTTCCTGCTTTGCCAGATCGCCCTCCTCGATCAGTGCGATGCCGAAACGGGGTTTGGCGAAAATCATCATGCCGAGCGCGTTCTGCAGAAAATGAGCACAGGTATGGGTACCGAGAATCAGAAAAAAGCTGTCCTTTATTTTCTGGTACATCCAGCCGACACAGGCAAGGCCGCAGAAACTGTGCGTAACGTTGTCTTCCTTGATTATGGGAAATTCGCCGGGAACCTGCATCATGAAGTTTTTCCTCCTGAAATCGTTACCGACCGCAACTCAATCCCACCGGGGAAAAACGCACGAACTGCGCCTGCAGCGGTCAAACTTAAAGAAACTGAAGATAAAATATTTTTCGTTAATCCTGAGCATCCCGCTGCATCTTAAGCGCCGGCACTCCTTGCCTGGACCGATGCGGTCTTGTCGCCCAGATGCACCGTCCTGTCACGCCGATCGTCGATTTTCATGACCGTATACACCCGCTGGACGCCCGGGCCGAATGCATGCTCGTGCAGCAGTGCGGCAAGCCGGAAAAGCTCGGATGCGGAGCCTTCGACAGTGGTGCCCATGTCGTGCAGCCGGTAGCTGCAGGCGCTCTGGGCAAGCAACTCCTGCAGGCCTGCAACGAAAGGGCTGAAACCGGAGTCCCTGCCATCGAGAGGAATGATGGTAATATCGAGAAGTGCCATGACCGGTAGTGGAATATTCCTCAGCGGTAAACCGTCTCTTCGCGGCCCGGCCCGACGGAAACGAAGGTGACGGGAACCTGCAGTTCGTTTTCAAGGAACGTCACAAAGTCGCGCGCTTCAGGGCACATCTCGGAGAAAGTGCGGGCATGGGCGTTCGAGGCCATCCATCCCTTCATGGTTTCATAGACTGGAGTTGCCCTGGAGAGAGACTGATGGTCGGTCGGAAAATCGTGAATCTCCTTCCCGTCGAGCAGGTACGAGGTGCAAACCCTCACCTCCTCGAAGGTGTCGAGCACATCGAGTTTGGTGAGCGCGATTTCGGTGACGCCGTTCACGGTGAGCGAGTAGCGGAGCGCGACAAGGTCGATCCAGCCGCAGCGGCGTTTCCGTCCCGTTGTAGCACCGAACTCGTGGCCGATCTTTCCAAGCTTCTCGCCGGTTTCATCGAACAGTTCCGAGGGAAACGCTCCGTTGCCGACCCTCGTCATGTAGGCTTTCACGACGCCGATCACCTTGCCGACATAGTTGGGGGCGATACCCGATCCCGTACAGGCGCCTCCGGAGGTGGGGTTCGACGAGGTGACATAGGGATAGGTCCCGTGATCGACATCGAGCAGGCAACCCTGGGCACCCTCGAGCAGGACGGTTTTTCCTTCGCTCAACTGGCGGTTGAGATAAAGCTGGGTATTGGTGACATAGGGGTCGATGATCTTGTCGAACTCCGAATATTCACGCACCATCTCCTCGACGTCGAACTCTTCCCGGTCGTAGATATTCTTGAACAGCTTGTTTTTGGCGGCAAGGTTGTCACGAAGCTTCTCCTGCAGCACATCCGGGTTCAGGAGATCGACAACCCGGATACCCTTGCGGGCGAACTTGTCTTCATAGCTCGGGCCGATACCCCTGCCCGTGGTGCCGATTTTCTGTTCTCCCTGCGCGTCCTCGGAAAGTGAATCGAGCCTCTTGTGGTACGGCATGATGAGATGTGCATTGTGACTGATGAACAGACGCCCCTTCACATCGTAGCCCAGCTCCTCGACCTTCTTGATCTCATCGAGCAGGGCAACGGGATCGATGACGACGCCGTTGCCGATCACGCAGACGCAACCCTTGTTAAAAATGCCTGAAGGAATGAGATGGAGCACAACCGATTTGTTGTCGAAGCAGATGGTATGGCCGGCATTGGCGCCCCCCTGATAGCGGACAACGATATCGTACTTGTCGGACAGATAGTCAACAAGTTTTCCTTTCCCTTCGTCACCGAACTGCGTTCCGACAATGACGGTTGCTGTACGATCCGGCTTACTGAATGATTTTGATTCCACGTCGTTTGTGTTTTTAACAGGTATAGTGTTCGAACTGCGCAAGAAGCTCCTTTTTCCCTTTTCCGGAAAAAGATGAATAATTTACAATAAATTTGGCTTTCGGCGAGAAACTTTCCACCGCCCGCAAGGCGGCAGCCCTCTCTTTCTGCGTCAGCTTGTCGTCCTTCGTCATGACGACGCCGTAGGGTCTCTCCTGATATTCGAGAAACGCCATCATCTCACGATCCGATGACATCCCGGGGTGCCGGGCATCGACCAGCAGAAGCACAAGTGCGATCGAGCGTCGCTCACGGATATACGCCTCGAGCAGCTTCCCCCAGCCGGCTTTTTCTTCACGGCCGACCGCAGCATAACCGTAACCCGGCAGATCAACGAAATAAAGATCCTCATTGATCCGGAAATAATTGATGAGCCTTGTTTTTCCCGGAGTCGAGCTGGTTTTGGCCAGCCCTTTTACCCCGGTCAGGGAGTTCAGGAGGGAGGATTTTCCGACATTGGAGCGTCCGACAAAAACAATTTCCGGAAACATCTCTTCCGGAAGACCGGAAAGGGCAGAAACACTTTTGTAGAAAATCGCGTTAGTAATCTTCATGCCATGGCGAAAAACAATCCGGAACACCTTTGCCGTGCCCGGAAAGCTGTGGGAAAAAGGAAGCTAAAAACCTTGCGTTAAAAACCCAAATGTTTAACTTTCGTGAGGTTTTTCGAAAAAAACGGCTCGTTGTCCGTTATCGTCGCGCCCCACCCCACCAGGGAGAAAACGCAAGGTTACGGAAACACCCATCACCAGGCGGAACAGGCACCATGGCACTACAGATCTATAACTCTCTTTCGCGCACCAGGGAAACATTTGAACCCGTCCACCCCGGAGTGGTGGGCATGTACGTCTGCGGACCGACCGTTTACGGCCACGCCCACCTCGGCCATGCCAAAAGCTACGTATCGTTCGACGTCGTCGCCCGCTGGCTCCGTCACAGCGGATATCGGGTCCGGTACGTGCAGAACATCACCGATGTCGGGCACCTTACCGACGACGCCGATGAAGGGGAAGACAAGATCGCACGGCAGGCAAGGCTGGAAAAAACCGATCCCATGGAGGTCGCACAGTATTATACCCGAAGCTTTTACGAGGATATGGATCGCCTCGGCGTCGAGCGTCCCAATATCGCACCCACGGCTACGGGACATGTTCCTGAACAGATTGCCCTGATCGAACGGCTGGTCGCATCCGGACATGCCTACGAGGTTGACGGAAACATCTATTTTTCCGTAGGCTCCTTTCCCGAATACGGGAAACTGTCGGGAAGGACCGATCAGGATGCCCTGCAGTCGGGCACACGGGTCGAGGTGAGAAGCGAGAAGCGCCACCCGTCCGATTTCGCGCTCTGGAAAAAAGCCGAAGAGGGGCACCTCATGAAATGGAACTCCCCGTGGGGCACGGGGTATCCGGGATGGCATGTGGAGTGTTCGGCCATGTCGATGAAATATCTCGGAGAGACCGTCGATATCCATGGAGGAGGCATGGAGAACAAGTTTCCCCACCACGACTGTGAAATCGCCCAGTCCGAAGCCGCCACCGGAAAGCCCTATGTGCGCTACTGGATGCACAACAACATGGTGACCGTCGAGGGAGTCAAGATGGGCAAGTCCCTGAAAAACTCCGTCAATCTCAAGGACCTGTTCCGCACCACCGATCCGGTGGTCATCCGGTTCTTCATCCTGCAGTCGCACTACCGCTCGCCGCTTGATTTCTCCGAAGCCGCCATCCGGGCCTCCTCCTCGGGGCTTGAAAAGATCCGGGATACACGCAGGAGACTGCAGGAAAGCTCGCCCGGCGAAGGAACATTGGATATGGGGGACTTCGTCGCCCGGTTCACCGAGGCGATGGATGACGATTTCAACACTCCGCTTGCCGTTTCGGTACTGTTCGATTTTTCGAAAGCCCTGAACAGCGCCCTTGACAAATCCGGGGGACTTTCCGCAGCCTCGATGGCAAAGGCGGAGACCTTCTTCGATACTTTTGCCGGAAAGGTACTCGGCATCATGGGTTCCGGAGATCGGGAGAAAGGCCTTGCAGAGGAAAACAGCCGGGATGCACTGGAAAAGGTAATGGCCATTCTGCTCGAAATGCGGGCCGAAGCGAGAAAAAACCGGGACTTCCTCCTGAGCGACCGTATCAGGGACAAACTGCTCGAAGCAGGCGTGGAAATAAAGGATACCCGTGAAGGGGCGAGCTGGTCGCTGAAAACCGGATAGCCCGGCGAAGCGTCACAGGAAAGCCTCCCGGTTCTCCCTCCTGAGCTGGTCGACGGCGGCGGGAACCTTGTGGGATTCCCCTTTGGCGCAGAGCAGCAGGACATCGCCGGTATCCACCACAATCAGGTCGTTCACGCCGATCATACAGACAACCTTCCCCGGCGGTTTTCTCAGAAAAACTCCCGAACTCTCCATGCGCAGAACATCAAGTTCGCAGGAGTCCTCGGGATTTTCATGCAGGGCGTTCACCCTTGCGAGTTCATCCCAGCTGACCAGATCCGTCCATCCGAAATCACCGACAAGCATCGAGACCTGCTCGGCCTTTTCCATGATCCCGTAGTCGATGGAAACCGGGTGAATCCAGCTGTACACATCCTCGACAACCTCATCGGCCGATCCGGAGCAGAGATGCTGATGGATGCTGGAAAAGTCCTTGTAGAGATCGGGCATCGAACGCTCGAACTCCCTGCAGATAGCATCGATATGCCAGATGAAGATCCCGCTGTTCCAGAAAAAATCCCTGCTTTCAAGAAACTGCACTGCGGTAGCATAATCCGGCTTTTCAGCAAAGGTTTTCACCCGAAAAAGAGTGTATCCCGTATTTCCCTTGTCACCTTCCGGTTCGGAAATCTGTTCGGCGATCTGAATATAACCGTATTCCGTTTCAGGATAGGTCGGCGTTATGCCAATGGTCACCAGACTGTTTTTTTTCGAGGCAATCCGGATACCGGCCTCGATAATTCCGGCAAATGCATCCACGTCACGGACATCATGATCGGAGGGCAGGACGATGGTTACGGCTTCGGGATCCTTCGTTTTGATATGTGCTGTGGCGAGTGCAATGCAGGGTGCCGTGTTGCGAGCCGACGGTTCGGCAATAATGTTGCCGGTCGGAATGAGCGTTCCCGAAGTGACAAGGGTCTCTTTTCCTTCCCGGCTCGTGACTACCAGTATCCGTTCAGGGGGGACAACCCGCATGATCCTTTGCACGGTAAGCTCGATCATCGTGCCTTCATGGAAAAGATCGAGACACTGCACCGGCAGTTTCTTTCTTGCTGAAGGCCAGAGCGCCTTTGACGGCCCTCCGGCCATGATGACGGCATAGACGTGACTGTTCATCATATGGGCACCGTTACGGTTGATTTTCTCTGGCATGACCGGTACCCTGTATTGGGTGCGGGCTACAGGTCGGAAGCAAAGGAGCGATCCTGCACAGGATATGGAGCATCTGCCATGACAATTCTCCGGCTGCTCTGACGCCCGGCGAAAAGAGGAGTCGCGAGCATTTGCCAATCAGCCTAAAATATCTTTTTTTCCTGTAACAATAATGGTAATCAAGAGGCCGTGAAGATGAAACGTCACCCCGAGGCTCTGGCAATGCTGAAAGAACTCTGCCTGCGTGAAAATATGGAGTTATCCCCGTCGCAGTATGAGCAGCTCGCACAATATGCGTTGCTTCTCGAACAGTGGAACAGGAAAATCAATCTCATCAGTCGAAAGGAGGATGCGCCGGTTATCGTCAAGCATGTGTTCCACTCCCTCCTGATGGGGCTGTTTCACCCGTTCACAGCTGGAGAAAAGGTTCTCGACCTCGGTACCGGAGGTGGTCTTCCGGGAATTCCCCTGGCCATAGCCTGGCCTGAAACCCGGTTTCTGCTTGTGGATTCGACCGGAAAAAAAATAGCGGCGTGCCAGGCTATGCTGAAGGAACTCGGCATCAGCAATGCCGTTGCGCTGCACTCGCGAGTGGAGGAGCTGAAGGGCGTGTCGTTCGACACGGTGCTCAGCCGGCAGGTCGCTCAGCTTGAACAGTTGTGCTCCTATGCATACCGTTTTCTCAAACCGGAAGGGGTACTGATCTGTCTGAAAGGTGGAAATCTTGAGGAGGAAATCCGTGCGGCAATCGAAACGCGCCACGCGCACCACGGTTTTCCCGGGAGCGTCGAACACTATCCCATCAACCGGTTCAGTCCGTTTTTCGCAGAAAAAGAGATAGTCATTGCCCGAAGATAACACGATTCTTCAGGCAATGACCAACAATTATTGTCTTGTGTTCAGCCGTTTCCGGCGGCAACCTTACTCTCCGGCAGCCGCGGTTTGGGTTGCGACCGTTTCACTTTTCTTGGAACCCCTTACTCGTTTGGCGCGATCCTGTTTTCCTCCCTGCGTCTGCTTTGACGGGGCTTCGGAATAATCGACCAGTTCGATGACGGCCATCTTGGCGGCATCACCGAAACGGGGGGCGAGCTTGATGATTCTGGTGTATCCGCCATTGCGGTCACCGATTCTGGAAACGATCTCCTCGAACAGCATTTTCACGGCCTCCTTGTCACGGATGCTCCTGAAAATGTCTCGCTGGGCATGTACCGTTCCCTTTCGCGCCTTGGTGATGATTTTCTCAACAACCTTTCTGGTTTCCCTGGCTTTCGCTTCCGTGGTTTCAATACGCTTGTGAAGCAGCAGCTGGGTCGACAGATTGGCCAGAGTCGCCTTTCTATGAGCTGCGGTTCTTCCGAGTTTTCTTGCCGGCTTGACTTTACGCATGACTGATTCCTGATCTCAAAAATTCAAAAATAATCCTGTTAATTGTTTACCCTTTCATCTGGTACTTGGTGATGTCCATACCAAATTTCAGGTCGAACTTCTCGAGCTGTTCCTTCAATTCCGTCAGCGACTTCTTTCCGAAGTTCTTGTAGTTGAGCAGTTCGTCCTCTTTCCTTGATACGAGATCGCCGATGGTATCGATTTCAGCAAGGCGGAGGCAGTTATGCGAACGCACCGAAAGATCGAGATCCTCGATCTTGGTATTGAGCAGCTTGCGCATGTTCTCGAACTCATCATCCTGCTGCTTGTACTCCTCTTCGGTGAACTCCTCTTCAGTCGGCGAGAAGTTGGCGAAGAAGGTGACATGTTCGTTGATGATCTTGCCTGCAAGACTGATGGAATCGTCAGGCGTGATCGATCCGTCGGTTTCGACATCGAGAATCATTTTCTCATAGTCGGTACGCTGACCGACGCGGGTATTTTCGACGGTGAACTTCACGTTCCTGATGGGCGTGAAAATTGCGTCGATAGCGATGAAGCCGATCGGCATACCGTCGGGACGGTTCTCTTCAGCTGGAAGATAGCCTCTGCCCCGTCCGACGAAAACATCTATTTTCAGGGTGGCACCCTCATTGACGGTGGCTATATGGAGATCCTTGTTCAGTACCTCGAATTCACCCTCCTGGGCGACGATGTCACCGGCAGTAAACTCTCTGGGACCGACAAGCACAAGCGATGTCTTGCAGTTCCTCTTGCAGTTCGAGCGAAACCGCACTTTCTTCAGATTCAGCACGATCTCCGGAACATCTTCCCTCACGCCTTCTACGGTAGAGAACTCATGAAAAACGCCCTCTATCTTTACACCTGTAATTGCCGTCCCGGGAAGTGACGCAAGCAGCACCCGTCTCATGACGTTACCGAGTGTCACACCGTACCCTCTCTCGAGAGGCTGTGCAATGAACCGTCCGTAGCTGTCCGTATGAGTAGTTTCATCAACCTCTATTTTAGCCGGCATCTGCATCTGGTATATCATAGTCGTTTATACCTTGGGGTTCATTAAAATCACTTGGAGTACAACTCGACAACAAGCTGCTCGTTAAACGGCTCCTGAATATCCTCACGCTCCGGCACACTGAGAAAAACCGCCTTCTGGTTTGCCTTGTCAACCTGGATCCATGAAGGAAAACGGGATTCCGGAGCCTTGCTGAGCGAATCGGTCACAGCGCCCATGTTGCGGCTTTTCTGACGGAACTCGATCAGGTCGCCTGGCGCGACCAGATAGGAAGGAATGTTGACCTTTTTTCCGTTGACAAGCAAATGGCCATGGGAAACAAGCTGGCGTGCCGCTGCACGCGAGGCGGCAAATCCGGAACGGTATACCACATTATCGAAACGTCTTTCAAGAAGCTTGACAAGGTTGTCACCGGTAACACCCCTCTGTGACACGGCTTTCTTGTAGTAGTTCCTGAACTGCTTCTCGAGAATGCCGTAGAGATACTTCATCTTCTGCTTTTCGCGGAGCTGCAGAGCATATTCCGAAACCTTTCCCTTGCGCGACTGCCCGTGCTGGCCAGGGGCGAAAGGCCTTCTTTCAAGATATTTCTCAGCTTTCGGCGAAAGCGCAATACCTAACCTGCGGGATACTTTTGTTATTGAGCCTCTAAATCTTGCCATATCAATTGCTTCATTGAAATTCTATGAATATATAAAATCAGACCCTTCTGCGCTTCGGAGGCCTGCAGCCGTTATGCGGCAGAGGTGTGATATCCTTTATGGAACGCACCTCAAGACCGGCTCCCTGCAAAGCCCTGATTGCGGCATCCCTGCCTGCGCCGGGACCCTTGATGTAGACATGAACGTTCCTCATGCCGAGGTCAAAAGCCTCTTTCGCAGCGGCTTCCGAAGTCACCTGGGAGGCGTACGGGGTATTCTTCTTGGAACCCCTGAAGCCGTTCTTGCCTGCGCTCGACCAGGAAACCGTATTGCCCTGCACATCGGTAATGGTTACCATGATATTGTTGAAGGATGCCTTGATATGGACGGTACCTTCAGCCGTAACCTTTACCTTTTTCTTTTTTCTGCTTGCTGTTGCCATGAACTTACACTCTTAAGTCTCAAAGTTGATGTAATGCTTATCTGCTGCTACTTCTTCGTTGCCTTCTTCTTGCCTGCGACCGTCTTGCGTTTGCCTTTTCTGGTCCTTGCATTGGTCTGTGTGCGCTGACCGCGCACGGGAAGAGACCGCCTGTGACGCAAACCCCTGTAACAGCCGATATCCATCAACCGCTTGATGGCAAGCTGCTGTTCGCCGCGGGCCTGACCCTCAACTTTGTAATCCTCGGCAATAATCTCCCTTATTGCATGCGCCTCTTCGTCATTCAGCTCGGAAATCTTCCGGTCCGGAGCGATACCCGCTCTCCGGAGAATACTCTCGGCGGATGTTCTTCCGATACCATAAACATGCGTTAAAGCAATGACCGCGTGCTTGTTCAGCGGCAAATTTACCCCAGCTATCCTCATATTCTCTTTGTAGTTCTATTGATTATTTCTGAAGATCAACCCTGGCGCTGCTTATGGCTCGGATTAACTTTGCAGATCACGAAACGCTTTCCTTTGCGCTTGATGATACGGCAGTGTTCACAACGCTTTTTGATGGATGAATATATTTTCATATTTGACCCCGCATGCAATAATTAAGTCGTCTGTCTATCGAAAATTCTGAAAGGCATGTAATGTAAAAAAAATAGTCCGGAAAATCAACAGGCGTTTAACGGTTTTTCGTCGCTTATTTGTACCGGTAGGTGATTCTCCCCTTGCTGATGTCATAGGGAGATATCTGCACCTTGACCTTGTCTCCCGGCAGGATTCTGATGTAGTGCATCCTGATCTTTCCCGATACATGTGCAAGAACCTCAAGGCCGTTTTCAAGCTTCACCTTGAACTGCGCATTGGGAAGAGCGTCCACGATCACCCCTTCAATCTCGATTGCTTCTTCTTTGGCCAAGAGTTTGCTCCTTTGAATTCAATTGGTTGTTCATGGACCGTCAGGCCACGTTCCTTTCACGTAACGACAGGGTAAGCACTTCAGCCTGCCCGGGCCTGACGATAACCGTATGCTCGAAATGCGCCGACGGCTTGCCGTCTTCGGTCACGGCGACCCAGCCGCCTTTTCTGCTTACCGCCCGCCGGGAACGTCCGAGAGCGATCATGGGTTCAATGGCCAGGGCCATTCCTTCACGAAGCGTCACGCCGGTATGCCGCCGGCCATAATTGGGAACTGGCGGGTCCTCGTGAAGTTCACTGCCGATGCCGTGCCCCACCATGTTTTCGATAACGCTGAAGCCGAAGGAACGCGCATGTCCCTCGACAGCAGCGGAAATATCGTGCAGCCGGTTTCCCTCGATTGCCTGTGCGATACCGAGATCAAGACACTCCCTTGTCACATCGACAAGCTGCTGCACTTTTTCATCTATGGAACCAAGCACATAGGTTCTGGCCGCATCACCGTGATACCCTCCTTTATAGACACCGCAATCAACCGATACGATATCGCCTTCCCTGACGATCCGCCTGTCGCTCGGCACACCGTGCACGACCTCCTCGTTGATGGAGACGCAAAGTGCCGCAGGATAAGGCGTCACATCAGGATCGCCTTTCGGGGCATAATTGAGAAAGCTCGGTACTCCGTGATGGTCCCTTATGAACTCTTCGGCCATCCGGTCAAGCTGCTTTGTGGTCATCCCCGGTCTGATCTCCTCTTCAAGCATATCGAGAACCATCGCCGTCAATTTGCCTGACTGACGCATCAGCTCGATTTCACGCTCGCTTTTTATGGTAATCATAACGCGATGTTCCTCAAGGCCGCTGCCGGCTCCTCGTTTTCCCCGATTTCATGAACCCGTCATAATGACGCATGAGGAGGTGGCTTTCGACCTGCTGCAGGGTATCGAGGCCTACTCCGACAATGATAAGCAGGCTGGTGCCACCGAAAAACTGCGCAAACCCGGGGGTCACGTTGGCAAACTTGGTGAGAAATGTCGGCAGGACGGCAATAACAGCAAGCGATATCGCCCCTGGAAGGGTGATGCGGGTCAGAATGTTGTCGATGAAATCCGCCGTGCTTTTTCCGGGACGAACACCGGGAATGAACCCGCCCTGGCGTCGCATGGTATCGGCAACCTCCTTCGGATTGAAGGCGATTGCGGTATAAAAATAGGTGAAGAAAACGATCATGGTGCCGAATATCAGGGCATACCACCATGAATCGTACGAAAGGGCTCCTGCGACACTCTGCATCACTTCGTTTTCCGGAAAAAATGAGAGAAACGTTCCGGGAAGGAACATGATGGACTGCGCAAAGATGATCGGCATGACGCCGGCGGTATTGATGCGCATGGGTATGTACTGGGTACTGCCCCCGTACACTTTCCGCCCCACGACTCGCTTGGCGTGCTGAACGGGAATCCTGCGGGTACCGACCGTCAGAACAACCACGAAAGCCACGATGGCCGCCATCATGGCAAGAATGATGATTTCGACGATCCAGTTCTTGCTACCGAGCGATACCGACTGGAACTCCGCTACGAGCGACTGGGGAAAGCGGGCGAGAATACCGATCATGATGATGAGCGAAATGCCGTTGCCGATGCCACGCTCGGTGATGCGCTCTCCGAGCCACATGACGAACATGGTCGATGCGGTAAGCAGGATGACTGCCGTGAAGGAGAAAAACCATCCGGGATCGGGAACGACAGTCGTTCCGAAGGAGGCAGGACTGGCAAGACTGACGCTCACCCCCCATGCCTGAAGCGCCGCGATGACGACGGTTCCCAGCCGGGTCATCTGGTTGATCCGCTGACGGCCCTCTTCACCCTCTTTCTGCAGCTTCTGCACATAGGGAGTGACCGCGCCGAGCAACTGGACGATGATCGAGGCGGAAATGTAAGGCATGATGCCGAGCGAAAAAATGGATGCCCGGGCAAACGCGCCGCCGACAAACAGATCAAACAGACCGAACAGGTCGTTCGAGTGGGACGGAGATGCGCCGGCTACTGCTGACGCATCGACACCCGGAATGGTAATGTGTGAACCAAGCCTGTAGATGAACAGGAGAAGAAGAGTATAGAGTATCCGCTGCCGAAGCTCAGGGATTTTATTGATGTTGCGTATACTTTCGGTAAGCTTCATAACGGCTCAGGCGATATTCAGGACTTTGCTGATTTCTTGACTCTCTTGACAAGCGGCGCTTTCGGCTTCAGGAGAGCATCCTCTACCGACATATCGGCAATTTTCGAAGCTTCTTCAAGCGTACGGTACGCCCTGGTCACCGCACCACCCGCCTTGACGATTTTCTCCTCGGCACTTTTGCTGAAGAAGTGCGCGGTAATCCTGACCGGCCTGGTGAGCTCGCCGTTGCCGAGAATCTTGAAGTAATCGGCATAACTCGCGTTACAGAGCGCCTTCAGGTCCAGCACGGAAATCTCGGTTCCATCAATCAGACCTTCCTCGATCCATGCCTCGATCTGTGAGACATTAAGTGTCTTGACTGACTTTCTGTCCGGAGGAGTGAAACCGAACTTCGGGAGCCTGCGATAAACCGGTATCTGACCACCTTCATTGATCGGCTTCTGATAACCGCTTCTTGACTGCTGGCCTTTATTACCCTTACCGGCAGTAGTTCCGTTACCGGACCCCTGTCCGCGGCCGACACGTTTCCTGTTTTTTACCGCGCCTTTTGCAGGACGAAGTGAACTTAAATCCATGATCTCAATTCCCAACTTGCTATTAGTAAAATCTTAGAGCTCCTCAACCTTGACGAGGTGCTGCACAACTCTGATCTGACCCCTCAGGCACGGATTATCCTGCTTTTCGACACGGTAGTTCGGACGGCCGAGACCGAGCGCCTTGATCGTTGCCTTCTGTTTTTTCGTACACCCTATCACGCTGCGCACCTGGGTAATGCGTAATGTTTTCTCACTCATGTCTCTGCTTGTCTACCTATTTTAGCTTTCAAAAACCTCTTTCAGGCTCTTCGACCGTCTCTCGGCGACATCCATGGCGTCCGACATGCTCTGCAGACCCTTGATGGCAGCCTTGACGACGTTGTGCGGGTTCGATGAACCAAGCGATTTGGTCAGCACGTCATGCACGCCGGCCATTTCGAGTACGGCTCTTACCGCGCCGCCGGCGATCAGTCCGGTACCGGGAGTTGCCGGCTTCATCAGCACCTTTGCTGAACCGTATTTGGCGATGATCTGGTGCGGAATGGTTCCTTTGATGATCGGCACCTTGATGACGTTCTTCTTGCCATCCTCGACACCCTTTGCAATGGCATCCTGAACCTCATTGGCCTTTCCGAGACCGTAACCAACATGGCCTTCCTTGTCTCCGACAACGATGATCGCGTTGAATCCGAAGCGCTTACCGCCTTTGACAACCTTTGCCGTCCTGTTGATATGAACCAGCTTTTCCTTCAGATTCAGTTCCCCGGGCCTGATATTTTTAGCAGATATTTTCGACATGTAACGTTCTCTTTGAAAGGTTTTTAAAAGACCAGACCGGCTTCCCGCGCACCATCAGCCAACGCTTTCACCCTGCCGTGATAACGGAATCCGTTTCTGTCGAATATGACGCTGGTAATGCCCTTGGCTTTCGCCATTTCTCCGAGCTGCTTGCCTATAATACGGCAGACATCGGTTTTCGTGCCTTCAAGAGCCTTGTTTTCCCTGGACATACTCGATACGGCCATGATGGTCTTGCCGTTCTCGTCGTCAATCAGCTGGGCATAGATCTGCGACAGACTTCTGTAAACACAGAGTCTCGGTTTCGATTCCGTTCCATGCACCTGCTTCCTGCTTCTGTCCTTGATTTTCTGCCTGCGTGAGGCCTTATCGATTTGACTCATTCTCTTCAACCGTAATAATGTTATTGCCTGACTGTTTTCGCTCTTACTTTCCGGCTGCCTTGCCTTCCTTGCGGCGGATGACCTCACCTTCGTACTTGATTCCCTTGCCTCGATACGGTTCCGGCTTCCTGAATGAACGGATCTTGGCGGCAACCTGGCCGACAAGCGCCTTGTCGATACCGCTGATAAGAATCGTGGTCTGATCGGGAACCTCTATCTTGATGCTGTCGGGTGCTTTGAAATAGATCATGTGCGAATAGCCGAGAGAGAGAGCCAGCAGATCGTTTTTCAGCTCGGCACGGAAACCGACACCGGCGATCTCAAGCTTTCTGGTGAAACCTTTCGTGACCCCCTCGACCATATTGCTGATGAGTATCCTGTAAAGGCCGTGCATCGCCCTCGATTTCTTGCTGTCATCGACTCTCTGCACCGTAACAACCCCATTCTCTTCCGTTACATTAACCTGTGCAGTCAGCTCCTGCTCGAGCGTGCCTTTCGGACCGGTCACCTTGATGTTTGCATCGCTGATCTCGATCTTGGCCTGGCCAGCCAGGGAAATCGGCATTTTTCCTATTCTTGACATGATATTCTTGTACGCTTTGGCTTATGAATTAATAGATGCGGAAGAGGATTTCACCACCCACTCCCTGCTCACGGGCCTCCTTGTCGGTAATGATACCCTTCGACGAGGAGAGGATATAGAGCCCGAGGCCGCCAAGGTATTTCCTGATATCCTTTCCCTGGTAAACCCTTCTTCCCGGCTTGCTCACCCTGGTGATTTCACGTATGGCAGGCTCCCCTTCGCGAACGTACTTCAGCTCGATGCGGATGAACGGAAACTGCTCTGAAGTGATGACCGTGAAGTTTTTTATATACCCTTTATCGACGAGCAGCTGGGAGATATTCTCTCTGAGCTTCGAGTACGGAATATCGGTTGTCTTGTTTTTTGCTCTTCCCGCGTTTCTGATGCGGGTGATATAATCTGCAATAGAATCCGTTACAGGCATGGCGAACGTTGGTTACTTTCAAAAATGAACAAATCTCTCTGTTTTGTCTGCGCTGCTGAACAACTTACCAGCTTGCCTTCTTGACGCCGGGAAGCTTCCCTTCAAGGGCGAGCTTGCGGAACATCTGGCGGCAGAGCCCGAACTTTTCATACACACCTCTTCCACGGCCGGTCAGGACACAGCGGGTTCTCACCCTTGTGGCAGAACTGTCTCTCGGCAGCTTGCGCAACGCTTCATAATCACCGGCTTTCAGCAGTTCTTCACGCTTTGCGGCATATTTCTCTACAAGCTTTTTCCTTTTCTCGTTCCGTGCAATAATGCTTTTCTTGGCCATCTCGGGTTTCCTGATAAGTTAGTTGTTCTTCTTTTTGAACGGCATACCAAGCTCGGCAAGCAGTACATACGCCTCTTCATCGGTAGCTGCGGAGGTCACGAAGGTGACATCCATACCTGAAATCCTCGGTACCTTGTCGATATCGATTTCCGGAAAGATGATCTGCTCCCTGATACCGGCGGTATAGTTGCCGCGTCCGTCAAAACTCGTGTCGCTGAGACCGCGGAAATCACGGATCCTCGGGACGGCAAGACTGACAAAACGGTCGAAAAACTCGTACATGGTCTTTCTGCGGAGCGTCACCCTGCATCCGATGGCCTGGTTCTCGCGAAGCTTGAAGTTTGAAATGGCTTTTTTCGACTTGCGGATCTGGGGCTTCTGGCCGGTGATCTGTGCAAGCTCGTTCATGGCGGTTTCAAGCAGTTTGGGCTCTGCTGCAGCTTCACCGACGCCGATATTGATGGCGATCTTCCGGAGCTGCGGCACCATCATGATATTCTTGTACTGGAACCGGTCCATGAGCTTCGGAACAACCTTTTCCCTGTAGAACGACTCAAGGCGGGCTTCGACGGTTTCAGCGGGTGCGTTTTCTCTGTTTTTTGTCATTATGGTCTTTCAGTTACCAGGATGGTCTTGGTCATCCTGTCTTGTGTAATACAAATACTGCTTAGCTTTTCTTCACATTGGAAGCATGGATCGGGAATTCCCTCTCGATGATGGCTCCCTGAGGGTGGCTCTGCGTGGGCTTCATGTGACGCTTGCGGATATTGACGCCTTCAACGATCACTCGGCATTTCTGCGGATATACCTTCAGGACTTTTCCCGCCTTGCCCTTGTCGTTACCGCTGATGACGACGACGTTATCGTCCTTCCTGACATGCAGCTTAACCTTTTTGATCCCTGTTTTCATTTTTCACTGATATGATAGTATTCATAAAATCATGAGCGGGAGACGAGACTCGAACTCGCGACCAACAGCTTGGAAGGCTGTGACTCTACCAACTGAGTTACTCCCGCTTGAAGCCCTTCAGAGCACTTCAGGCGCCAAAGATACGATTTTCATATATTTTCTGTCACGTAATTCTCTTGCGACCGGTCCGAAAATTCGTGTACCCCTCGGTTCACCCTGCGCGTTAAGCAGCACGACGGCATTCTCGTCGAAGCGGATATAGGAGCCGTCCTTCCTTTTCTGCTCCTTCACGCACCGGACGACAACCGCCTTACAGACATCCTTCTTTTTGACAACTCCGCCGGGAACAGCGGATTTCACCGATACAATAACCTGGTCACCCAGTCCTGCGTAACGCCTGCCAGTGCCGCCGAACACATGGATACAGCGAACTTTTTTCGCTCCGCTGTTATCTGCAACAACCAGATTAGTTTCTTTCTGGATCATCCTGTTTCAAACTTTTTAATGTATAAAGAATCCTCTCTTACCTGGCTTTCTCGATGATTTCAACGAGACGGCAGCTTTTTCTTTTGCTCAGCGGCCGGCATTCCACGATTTTGACGAGATCTCCGATGCCTGCTTCATTGTTTTCGTCATGCGCCATCAGTCTGGTGGTCTTCTTGAAGTACTTCTTGTAGACCGGATGCTGAACCCTGCGTTCAACCGCAACAACGATCGCCTTGTCCATCTTGTCGCTGACCACTCTTCCCTGCCAGCTCTTCTTGCGTCCCCTCGCTGCACCTTTCGGTTCCATTGCGGCAGCCCCTGTTTTGTTTTCTTCCATATATCGTAAAGCGTTTGTTGTTGCCTTGTTCAGTTCTGCCCGGCTTCTGCGGCATTGAGTTTATGGAGCTGCGTTTTCATGCGGGCGATATCACGCCTCGAGTTGCGGAATACCATCGGATTCTGCGGCAGCTCGATAACCTTGTAGAAATTGATATCGGCAAGCCTGTCCTCAAGCTGACTGATCCTTTCGATAAGCTCCTGCTTGCTCATCGCCGCTATTTCATACTTTTTCATAGTTATAATCCTTTCCTCTGAATTTGTTACCCGGTTATCCCTCGTAATCGGGCCTTACGATGAACTTGGTCTTGATCGGCAGCTTCTTTGCCGCAAGCCTGAAGGCTTCGGTCGCGATCTCCTTCGAAATACCTTCTGCCTCGAACATCACGCGGCCCGGCTTGACAACCGCCACCCAGAACTCGGGTGAACCCTTTCCGGAACCCATTCGGGTCTCGGCGGCTTTCTTCGTTACCGGTTTGTCGGGAAATATCCTGATCCAGATCTTGCCGTCCCTTTTCATGTACCTGTTCATGGCGACACGGGCAGCCTCGATCTGACGGCTGGTGATCCACGCTGGTTCCAGAGCTTTCAGACCGAAAGAACCGAAGGATACCGACGTCCCGCGCCCGGCATTGCCCTTCATGCGGCCCCTCTGCGTCTTTCTGTATTTAACTCTCTTTGGCATTAACATACCGACAACTCCATTCTTTTTCTGATTATAATGTATAGGTCATTATGCGCGCTTGGTACGGCGGCGGCGTTTGCTGCGCGGGTCGCGCGGCCTGGATTTCGAATCCGCCCGGCGGTCCTTCATGCGCTTCATCTCGTCTTCCTCGATAGCGTCGATACGCTGAACAAGCACTTCACCCTTGTATACCCAAACCTTGATGCCGATCGTACCGGCAATGGTGTGCGCGGTCACGCTTGCATAGTCCACGTTGGCGCGGATGGTGTGAAGCGGAATCTTGCCCTCCTTGTACTGCTCGGCCCTGGCGATTTCAGCGCCGCCGAGACGGCCTGCACAGCGGATCCTGACACCTTCTGCGCCGGCACGCATCGCCTGCTGGATAGCCTGCTTCATGGCCCTCCTGAAGGAAACGCGGTTTTCAAGCTGGTATGCGATGTTATCGCCGATAAGCTGGGCCTCGATTTCCGGCTTCACGACCTCGACAACATCGATCTTCACCTCTTTGCCGGTGATGCGGCTCAGTTCCTGCGAGAGGTTGTTGATCTCTTCACCTTTTCTGCCTACGACGGCTCCGGGACGGGCTGCATAGATATTGATCTTGATATGCTTGGTTGTCCGTTCGATCACGATGCGCGCAATACCGGCTTTCTCCCTTTTCAGCCTGGCGTGTACGTAGTTGCGGATAACCTGGTCCTGCTTGATTTTCTCCGAAATGACCGGGCTGTCGTCGTACCAGCGTGAAGTCCAGTCCCTGATGATTCCAAGCCTGAATCCAGTAGGATTAACTTTCTGACCCAATGCTTTCTCCTTGTTTTTTTATTTACTGGATTGCTTAACCTTGTCGACGATGACAGTCAGGTGATTCGAACGCTTGCGAACCCTGTAGGCCCGTCCCATCGGTGCAGGAAGCATTCTTTTGAGTGTGGCACCCTGATCGACAAAAACCGCCTTGACGACCAGCTCCTGATCGCTGACCCGTTCATCGGGATTGAGCTGGGCATAGTTGGCGACTGCGGACTTCAGGGTCAGCATCACGTTCCGTGATGCACTTTTGGTAGAGTTCAGGAGAATAGCCTTTGCCTGATCGACCTGTTTTCCACGAACGAGGCCTGCCACAAGACGCATTTTTCTGGGTGATGTTGGCGTATGCCGTAATATTGCTTTAGCTTGCATGGTTATCTTACCCTTTCGCGTTATTCATGTTACTTTTTCCTTGGTGCCGAGCCGCCTTTTTCAGCCTTTCCGCCGGCATGGCCGCGAAATGTTCTGGTCGGGGCAAACTCTCCGAGCTTGTGGCCGACCATATTGTCACTGACATACACCGGAACATGGGTCTTGCCATTGTGGACTGCAATCGTGTGACCGACAAAATCAGGTGAAATCATTGAACTTCTGGACCAGGTTTTCACAACCTTTTTTTCACCCTTGCTGTTCATATCAAGGATCCGCTGTTCCAGTCTGGTTTCAATGAACGGTCCCTTTTTAAGTGATCTTGGCATACTTTCTCTGCTTGTTATGATTAAGCGCTACAGTTATTTGGCATTCCTGCCGCGGACGATGAGCTTTGACGATGCTTTCTTTCTGTTTCTCGTTTTCAGGCCCTTTGCAAGCTGTCCCCACGGTGATTTCGGATGTTTTCTGCCGCCGCCGGATTTCGATTTGCCTTCACCGCCGCCCATCGGGTGATCGACAGGGTTCATGGCCATACCTCTTGTCTGCGGACGGATGCCAAGCCAGCGGCTTCTTCCCGCCTTGCCAAGCACAATGTTCTCATGGTCGGCATTGCCCACCACACCGATGGTGGCGCGGCACTCTACCCTCACCTTGCGGATCTCGCCGGAAGGAAGCCTCAGGGTTGCGTAATCGCCTTCACGTGCGGCAAGGACAGCGAAAGCTCCTGCCGAACGCACGATCTGACCACCCTTTCCTGCCCGCATCTCGACGTTGTGGATATCGGTACCGAGAGGGATATTCTTCAACGGCATGGTGTTGCCGGTCTTGATCTCCACCTTTTCACCGCTCTCGACCCGGTCTCCGACATTCAAACCTTTCGGGGCGAGAATATAACGTTTTTCTCCATCATTGTAATGCAATAATGCAATTCTTGATGAACGGTTCGGATCATACTCGATTGCCGCTACCGTTGCGGGAATACCGTCCTTGTTGCGCTTGAAATCAACAATCCTGTAGTGGCGCTTGTGTCCGCCTCCGCGGTGCCTGGAGGTTTTCCTGCCCGCGCTGTTGCGTCCACCGCTTTTCTTGATCGGGACGAGAAGACTCTTTTCCGGCTCACTTTTCGTGATCTCGTCAAATCCAGGGTATGACATGAACCGTGACCCTGGTGTTATCGGCGCTAATTTCCTGATTGCCATTGCAATTATGATCTATCCTTGTTGTGTATTCTATCCTTCGCCCTTCTGTGCGGAACCGGAGTAGTAGTCGATTGACTGCCCTTCCGCAAGCGTGATGACCGCTTTCTTCCAGTCACTCTTCTTGCCGGCGATCAGCCCCTTGCGGGTATACTGCCGTTTTGACTTGCCGAGACAGTTCACGGTACGAACCGATGCAACCTTAACACCGAACTTTTTCTCAACGGCGTTCCTGATATCTGTCTTGTCGGCATCCGGCTTGACAACAAACACGTACTGACCTTTCTTTTCGGTCAGACCGGTGCTTTTTTCCGTTAACCACGGCCGTAACAACGGGTTTTTCATCTCATTGACTCCTTTTTGCTGGAAACCTGCAATTACCCTAATGTATCCTCTATTTTTTTCAGTGCGGCTTTCTGGAAGACGATCGTCTGGCTGTCCAGAATGTCGTAGGTCGAGACCTTCTCCGCCGTCATGATGTTGAGCACCTCAATGTTTCTTCCCGACCGGGCGATAATCATATCGTACTCGGGAGTCAGCATGAGGGTTTTCTTCTCGGCAAGGCCGAGGTTCTTCAGGATGTCGGCCACCGGCTTTGTCTTGATTTCGCCGAGCTTGAAATCCTCGACAACGAGAATCTGCCCTGCCTGCGCCTTGGCGCTCAGAGCCGAACGGCGGGCGAGCTGCTTGACCTTCTTGTTGACCTTCTGTTCGTAGCTGCGAGGCTGAGGGCCGAAAATGGTGCCGCCACCGACCATGAGCGGAGAACGGGTTGAACCCTGGCGAGCGTTGCCGGTGCCTTTCTGGCGGTACGGCTTCTTGCCGCCGCCTCTCACTTCAGCACGGGTCTTGGCCTTGTGCGTTCCCTGCCTCCTGTTTGCAAGTATCGACTTGACGTCGAGGTACATTGCATGTTCGGATATTTCAGCGCCGAAGATTTCATCACTGAGCGTAACAACTTCCCCTGTTTCAGTGCCGCCGGTATTTAAGACTTTGAGTTCCATAACTTCGTGCAATCAGCGTTTACTTTTTTATTGAAACAATCTTTACGTAGGAGTTCCTTGCGCCCGGCACTGCACCTTTGATCACCAGCAGGTTGGATTCCGGCATGATCTTGACGATCTCGAGATTCTTGACGGTGATATTGTCTCCGCCCATGCGACCGGCCATCCGGGTACCCTTGAAGGTTCTCGACGGGTCTGACGATCCGCCTACCGAACCCGGTGCACGAAGCCTGTCGGACTGGCCGTGGGTTCTGGAACCACCACCGAAATTGTGGCGTTTGACGACACCGGCGAAACCCTTGCCCTTGGATACACCAAGCACATTGACTTTTTCGCCTTCCCTGAACGACTCCACACTGACAGGATTGCCTGCTTCCAGCTCTTCGCTGAAATCGGCTTTCTTGAATTCCGCCATCATAAAGCCTGGTGTGACTCCGGCCTTCCTGTAATGACCCTGCAGAGGTTTGTTGACCTTTTTTTCATCCCTTTCCCCGATACCGATCTGATACGCGTCGTAGCCATCCTTCTCTGCACTCTTCACCTGCGTCACAAAGCACGGACCTGCCTGGATAACAGTACAGGATATCGCCTCGCGTTTATCATTGTATAAACGGGTCATGCCGATTT
>VGMX01000011.1 GCA_016866305.1 Chlorobiota bacterium | reverse complement strand
GCTGTCGGCAAGATCCTGCAGTTGCACGGTTCCGCAATCCTCGAGCAGGAGCAACCCTTTCTGTTCGCTGACGGCAAGGAGTTGCGGTATCGGCAGTCCTCGGTCGGAAAGAATGCGGTGCATCACGAGAAACGGATAGTCGTTCGGGTCCGCTCCGTGCAGCAGCGGGTCGTGACAGGCTATCGTGGTGCCGGACGGTCCGGACACCCGGTAATACCGGCGGGTTGAGGCATCGCCCTGTATGGGCGTTATATGGAGCTGGTTCCGGTTTTCCGGGCTGAAAAGAAAACGGATATTCTCCTCGATATTCATGCTGGAGCGTGTCAGAAGGTCGTCTTTCCCTGCGGAAGCTGCCGCAAGACAAAAAAAAAGCACCTTATCCCTCAAGGCATAAGGTGCTTCAGGAAAACAGGGTTGCTTACTTCTTGGGAGCAACAGCTGAAGAAACGCTCTGCAGTACCTGATTGACTGTGTTCAGCATGTTACCGGCAAGATCGGTACATGTTTTGCCAAGTGGTTCAACCATTTGGGATGCGGTTTTGATGCCGCTGTTGAGCATTTCAACCTGCTGCTGGCCGAGTTTGCCGAGCGTATCCATCAGATTGGTGATAGCTCCAGACAAATCGTTGCTTGTTCCGTTTGACATAGTGGGTTATGATTTAGGTTTATTGAGAAATTATATAACTGAAACAGTTTAACCCTCTTTTAACAGGGATTTTTTATTTTTTATAATTTAAACATTTTCTGTTGCTGAACAAATGGAAAAAGATACATTCAAGTACTCCCTGGGTATACTGGGGTAAACTGTGCCAGCAGTTCTGGTGTTTTGGTTCAGCGTGAATTGTGAGAATTCGCCCGTTTGAGTTAGAGTGCAAAAACGGAGGAAATCACCATACGCAAACAGCGAAAAAACTACACTCCAACAGAGAAGGTCTTCATACTGAAGCGCCACCTAATCGACCGTGTGAGCCACTCCCGGATCTGTGCGATCAATACAATTTACAACCAACTATCTTCTACCGCTGGCAGAAGGAGTAAAATGCGATTCGGAAGAAGACCGTTTCACATTTGAGGCATCTGCAGGAGATGCCGGAAAAGGTAGAAAGACTATTTGATCACCAAAGTGTTCGGTATGCAAAGGGTTGAGTCCTTTAATTGCCGGAGTAATAATAAGGCGTTGACCGACTATGGAGGTTGTTGGAAAAAGCAAGGCCAAGATTATCATAGAATCATGTCTGCATGAGTCTTCCGAGTATTTTGCCGAGCATACAAGAATCATCAGGTGCAATCCATACTGCACCAGTGTCGTTCATCTGAAGGAGCACGGGATCTACCAGTGGATTTTTCAGGTGAAGGATCCGCGAAACAATCCTATAACCGCGATTTTTTTTGTTGAGCAGCTTGAGGAGCCGCTTGAACACCATTCGCCCTCTTCGAGCGGCACTCCCCGTCATGCCGATGGAGCACGCTGCATCCGATGGATCAACGCCAGAAGTATCCCGCCGATCGAAATCGACAACAATCACACCTTTGTCGGAAAGGCCAATACCCGGATTTGTCTCTATCACATGGAGGAGGGAAAAACCGAAGTGCATTTCGAAACCGATATCGCGCTGGATTTCACGCTCTCTTTTCCTCTCAACATGATGCCTGAGGGAATTCTCAAGTTCATGAGCGAGGCTATCATGTCGCAGATCATGCAGCAGGCTACCGAGAGCATGCTGTGTCAGGTGCAGGCCGATATTTGCTGTTCCGGCGCCGAACTTGCCGTTGAAGGCGGAAAGCGGTAAGACAATGCCGCATATCTTGTCTTTTCGCTTCTTTTTTTGTATGTTTTATACCCTAACCCCGTATAGGTATTTCCGGGATTGGGTTGTTCATTTGTTTCATTTTCAAAAGAGGCCTGTGCAGTGATGGAAGATGTGATTGTGAGGTTGAAAAAAGTGGCCGGTCAGGTGGAGGCTCTCGCCAGGATGATCGAGGCCGGTGAGGGCTGTGAAAAGGTTATCGTCCAGTTTCAGGCGGCCAAGGCCGCTCTTGAAAGAACCTATTCCCTTGTTCTCGACCGAAGCCTGAAAGAGTGCATGAATCATAATGATTCGAAAAATGTCGAACAGATTTTAAAACTCATATCCAAACAGTAAATCATCATGAAGGTATACAAGGTGCTGGCCGGTATCTGTCTCTTTGGCGCGCTTGCTGCTCCTGCGCATGCTGTTGCCGGCAGCAGAACCGTCCGGCTGTCACTTGAAGAGGCGGTTCATATGGCCCGGGAGAACAATTTTACGGTCAAGGCGGCAAGAAGCAGGGTGGACCAGGCCGATGCGAAGATCATGCAGACCCGCCAGTCGTACCTCCCGAAAGTGACGCTTTCGGAAACCGCCGTGGTGACAAACGATCCCGGCGCGGCTCTGGTGTTCAAGCTGCAGCAGAATATTGTCAGGCAGGCTGATTTCGATCCGGCCAAACTCAACAACGCGGCCACGATCAACGATTTCAATACCTCTTTGCAGGTGATGCAGCCGATTTTCAATGCCGATGCTGCAATCGGCAGGTCGATAGCCAGGACGGCAAGGAAAGCGCAGGAGTACATGGCGGGCAGAACCGAAGAGACCGTTGCTTTGCAGGTGAGCCGACTCTACTACGGTCTGCTGCTTGCGCGTAAAAACATCGAGGCTGTCGATCAATCCATCACGACCATGCAGGCGCACAGCCGCCAGGCTGGAAAGGCATATCGCGTCGGCCTGATGACGAAGTCCGACAAGCTGTCAACGGAGGTTCGTCTTGCCGAGCTTAACGAACAGAAACTCATGCTTCACGATGCAATCAGGAACGCCACTGACGCCCTGCGTTCAATGCTGAATCTCGATCCCGAGGTCACGATCATTCCCACCGGTGATTTTGTGATCGGCAAGGGAGTGCCTGCCGTTGATGAAAGCGGTGTTTCCGGAACCAGGAAGGACCTCAAGGCGATTGAGACCTACCGCGATGTAGCCGCCCGTCAGGGAGATATGGCCAGGGCGTCGAGATTGCCGAGAGTGAACGGTTTTCTGCGCGGTGATCTGCACAGTTCCGATATCGTCAGCGGCGGGTCGAGCTGGATGATGGGGGTAAACGTTCAGTGGGATATTTTTGACGGCATGGCATCCGAAGGGCGTATCCAGGAGGCAAAAGCCCAGGAACTGGAAGCCATGTACAACTACGAGGCCGCAAAAAGCGGCAGCATTGTGGAAGTCCGAAAATCACTTCGTGAGCTGAAAACCGCCAAGGCAAGAATTGCCGTAGCCCAGCAGGCTCTTGAAGAGGCGCGGGTAAGTCTCGATTATATCGGCACCCAGTTCAGAACCGGCATGGCAATGACCTTCGAGCTGCTCATGCGGGAAAGCGCCTATACCTATGCGAAGCTGCGCCTGAACCAGGCCAGGCACGATTACTGTGTTGCCAGAAGCGAGCTTGAGTACTATGCAGGGGGACAGTGAGCTTTTCCCAATCAATCGACCACCTGAAGCATTGACCATTATGGACCTCAGAAAAATCATTCTGCTGCTTTTTGCCGTGATGCCGGGTTTGCTGACCGGATGCGGCAAGCAGAAGCCGGCTCCTGCAGAAAACGGGCAGTCGAAGCCGCCGGTTGCCGTGGAGCTCATCGTTCCGGCAGAGCGGAACAGCGGAGCAGGGGGGACAGATGTACTGCTCGTTCCGGGGGAAGCCGTCTTTCACCGGGGCCCGCTTGCCGGGGTGTACGTCGTTGACGGAAACGGAAGGATCTCGATCCGCTGGATCAGCCCCGGAAGGCTTGAAAACGGTTCTCTGGTTGTTCTCGGGGGGCTTGAAGCGGGAGAGCGGATTGTCGGCACCTATGATCCGCGGCTTGAGGAAGGCGTCCGGGTAAAACAGCTGGTTTCAGAAACAAAAGAGGGTTCAGTCCAATGAACGAAGGTATTGCAGGCAGGCTCGCCAAGCAGTTCATCAATTCGAAGATCACGCCGCTTCTGATGATTGCGGCACTTCTTGTCGGTGTCATAGCGACTTTCATGACGCCCAGGGAGGAAGAGCCGCAGATCGTGGTTCCGATGGTCGATATCTATATTCCCTATCCCGGAGCAGTTCCGGCAGAGGTTGAAGAGCGGGTTGCCAAACCGTTCGAGCGTTCGCTGACGGAAATTCCAGGCGTTGACTATGTCTATTCAACATCGATGCAGGATTTTGCCCTGGTGACCGTGCGTTACAAGGTCGGCGAGGACACCGAAGAGAGCATGGTGAAGCTCTGGGCAACGCTCATGAAGAATATGGACAAGATGCCGTCCGGTGTCCAGATGCCGCTCATGAAAAAGGTGGCTATCGACGATGTGCCGGTGTTGAACCTGACCTTCTGGAGCAAGAGCAGGGACCCCTACCAGCTCAGGAAATCCGCGATGGATGTTGCCGATGAGCTGAAAAAAATTCCGAACATCGGGGATGTCGAGATCAAGGGAGGTTTGAAGCGCCAGGTGCGGGTTCTGCTCGACAAGCAGCAGCTAGTGAAGTATAATGTCAGCGCCCTGCAGATCGCACGGCAGGTTCAGATGGCAAACAGCCAGATGACATCCGGCGCCTTTACCCGCCAGAACAGCGAAATTGTCGTCAGATCGGGAAGCTTTCTTGAGAGCGCCGACGATGTCGGCAGTATCGTCGTCGGTGTTTACGGGGCCTCTCCGGTTTACCTCCGGTATGTCGCCACCATTACCGACGGCCCTGAAGAGGTCAACAACTACAACTTTTTCGGATGGGGGGCCGCGTCGCATTCGAAAGATAGGGGTGAATACCCGGCAGTAACCCTGACCGTTGCCAAGCGCAAGGGGGCCGATGCTTCCGTGCTGGCCGGCAACGTGATTGAAAAGGTTGATCACCTGAAAGGGTCGGTCATTCCTGCAGGCATAACCGTTACCGAAACCCGCAACTACGGGGAAACCGCGACCGAGAAGGTTTTCACCCTGCTGGAACATCTCATTATCGCCATTGTTGCCGTCACGATTGTTGTCGGGCTTTTCCTTGGATGGCGGGGGGCGCTGGTGAATTTCGTGTCCGTACCGATCACCTTCGCACTTACCCTGCTGGTCTACTATCTGTTCGATTATTCGCTGAACCGCGTTACGCTCTTCGCGTTGATTTTCGTGACCGGTATCGTCGTTGACGACTCGATCATCATTGCCGAAAATATCCATCGCCATTTCGCCATGAAGCGACAGCCGAGACTGCAGGCGGCCATCACGGCCGTCAGCGAGGTCGGCAACCCCACGATCCTGGCCACCTTCACGGTGATCGCCGCCGTGCTGCCGATGGTTTTCGTTTCCGGCCTGATGGGTCCGTACATGAGCCCGATGCCGATCGGGGCTTCGCTCGCCATGATTTTTTCGCTCATGATCGCGCTCATCGTAACGCCCTGGCTCTCCTACAGGCTGCTGAAAGCGGAAGATGGCAGTCACGGGGAGTACGATATCACCAAAACCGCATATTACCGTTTGTTCACGGCAGTGCTTTCCCCGCTGCTCGACAACGCATTCATGCGTCTGGCGGCGTTTGCCGGGGTCGGGCTGCTTCTTGCCGGAGCGATTATCATGGTTCCGCTGAAAGCCGTCGAGATGAAAATGCTGCCGTTCGACAACAAGAACGAATTCCAGGTCATTCTCGACATGCCGGAGGGTACGGCACTCGAACAGACCGCAAGAGTGAGCAAGGAGATATCCGCCTATCTCAGGACCGTTCCCGAGGTGCAGAGCTACCAGTACTATGTCGGTACCAATGCGCCCATCAACTTCAACGGACTCGTGCGCCACTACTATCTGCGCCAGTCCCCCGGAATGGGTGACATCCAGGTGAATCTTGTGCACAAGGGCGAGCGAAAGGAGCAGAGCCACGATATCGCCAAAAAGGTTCGTGCCGGCGTGCAGCAGATCGCCCGGAAGTACAACGGCAACGCCAAGATCGTGGAGATTCCTCCCGGTCCTCCGGTGCTTTCGACCATCGTGGCGGAAATCTACGGACCGTCACAGGAACAGCAGATCGCACTGGCCAAAGAGGTGAAGAGGATTTTCAGTGAGACTCCGGGTGTGGTCGATGTCGACTGGATGATCGAGGACGACCAGAAGGTGTACAATCTTGTTGTCAACAGGGAGCGCGCGGCATTCAGGGGCGTAACGGCCGAACAGATCGCGCAGACGCTCCGAATGTCGCTGGCCGGCATGGATGTCGGGCTGCTGCATACCCTGAACGACAGGGAGCCGGTTACGATCCAGGTGCGGTTGCCGAAGGCCGACCGGACATCGCTCAAGGACCTTTCGAACATTTTCGTCCAGTCGCAGGGTATGGGCTCGTTTACCACCCGGTTGCGCGCCGGGGAGATGATTCCGCTTTCGGAGCTGGTCAGGGTCGAAAACCGGGTACAGGACAAGAGCATCTATCGCAAGGACCTGCGCAGGGTGGTCTATGTCACTGCCGATGTCGCCGGGGTGACGGAAAGCCCGGTGTACGCCATGCTCGACATGGACAAGAAAATCAAGCAGCTTAAGATGCCCGGCGGGTACGCCATCGATCCGCTTTACACCGCCCCTCCCAAGTCTGAAGAGAGGCTTGCCATGAAGTGGGACGGCGAGTGGCAGATCACCTTCGAGGTGTTCAGGGATCTCGGTACGGCTTTTGCCGTTGTGCTGGTTATCATCTATCTTCTGATCGTGGGCTGGTTCCAGTCGTTCAAGACTCCGCTCATCATGATGATCTCCATTCCGCTCAGTCTGGTGGGCATCATTCCCGGACACTTCATTCATGGAGCGTTTTTTACCGCCACCGGCATGATCGGCATGATCGCCCTTGCGGGCATCATGGTGCGGAATGCGGTTCTCCTGATCGATTTCATCCAGATCAGGCGCAATGAGGGAGCCGGTCTCAAGCAGGCAATCATTGAATCTGCCGCTGTGCGTACCCGTCCGATCATTCTGACATCGGGAGCCGTGGTGATCGGTTCGGTGATCATGCTGTTCGATCCCATTTTTCAGGGGCTGGCTATCTCGATGATCTGGGGCGGTGTGCTTTCAACGGTTCTGACGCTTGTTGTGGTGCCGCTTGTCTACTACATTACGGAAAGAAAAGGTGAGCAATCCCGGCAGGAGGAGAAGAAATCATGAAATTCATAGCAATCATGGGTCATGAAGAGACCCGTCCGCTGGTGCGGAGCCTGTTCAGGAAATTTCAGGTGCACATGTTCAGCAATGTCTCCATACGCGGGTGCAACTGCGACAGGAAAGATGATTCCAGACAGTCCTGGTGGCCTTCCGACGACATGATCGGCACCTACTCCTCCCTCTGCTTTGCCGTGCTTGACGATGACAAGGCGGATGCGATCATGGAAGAGCTTGAAATGAATCCTATTGCCGTGGATCGGGATTTTCCGGCGAGGGCTTTTCTCATGAATGTTGAAAAAACCGCCTGAAAACACCGGAAAAGAGATGTTCGTCAAACAGTTCCGTACCGGGGGCGACCGCAATTTCGGCTATCTTGCCGTCGATGAGAGCTCACAAGAGGCTTTTGTCGTTGATCCCTCCTACGATCACCGCACTATCGCGGCGTATGCTGAAGATGCAGGCTGCCGCATCAGGTATGTGTTTTCAACACACGGTCATGCCGATCATACCAATGGCAACGCAGCGATGGAGAGTCTTGTCGGTGTCAGGGCATTGCTTTTTGGAGATAGCTGTCCCGTGACAGGTATACGGGTGGTGGACGGCGCGGTTTTCCCGCTCGGCAGGCTCTCGGTTCGCGTGCTGCACACTCCGGGTCACACCGGTGATTCCATCTGTCTGCATGCAGGGGATGCCCTGTTTACCGGTGATACGCTGTTTGCCGGAAAAGTAGGGGGAACCTGTTCCGATGAGGATGCACAGGAGGAGTACCACTCACTGCACCGGTTGTTGCAGGAACTTCCTCCGACTACAACGGTGTATCCGGGTCACGACTACGGCATCCGATCCGTTTCGACGCTTGCCGATGAGGCGGCATCGAATCCTTTTCTGCAGCAGCCGGATTTCCCGGCCTTTCTTGCGCTGAAAAACAACTGGGCTGCATATAAAAAAGCACACGGGATAAAATAATTTTTGCGTCCTTCCGGCTGATTCCTATATTGGTAGGTTGCTTTTTTTGCGCATATGGCCGCCAGGGGCCCGCCCTTCCTATATTCAGATTTTTCAGACATCGTTCAGGCACTTCTCTGAAGTTGCCTTTTTTCCAATAATGAATGGGCTTTTTGTCCTTTTTTTCAATCAGGGGGAACTGCTATGGATCAGCTTATAACACTTCGCATGCTTCCGGTCTCGACTTTGATGCAGAAAGATTTTCAGACGATCAAGGGCAGTTGCACGGTTGCCGAAGCGCTGCAGATCATGAAACGGACAGGACAGAGCGGTCTGGTTGTGGATCCCCGCAATGAAGACGACTGCTACGGAATCGTCACTGAAAAGGATATTCTTGAAAAAGTGATCGACCCGGGCGAGGATGTGCACCGTGATCCCTGGAACACGCCTGTTTTCCAGATCATGAGCAAGCCGATCATCAGCATCAATCCGGCTCTCCGGGTCAAATACGCTCTCCGCCTCATGAAGAGGACCAACGTCAGGCGGCTCACCATCATGGAAAACAACAAGGTGATCGGTTTGCTGAATATGACGGACGTCCTTCAGGCAGTTGAAGAACTTCCCGTACATGACGACCATGTAGCGCTGTAACCGCATCCGGTTGTCAATTTCCGTCTCTCCTCTTCACAAGAGACACCATTCAATCTGCAGGGTACAGCCTTCTGCTGCCCTTCTTACATTCACTGAATCTGTTTTACAGCTTCATAACGAGATACGAGCGTATGAAACCATTTGATATTGTTATTGTCGGAGGCGGTGGCGCCGGTTTGTATGCGGCGATGGAGGCCATGAAAACCAATCCGTCTCTCAATATTGCCGTATTGTCTAAAGTCTACCCGAACCGCTCCCACACTTCCGCTGCACAGGGGGGAGCCAATGCCGCCCTGGCCAACAAGGCAAAGGACGATACGGTGGAGCTGCACATTTTCGATACCATCAAGGGAAGCGACTATCTTGCCGATCAGGATGCAGTGGATATTCTCTGTTCCGAAGCACCCAAGATCATCCGAGAGCTTGACAATATCGGTACGCCCTGGTCGAGACTGGACGACAACACCATTGCCCAGCGACCTTTCGGTGGGGCCGGCAGGCCCCGCTGCTGTTACTGTGCGGACAAAACGGGCCATACTATTCTGCAGACGCTTTACGAACAGTGTCTGAAAAAAGGGGTTTTTTTCTTTAACGAATATTTTGTGCTCAACCTTTCAGTCAATGACAGCCGCATGAAGGGGCTTGTCGCCATGAATATCAAAACCGGCAAGATAGAGGCTTTTCCGGCAAGGACGGTTGTATTCGCAACCGGTGGTTATGCCAAGATGTACTGGAACCGTTCGAGCAATGCCGCAGGCAATACCGGAGACGGTCAGGCCATTGCCTACCGCGCGGGCATTCCGCTGAAGGACATGGAGTTTGTGCAGTTCCATCCCACCGGTCTTCGCAAGAGCGGCCTGCTTGTAACGGAGGGCGCAAGGGGTGAAGGCGGTTATCTGGTCAACATGGATGGCGAGCGCTTCATGTCGCGTTATGCCCCTGAAAAAATGGAGCTTGGTCCGCGCGACCTGGTTGCCCGTTCCATTGAAACCGAGATTCTCCAGGGCAGGGGTTTCGACAGTCCTGCCGGGAAGTATGTGCATCTTGATCTTACGCATCTCGGGGCGGATCTCATCAAGTCGAGGCTTCCGCAGATCCGGGAGATGTCGATGTATTTCGAGGGTGTCGATCCTATCGAGGAGCCGATACCCGTCCGTCCGACCGCCCATTATTCGATGGGGGGCATCGATACGGACAATGACGGAAGAACCGTCATGGACGGCGTTTACGCTGCAGGTGAATGCGCCTGTGTTTCCGTGCATGGAGCGAACCGTCTCGGAGGCAACTCGCTGCTCGATATTCTCGTGTTCGGTCGTATCGCTGGCCGTACCGCCGCCGAGGAGGCACGCAAGTTCGAGCCTGCGCCAATCACTGCCGATGAGATCAGCCAGACAGAGGCGATGCTTCGCAGCTATATGCGCCCTTCCGGGCACTTCGAGCGTTACGGCACCCTTCGTGAGGAGCTCGGACAGACGCTCGGCATGAATGTCGGCATTTTCCGCGAGGCATCGAAAATCCGCAAAGGCGTCCAGGATCTCAAGGATCTTCAGGAACGGTTCACGCACGTCCGTGTATTCGACACCGGCGATGTTTACAACACCAACCTTCTGCAGGTTCTTGAACTGAAAAATATGCTCGATCTGGCTGAAACCGTAGCAGAGGGAGCCCTCGCCAGGGAAGAGAGCCGCGGATCGCATACACGCACGGATTTTCCGCAGAGGGATGACGGGAAGTGGCACAAGCACACCCTTGCGACCCTTGAAGGCGGCAGCGTGAAGCTTGGCGAAAAGCCGGTGACCATGGGCCGCTACGAACTTCAGGAAAGAACCTATTAACTACTACCGGATATGACAGGAGCTACAGAGCTGCATACTGAAGAAAAAAGGGAGATAACTCTCAGGGTGCATCGTTTCAACCCACAGGTGGACAGCAAGCCGTATTTCGACGACTATACGATTCAGGTTGAAAAAGGTATCACGGTTCTCCGTTCGCTCAACTATATCAAGGAGCATGTTGATGCCTCCGTCAGCTTTCGGGCATTCTGCCAGGCTGGCATCTGCGGATCTTGCGGCATGCGTATCAACGGCATATCGAAGCTTGCCTGCACCACCCAGGTGTGGGATGAACTGTCGAAGTGCAAGGAGCCGGGGGTCATCAAGATCGAGCCGCTTCGCAACATGCCGCTTATCAAGGACCTGATTGTGGACATGGATCCCCTTGTCGACAAGATGAAGCACTATTCGAACTGGATCGTGTCAAGTATGCCCGAGCCGGAAATGGGCCAAAAGGAGTTTCTTGTGTCGGAAGAGGAGTTCCAGAAATATGAAAAGGCCACCGACTGCATTCTCTGCGCCTCATGCGTTTCGGAATGCACCATTCTCCGCGCGCACAAGGAGTATGTCTCTCCTGCGGTATTGCTGAAATCATACCGGATGAACGTCGACAGCCGTGACGCCATTCATGATACCCGACTCGGCGAGCTCGTCAAGGATCACGGAGTATGGGACTGCACGCACTGCTATCGCTGCCAGGAGACCTGTGTGAAGCACATTCCCATCATGGAAGCGATACACGGAATCCGGGAGGATGCTATCGAGGTCAGGGGGGCCAAGGATACGAGCGGCGCAAAACATGCCGAAGCGTTCATGGAGGACATAGAAAAGAAAGGCAAGCTTGTCGAGGCTACATTGCCGATCCGTACGAACGGTATGGCGTGGACCCTGCAGAACCTGCTTCCCATGGCCATGAAGATGATCATGAAGCGCAGGACGCCTCCTCCTCCGCTACTCGTCAAGCCGATTAAAGGGATCAAGAAATTCAGGGAGATGTTCAGGGAGATGACGGAGCACGTCAAGGCGGAACAGAAGTCTCATAAAAAATAACCGTGGAGAATCGCAGTATGAAAAGGTATGCCTATTACCTGAGCTGTATCAACGAGTCCATGACGAAAGAGGTAGACCGTTCCATCGACCTGTGGCAGAAGGACCTCGGTATCGAGATGGTCAAACTTCATGAAAGCACCTGCTGCGGCGGAAGCAATCTTGATTACGTAAGCCCCAGGCATTTCGCGCTGGTCAACGGCCGCAACATCGCGCTGGCCGAGAAGCTTGGTCTCGACCTGATCGTATCGTGCAACACCTGCCTGATGACCATACGGACGGCAAAGAAAAAGCTCGATGAATCTCCGGAGCTGCGCAAGGAAGTAAACGATCTGTTGAAAAAGGAAGGCCTTGAGTACAAGGGGACATCGAACGTCCGCCATCTTCTCTGGGTGCTCGCCGATGATGTAGGGTTCGAGGCGATCAGGGCGAAAGTCAAGGTGCCGCTGAAAAACTACAGGATCGCCCCGTTTTACGGGTGCCATATTCTCCGTCCTTCGACAGTGCTCGGCAAGGATGATCCGCTTGAGCCGAGTTCGCTGGACATGCTGATCGAGGCCCTCGGCGGCACCACCTTGCCCTATGAGCACAAGAACCGCTGCTGCGGCTTCCATACGCTTCTGGTTGCGGAGGAGGAGTCCCTGAACGTGGCGGCAGAAGCGCTTCAGGAAGCCATCGACATCAAGGCCGATTTTATCGTCACGCCCTGCCCGCTCTGCCATACGGTGCTTGACGGTTACCAGGCGAAAGCTCTCAAGCAAGCCAACGTCCACAGCTCGATTCCGGTTTTCCACCTCTCGGAAATGGTCGGGCTTGCTCTCGGGTACACCGAAAAACAGCTTGGCATCAAACGCCATATCGTTAGCTGAGAAGCGGATTTTTCCTGCGGATCTCCCGGAACATGCATCCGGCCATTCCGGAATAGTTTTCAAATAAGGCTAAAAAAATGTAGCTTTGCACTTTTACAAAACCGCCTGAAGCCGGTTGCTGCAGCGGATTGCTGTTTTCTTAACTTCTCAAATTATTGCATTGCATGCTCAAAAATGATCTTTTTCTCCGGGCATTGAAGCGTCAGCCGTGTTCCCGGACGCCTATCTGGGTGATGAGGCAGGCCGGTCGCTATCTGCCGGAGTATCGGGCAGTCAGAGAAAAAACTGACTTTTTAACCCTCTGCAAAACGCCTGAACTGGCTGCCGAAGTAACCATCCAGCCCGTTGATCTGATGGGTGTCGATGCAGCGATCATTTTTTCCGACATTCTGGTGATCAACGAAGCCATGGGGATGAACGTCGAGATCATCGAGACGAAAGGTATCAAGCTTACGCCGGTTATCCGCAGCCAGGCCGATATCGACAGGCTCATTGTCCCCGATATCGATGAAAAGCTCGGTTACGTTATGGATGCCCTGCGTCTTACCAAGAAGGAACTCGACAACCGTGTGCCGCTTATCGGATTCTCCGGTGCAGCATGGACGCTCTTTACCTACGCGGTTGAAGGCGGTGGCTCCAAAAACTATGCGTTCGCGAAGAAGATGATGTATCGGGAGCCGCAGATGGCCCATCAGCTGCTCAGAAAGATCACGGAAACCATCAGTGCCTATCTGCTCAAGCAGGTCGAGGCAGGTGCCGATGCGATCCAGATTTTCGATTCCTGGGCAAGCGCGCTTTCTGAAGACGATTACCGCGAGTTCGCCCTTCCCTACATCAGGGAGAACGTCCAGGCGGTGAAGGCAAAATATCCTGATGTGCCGGTTATCGTATTCTCGAAAGACTGCAATACCATTCTTTCCGACATTGCCGACACCGGTTGTGACGCCATGGGGCTTGGCTGGGGAATCGATATTGCCAAAGCGCGCAGGGAGCTCAACGACCGTGTCGCCCTCCAGGGCAACATGGACCCGACGGTTCTGTACGGAACCCCGGAAAAGATCAAGTCCGAAGCCGCGAAAATCCTGAAGCAGTTCGGTCAGCATACCGCATCTTCAGGCCATGTGTTCAACCTCGGCCACGGGATTCTGCCTGATGTCGATCCGGCAAACCTGAAACTGCTTGTTGAATTTGTCAAGGAAGAGAGCGCCAGGTACCACTGATTTCGATGGTTTTTCACCTCTCTCAAACTCCGCCAGATGCTACTCGTCTGGCGGAGTTTTTCTGTTTCTGCAGCTTTTCGCCCGGCCGGGTTCATTGTCAGGTACAATTTGTTATGTTACAGGAAACGGATTGCTTGTCCGCTCAGGCACACCCAACCATTTACAGGTTTCATGGCGGCAAAAAGAACGTTTAAAGAGGTTTCCCGGCACATCATTTTCGACAGCAACACCATTCCCTCCAAGCTGTTCGACCTTGCCCTGATCGGAGCAATTTCGCTGAGCGTGATCGTTGTCATGCTTGACAGCGTCGCACCGCTCCATCAATCTTACGGGAGTGAGCTGGCATTCATCGAGTGGTGTTTTACGCTCCTGTTCACCGCTGAATATCTCATGAGGTTATTTGTCGCGCCGGTGCGCATGCAGTATGCCCGCATTTTTTCGGCGTCGTCGATCTGCTCTCCATTCTCCCCACCTACTTCGTCGTGTTCATTCCGGGAGCGCACTATTTTCTTGCCGTGCGTTTTTTTCGGGTGCTCAGGATTTTCAGGCTGCTCAAGCTCATGACCTTCGTGAGGGAAGCCGATTTTGTGACTGCATCCATCAGGGCCTCCGGCAGGAAAATCATGGTATTTCTGTTTTTCGTGCTGGTCATGGTCAGCATTGTGGGCTCACTCATGTACATGATCGAAGGTCCTGAAAACGGATTTCACAGCATTCCCGAGGCAATTTACCGGGCTATCGTTACCGTAACAACCGTGGGTTACGGAGATATATCCCCGCAGACAGTTGTTGGCAGGGCGCTTGCAGCGCTTCTGATGATCGTGGGTTATAGCATCATCGCCGTGCCTACCGGCATCGTTTCGGCGGAGATGTCATCGATGCATGGCAGGCGGGGGCAAAAAAACGGTGTGCGCGCTGTCCTGACGCCGCGCATGAGGATGATGCCCGTTACTGCCGCTACTGCGGAGCTGGCCTCCGCAGCAGTGAGCCGGAACGGTAGTCTGTCCTGGTCATGCTTCAGGAACCCGGCACGTCAGAATCGGTATTGCCACCTCAGTGGTGGTGTTCCGTCCCATGGTTGTCCTGTAAAGGCGTGCAAGCTCGGATGTCACGCGTGTCGTCATACAGAGCAGGTCGGCGCCGATGTCTTCGGCAAAATGCAGCAGCCCCTCTTGCATGCTTTCGTCGTTATAGCAGTTGACGGAATATTCTCCGATGCCGTTTTCCCGTGCAAGGAATTCCATCTCCATCCTTGCCTGCCGGGTGTTTATAAAATGATCCGGTGTCGAAACCTTCACAAGGTGCATTGTGGCATTGTAGTGCGAGGCAAACGATCTGGCGGCATCGATGCAGCACGTGTTTTCCCGGGATCTTTCCGCGCCGAGCACGATACTGGCCGGCGAAAAACAGCAGAGCGTGTCTTGCACGGTCAGTACAGGGCAGATGGAATGCCGTATCACCTGCTCTGTCGTCGATCCGAAAACGATTTTTTCGAGTCTCTTCATCCCGTGACTGCCGATGACGACAAGATCGAATCCATCACCCTCAGCCTTGCCGGTGATGGCTTTCCAGGGGGTTCCGTAATCGATGGAGCATGAAGCTCCGATATCCCGATATGTTTCGCTTCTGACAAGCTGATGGAGGGCGCTGTCAGCAGTCTCGGAGGCTTCACTTCCCGCGGGGTTCCGCCTTGCCATGATTTCGCGCATTCCCGGGATATCGGGAATGTCCATGACATGGTACAGGTGCACGAGGGCGCCGGTTCTGCGCGCAATTGATACTGCTGTCTCAAAAGCCGCCTGTGCATGGGCGGAAAAATCGGTTGGCACAAGGATGTTGTTCATGACGGCAGTGTTTTCAGACAAGGGTTGCCTCCTGACGGGAGTTTCAATTCTTAAAAATGAATGCCGGGTAAAAGTTCCGTTTTTCCTTTTCCGGCGCGGGGGTTGAGCCGTTGCGCCCAAGTAGGGCATCGTTTGTTTTTTCTGTATATTAAAAGTTATTTGTGCTTGTTCATGTGTTAACCTGTTTGTTATGATCGGCAAATGCAGATGTCCGGCGGGACTGATGGATCGAACGCCGTATGAGGAGGTGGTGCTCGATGCCATGCTCTACAGCGCACGGCTCAAGGAGAACGTTGCCCGGCAGAACAGCGCGGTTATCGTCGCCATGGCCCGCCTCATTGCATCGACATTCGAGGAGGGCGGGAAGCTGTTGCTGTGCGGCAACGGTGGAAGCGCTGCCGATGCACAGCATCTGGCTACCGAACTGACCATCCGTTATCGCAGCAGCGTCAGCCGCCCCGCACTGCCGGCTATTGCACTCAATGCAGATACCACCGCACTGACTGCCGGCGCGAACGATCTTGGCTATGACGCGGTATTCACCCGTCTTGCCGAGGCTTATGGGTGCGATGGGGACGTGGTTTTCGGTTTTTCGACAAGCGGCAACAGCAGGAGCGTGCTCAACGTGTTGCAGTATGCGCGTGAACACGGCATGAAAACCCTTGCCCTGCTTGGCGGGGAAGGGGGCATGATAAAAGATGCGGCGGACCTGTCGGTTGTGGTGCCGCACTCAGGGTCGGCTGACAGGGTGCAGGAGTGTCATATTGCCATAGGTCATGTCATTATCGATCTTGTCGAACGGCTGCTCGGATACGGACGGTCGTCGTGCAAGAAGTAACGCTTTTAAACACTATCGCCATGCAGGTAAAACAGATTGAAGGTTCCCTCAGCGCAAAGGATACCCGTTTCGCGCTCGTGGTTTCGCGTTTTAACGATTTCATCGGGCAAAAGCTGGTTGAAGGGGCGCTCGACTGCATTCTCCGGCACGGGGGAACCGCTGAGAATGTGACCGTTTACCGCTGTCCCGGAGCATTCGAGCTTCCCATGGTCTCAAAAAAAGTTGCCATGAGCGGCAGTGCCGATGCGGTGATCGCTCTCGGGGTCATCATCAGGGGTTCCACACCGCATTTCGATGTTATCGCTGCAGAGGCAGCCAAAGGGATTGCCCAGGTTTCACTTGATACCATGGTTCCGGTCTCTTTCGGCGTGCTGACCACGGAGAATCTCGAACAGGCCATTGAACGGGCCGGCACGAAAGCCGGGAACAAGGGGTTTGACGCCGCCATGACGGCAATGGAGATGGTGAACCTCTACCGTCAGTTCTGAGTGGATGCGTAACGCCGGAGGTTGTGTTCGATTTCCCGGTGTGCAGCCTCCATAAGCGCTTCGACATTTTCGAACCCGGATGGTTCGAGAGGGGTGCCGACGACGATCCTTACATTGCCTTTATTGATTTGCAGACTTTTTTTCGGGGTTATCAGGTTGCTGCCGATGATGGTAACCGGCAGCAGCGGAACCCCGCCTTTCTGGGCCACCAGAAAGGCGCCCCGTTTGAAGGGCAGCAGTTTTCCCGTTTCCGAGCGGGTTCCTTCCGGAAATATATGCACCGAACGTCCGCTCCTGAGCACATCTGCGGCGGCAAGCAGGCTTTTCAATGCTTCACGGTTCTGTCCCCGTTTGATCATGACATACCCTGAGCGCTTGAGCGCCCATCCGAAAACCGGAATTTTTGCAAGTTCCTCCTTGGCTACGAAGCGCAGGTTCAGTTTCATGGCCCCGAGCAGCAAGGGGATGTCGGCCATGCCCGCATGGTTGCTGATAACCAGGTAATTGCATTCCGAGCGGTAGTTGTCCGAGCCCTCCACCACGATGGAAATGCCGAAAAGCCGGGCGCTGAATCTTCCCCACCACGCAGCCATGCGGGAGAAGGTATCTCCGGTGTGCTCGAAAATGCTGATAACGAGCGCAATCAGTATGCCGATGAACATGACCGGCATGAGAATGAGAAAAAACAGCAGTGTGCGCAGGTTCATGCTGATGCTCTCCTTTTTACAGCCGGTCGAGGTTCTTGAGAAAGCCGGAAAGTTCGCTGTATTCGGTGCCGATCAGGGTGGCCTGTTTCTGTTTTTCAAGCACGACGGCAAGGCGTTCCGGAATATCGATCTTGCGTTCCAGTACGGGTTCTATCACTTCGAGGAACTTCGCCGGATGGGCAGTGGAAAGCACGATTCCCGGTGCGGTATTTCCGGTTGTTTTCCGATACTCTTCGAGCGCGTGGAACCCGACCGCGGTATGCGGATCGGCGATATAGCCGTAACGCCGGAAGAGATCGCGGATGGTTTTTCCGGTGGCTTCGTCGGAAACCGAAATACCGGTGATGTCGGTTCCCATTGCGCGGTGGTCATTGGCATAGAAATGCTTGAGCCGGGCGAAGTTGCTCGGATTTCCCACATCCATGGCCGTCGAGAGTGTCGTCACGGTAGGTCGCGGTTCATACCGTCCATCGTCAAGGTATCGGGTGACGCTGTCATTGGCGTTCGAGGCGGCGACGAAATGTCCTATCGGAAAGCCCATCATCCGGGCGAGCACCCCGGCGGTCAGGTTGCCGTAGTTGCCACTCGGCACGGAAAAGACCGGACGATCCAGGCCATACTCGGCTTTCAGGTGGAGCGAAGCCCATGCATAATAAAAAGACTGGGGAATGAGCCGCGAGATGTTGATGGAGTTGGCCGAGGTCAGGGTAAGCCGATCTTTCAGATCGGGATCGACAAACGCCTGCTTGACAAGGCGCTGGCAATCATCGAAATCGCCCTGTACTTCAAGTGCATGCACATTGCCCCCCGCCGTTGTGAGCTGCTGCTCCTGCAGGCGGCTGACTTTCCCTGAAGGATAGAGCAGCACGACCCTCGTATTGGGTATACCCTGAAACCCGTAGGCAACGGCGCTGCCGGTGTCGCCCGAGGTTGCTACCAGCACGGTGATGAGTCTGTTGTCCTCGGATGCGAAGTATCCCGCCAGGCGGGCCAGGAACCGTGCGCCATAATCCTTGAACGCGAGCGTAGGCCCCGAGAACAGTTCCTCGATAAAGGTTCCCTCTTCGAGCCTGACGAGCGGCGTGTCGAACGGAAAGCAGCTGTCGATCATGTCACTGAGCTGATCGGGAGGAATTTCGCCGCAGATGAATTTTTTCGCAATGGCGAATGCCACACTGCTGAAATTTCCTTCCTCGAGCAGGGCTATTTCCGGTGCGGAAAAACAGGGGATTTCCGAAGGGACATACAGGCCCCCGTCGGGAGCAAGACCTTCGAGCGTGGCTTTTTTTATGGATACGGGTACGGAGGTCTTGTTTGTGCTGAAATAGATCATAAATGCTTCCGGAACGTTTTTACAATATCTTTGCGCCTTCGTTGCAGATCGGTGAAACCCACATGTCGGAGCAGAGGCTTGCTTTGGCGCTGAAGGCGTGCTGCATGGCGTTTCCTGCCTCTCTTGCGGTTTTTTCAGATGCGGAGAACGCGAACAGGGATGGGCCTGATCCGGCGATGCTGCACCCCAGCGCACCGGCATCGAGTGCGGCCTGCTTGACGTTGGAAAAACCGGGAATGAGGGGCGCCCGCTTGGGTTCGGCAACCACATCCACAAGAGATCGGCCGATGAGGTCGTAGTCCGACGTGAGCAGTCCGGCGATCAGTGCCCCGACGTTTCCCCACTGCTGAATGGCGGTTTTCAGGGGAATTGCTCTCGGCAGTACCGATCGGGCAAATGAGGTGCGCAGCTCGGTATGCGGGTGAACCAGCGTGCAGTAGAGGTCTTTGGGCGGAGGAATGGTTATGAGATCGAGCGGCGTATAGCTTCGGATCAGCACGAAATTGCCGAGTATTGCCGGAGCGGCGTTATCGGCGTGGGCCGAACCGCAGGCAACCCGTTCGCCTTCGATGGCGAAATGCACCAGCTCCATTTTCGTGCATGGTTGACCGAGCAGCTCGTTTGTCGCTACAAGGGCTGCAGCAGCGCTTGCCGCGCTGCTGCCCATGCCGCTGCTGAGCGGAAGGTTCTTTTTCAGTTCGAGTGCGATATGGCCGGAGAAATCGATGCCTTTGTGCGTGCGGATATATTCGAGAAATTTCAGTACGACAAAGCTCGATGTGTTTTTTTTGGGATCGAGAGGCAGCGCCCCGCCGTCTCCGGTAATGCCGACGAGCGATACGGGACACGCTTCATGTTTTTCATCGAGCAGGGTAAGGGTCACTTCATCACCGGGTTCGGTAATGGCAAATCCCAGTACGTCAAAACCGCAGGCAACATTGCCGACCGTAGCGGAAGCGAATCCCTTGACCGTTTTCATACCGTGCACTGTATAACTTCTTCCTTGTCTGGTTATGTCCGTTGTAATTCGTATTGTATCTGAACAGGGCAGGATTGCCGGAAGCCGGAAAAGCACGGTTATCAAATTATGCACAGAATTTGAATAACTAAAAGCTTTTCATTAAATTTGGCTTTTATTTTTTGAATGGTAAAAGACCGAGTCAGATTTCAAAAGAAGGTAAGCAGAATCTTTCTCTTTTCTTACAAACAAATAACCAAGCGAATAAGATATGTCTACAACAGTCAGGCCTGATGAGGTTTCATCCATACTTCGCAAGCAGCTTGCCGGTTTTGAGTCCGAGGCGGAAGTCTATGATGTGGGAACAGTGCTGCAGGTTGGTGACGGTATTGCTCGTGTGTACGGTTTATCGCAGGTTGCAGCAGGTGAGCTTCTCGAGTTTCCCAACAAGGTGATGGGTATGGCTCTGAACCTTGAGGAGGACAACGTCGGCGCTGTATTGTTCGGTGAATCAAACACGATAAAAGAGGGTGATACGGTCAAAAGAACAGGTATTCTCGCTTCCGTGCCGGTCGGTGAGGCCATGCTCGGAAGGGTTGTCAACCCGCTCGGCGAGTCTATTGACGGCAAAGGCCCGATTGAAACGGAACTCAGGGTTCCTCTCGAACGCAGGGCTCCCGGTGTCATCTTCCGTAAATCGGTACATGAACCTCTCCAGACCGGTCTTAAATCCATCGACTCCATGATTCCGATCGGCCGCGGCCAGCGTGAACTGATCATTGGCGACCGCCAGACCGGAAAAACCGCTGTGGCTCTCGATACCATCATCAACCAGAAAGGCAAAGGGGTTTACTGCATCTATGTCGCCGTCGGCCTGAAAGGTTCCACGGTCGCACAGGTTGTCAATACCCTTGAGAAGTACGGTGCAATGGAGTACACGACCGTCATCTCCGCAACCGCTTCCGATCCGGCTCCGCTGCAGTTCATCGCTCCGTTCGCCGGCGCGGCTCTCGGCGAGTATTTCCGCGATACCGGCCGCCACGCACTGGTTGTATACGACGATCTGTCGAAACAGGCGGTTGCCTACCGCCAGCTTTCCCTGCTGCTCCGCCGTCCCCCGGGACGCGAGGCATATCCCGGCGACGTGTTCTATCTGCACTCCCGCCTGCTTGAAAGAGCTGCGAAAATCACCGACGACATCGAAGTCGCCCGCAAGATGAACGATCTTCCCGAGGCCCTGAAGCCGCTGGTCAAGGGTGGCGGAAGCCTGACAGCTCTGCCGGTTATCGAAACGCAGGCCGGCGACGTTTCGGCATATATTCCGACCAACGTGATTTCCATCACCGACGGTCAGATCTTCCTCGAGTCGAACCTCTTCAACTCCGGTCAGAGGCCTGCTATCAACGTCGGTATCTCGGTATCCCGCGTGGGCGGCGCAGCACAGATCAAGGCGATGAAAAAAGTCGCCGGTACGCTCCGTCTCGATCTTGCGCAGTTCCGAGAGCTTGAAGCATTCTCGAAGTTCGGTTCGGATCTCGACAAGACCACCAAAGCCCAGCTCGACAGGGGCGCAAGGCTGGTTGAAATCCTCAAGCAGGGTCAGTATATCCCGATGCCGGTTGAAAAGCAGGTGGCCATCATCTTTCTCGGCACACAGGGTCTTCTTGACGCGGTCGATGTGGCCAATATCCGCCGCTTCGAAGAGGAGTTCCTCGCCATGCTGGAGCACAAGCAGCCTGAAGTCCTGAAAACCATTGCCGAAAAAGGTTTGCTTGAAGCCGATACGGCAAAACAGCTGAAAGAGGCTGCCGAGAAGTTCGTCAGCTCCTTCAACCAGAAGGTACAGGCCTGAAGCACAGTAAGCATCTAATTTATTAACAGACCCTAATACATGCCGACATTAAAGGATATACGTGTACGGATCAAGGGGGTGAAATCCACGCAGCAGGTCACCAAGGCCATGAAAATGGTTGCAGCAGCAAAGCTGCGCAGGGCGCAGGACAGGGCTATCATGGCCCGGCCCTATGCCGCAAAGCTGAAGGAGATGCTTGCATCTCTTTCAGCAAAAGTGGATACGTCGCTCAACCCTCTGCTGTCAAACCGTCCGGAGGTTAAAAAAGTACTGGTTGTTCTCATTACAGCCGACAGGGGCCTTTGCGGAGCCTTCAATACCAATATCATCAAGCTTGCCCAGAAGGTTGTTACCGAGGACTATGCTGCCCAGCACAAGAACGGCGGGGTGAGTCTGATCTGTGCGGGAACCAGGGGGTTTGACTTTTTCCGCAAACGGGGATTCAGCATCGTCAAGGGGTACCCCGCAGTTTTCCAGAATCTCGATTTCAGCGTAGCCAAGGAGATTGCCGAAACAGCATCGGCAATGTACCTGAAAGGCGAAGTGGACCGGGTGGTCGTGGTATACAACGAGTTCAAGAGTGTGCTTGCTCCCGTCCTGAAAGCCGAGGACCTGCTACCCATCACAGCGGAAACCGCCGGAAAGGAGAGCAGCAGCGACTACATCTACGAGCCTTCGCCATCGGTTATCATCGACGAACTGGTGCCCAAGCATCTCAATACCCAGGTCTGGAGGATGATGCTTGAATCCAATGCCGCCGAGCAGGCAGCACGAATGACGGCCATGGACTCCGCGACTGAAAACGCCAAGGAACTGCTCCGGACGCTCAATATCAGTTACAACCGCGCCCGCCAGGCAGCCATTACCAAGGAGCTGAGCGAGATTGTTGCCGGTGCTGACGCCCTGAAGAACTGACCGGCTTTGTCTGAACGTTTCCTGGAAAGCGCCCCTTCGGGCGCTTTTTTTTTCTCCCATGGTGCATTTTTCCGGCAAGGGGTTGACCGCTTCAGGGAAATGATGTTTATTTCATAAGTTCGATATGAGGGCCTGTCATTTTTCAAGTGAAGTGTTAACGTCAGCATGAAGATATTCAAGTTCGGAGGTTCGTCGATTGCATCGGCGACAAAAATCGGCAATGTGGCCGGCATCATCCGAAAGGAGTCGAGCCGGACTTCGCTTGTCGTCGTGGTTTCGGCGATAGGGAAGGTAACCGATATGCTTGCCGAGACTGCGGTATTGGCTGGGAAAGGCGATGCGGAGTACCGGGAAAAACTTGACGGGATAGCCGCCTTGCACGGCGTTATCGTTCGTGAACTGTTCCGTGAAGCAGCATCAGCAGAAGAACCCTGGTTTCAGGAGTTGCTTTCCGAATTGACGGATGTGTTGCACGGAGTGTTTCTCTTAAGGGAGCTTTCAGATAAAAGCCTTGCCCTTGTGCTGAGTTACGGTGAGCGGCTTTCCTGCAGGATCGTGAGTCGCTATCTGCATGTTTCGGGAACACCTTCAGAATGTGTCGATGCGCGCAGCCTGATTGTGACTGATGAGCACCATTGCTACGCCAAAGTCGACCGTCTGGCTACCGGCAAAAGGATTCGCGAGCGGTTCACCAGGTTCGATTCACTGCCCGTTGTCACCGGTTTTATCGCCGCCGCTCCGGATGGAAGCGTGACCAACCTTGGCCGGGGCGGTTCCGATTTTACCGCTACGATTCTCGGTGCTGCCCTGCATGCCGGGGAGGTATGGATATGGACCGATGTTGACGGCTTCTACAGCGCCGACCCGAAGAGGGTGCCTGATGCGCGGGTCATCCCCGAGATCAGCTATGAGGAAGCACTGGAGCTTTCCCATGCAGGCGCCAAAGTGCTTCATCCACTCGCCGTGCAGCCGGTTATGAAGGCAGGCATTCCTCTGCTGATAAAAAATTCATTCAACCCGGACAGTTCCGGCACAAAAATAGGCAATCAATCCGTCCTGCAGGAAGGAAGAACGGGAACGGTCACCGGCCTGACTTCGATTAACCACGTGGTGCTGCTCAGCCTTTCGGGAAGCGGCATGGCCGGTGTGCCCGGAACCGCATCCCGCCTGTTTACCTGTCTTGCCCGGCACAGCATCAACATTATTTTCATTTCCCAGGCATCTTCGGAGCAATCCATCAGTGTTGCCATTATGCCCGCACAGACGACGATGGCCAAAAAAGCACTTGAAGAGGAGTTTGTCCGTGAAATCGAGGAGCGCAGGATCGATCCGGTCAGCATTCGCCGCAACCTCGCTATGGTTGCCGTGGTTGGCACCAAGATGTCCGGTCATCCGGGTGTCTCGGCGCAGCTTTTCGAGACGCTCGGCAAGAATGGCATCAACGTGATCGCCGTTGCGCAGGGAGCCAACGAGATGAACATTTCATTCGTTATCGGTAGCGGTGACGAGGACAAGGCACTCAATTGCATCCATGAATCGTTTTTCCTCTCGATGCGCAAGGTGCATGTCTTTATCGCCGGTACCGGCACGATTGCCAAAAGCCTCATCAACCAGATCCGGGAACACCGTTCGACCCTGCAAAAGGAGCTGAGCCTCGATGTGGCGGTATGTGGATTGGCTAATACGAGGGGTATCGTGATCGATAGCGGCGGGATCGATCTGGATCGCTGGCATGAGGCTGTACATGCAATGCATGAAAAATCCCCTTTTTCCGGAAGTGCTCGTATTCATGAGTACATCAGGATGATCAAGGAAGAGAATATGCACAATACCATTGTGGTTGACTGTACAGCAAGCAGGCAGGTTGCTGAAAAATACCCGGAGCTGCTCCAGGCCGACATCTCCATCGTCACGGCCAACAAGCTGGGCATGGCCGGTCCGTGGGACCTCTACCGCAGGATCATGGACGCCCAACGCTCCAGCAATGCGAAATTCCTTTACGAAACCAACGTCGGCGCGGGGTTGCCGATCATCAGCACGCTCAACGATCTGAAGAACAGCGGCGACAAGATCGTCTGTATCGAAGGGGTGCTGTCGGGTACCCTGAGCTTCATCTTCAACGAACTGCGCAAGGGAGGGCGGTTCAGCGAGATTGTCAGGAAAGCCAAAGAGGCAGGATACACTGAGCCGGATCCGCGGGATGACCTTTCGGGGGCTGATTTTGCCAGAAAGTTGCTCATTCTTGGCAGGGAGCTTGGCTATAGGCTGGAGTATGCCGATGTGGAGTGTCAGAGCCTGGTTCCCGATTCGTGCCGGGGAGAGATGACACCGGTTGAATTCCTTGATCGCCTGTCGGGCATTGATGACTGGTATGCCGCCGAGATAGACAGTGCCGCCAGCGAGGGCATGAGCATCGCTTATACCGGCGAACTCAAGGATGGCAAGGCGAAAGTGGGATTGAAGCGAGTTCCCCTTGAGAGCCCTGTGGCCGGACTGAACGGCACCGAGAATCTGGTGGTCTTTACTACCGACAGGTATCTCACGACTCCTCTGGTGGTCAAGGGGCCTGGCGCCGGCGGCGAGGTGACCGCCGGCGGTGTGTTTGCCGATATTCTGCGTATAGCAAGTTATCTGGTTTAGCGCTTGCCATGATTGCTGAAATCATATCAATTGGCGACGAACTGCTCAAGGGCGGCAAGGTCAATACCAATGCGGCATTCATCGCTTCCGCTCTTGGAGGGATCGGGGTGCCGGTTGCAAGGATCGTCACCTGTGCCGACGAAGAGGGCGCCATTGCCGGTGTGTTTTCAGAATCGCTTTCAAGGGCTGATATCGTTTTGGCGACAGGAGGTCTCGGCCCTACGCGCGATGACAGGACGAAAAAAGCCGCTGCCGAGCTTTTCGGCAAGCTTCTTGTAGAGAGCGATGAGGCTTATCGCCTACTCGTTGCATGGTTTTCCGGGAGAGGCCGTCCTCTTCCGGAAACGCTCCGTGAGCAGGCGATGATCATTGAAGGCTCCGTGCTTGTTCCCAATACCATAGGAACGGCGTCAGGCATGATTGTGCCTTGCGGTGAGCGTTCTCAGCAGAGGTATCTGGTACTGATGCCGGGGGTGCCTGCTGAAATGGAGATGATGATGCTCAAAACCGTGATCCCTTTTTTTTCCGCACGGAGTTCAGCGGTTCTTCTGCATACACCGGTCAAAACGGTGGGGATCGGCGAAACCATGCTTGCCGGGCTCATTGTTGAAGTTGAAGACGCCCTTCCCGGCGGAACGAAGCTTGCCTACCTTCCCCATACTGCCGGGGTGGATCTTGTGGTGACGACCACTGGATGCGAATCGGAAGCCGTACGGCATGAGAACCGCGCTGTGGTCGATGCGATTCTCCTCAAAGCCGGGCACTTTGTCTATGCGACCGGGGACGCCACACTCGAGGAGACGGTGGGCCGAATGCTTGCAGGGAGCAGCATGCGTATCGCTGTCGCTGAATCATGCACCGGCGGGCTCATTGCCAGCCGCCTGACCGATGTTCCCGGTTCTTCGGCATATTTTCTCCAGGGAGTAGTTACCTACAGCAACGAGTCCAAAATGCGGCTGCTTGGTGTTTCTCCGGCAATGATCGAGCAGTACGGTGCTGTGAGCGAGCCTGTTGCCGAAGAGATGGCCCGTGGCTGCCTCCTGGCAAGCGGGGCCGATATTGCGGTTTCCACAACCGGCATAGCAGGGCCTTCCGGCGGTTCCGAAAAGAAACCCGTTGGTACGGTCTGTATCGGTATCGCAAGAAAAGTGACGGATGGAGAGAGGGCAAAAGCCGGAACATACCGTATGTACGGCACTCGATTGCAGAACAAGCTGCGTTTCGCGGAAGCTGCCCTCCGGGAGGTATGGAAATCCCTTCAGGAAGACGGCTCCGGCCGTCCGGCCTGATGCATCGAGTCCGTCGTTGACGAACGATGGAAACCAGTACGGATTAACGTTCTTAAAGGGTTGTAATGGCAAAAATTTCAAGGTTACCGGACACGGTTGCCAACAAGATATCAGCAGGAGAGGTTGTCCAGCGCCCGGCTTCGGTCATCAAGGAGCTCCTTGAAAATGCAATCGATGCAGGAGCATCCAGAATAACCGTCATGATCAAGGATGCCGGCAAGGAGCTGATCAGGGTCATCGACAACGGCTCAGGCATGAGCCGCGAGGATGCCCTGTTGTGTGTCGAGCGTTTTGCGACAAGCAAGATTTCGGGGTTTGATGATCTCGATACCCTTACAAGCCTCGGTTTCAGGGGTGAAGCGCTTGCCAGCATCTCGTCGGTATCACATTTTGAGCTGAAAACCAGACAGGCCGCAGATTCTCTTGCCCTGAAGTTCCGCTATGAGGGAGGATCGCTTGTCGAGGAGGCGGGAGTATCGGGAGAAGTGGGGACTTCTGTCAGCGTCAGGAATCTTTTTTACAACGTTCCTGCCCGAAGGAAGTTCCTGAAATCCAATGCAACGGAATTCCGTCACATATTCGAAGCCGTGCGTTCGCTGACGCTTGCCTACGGCGATATCGAATGGCGCATGTACAGTGACGACGAGGAGCTTTTTTATTTCAGAAATCCGGATATCCGCGAACGGCTGGACTACTTTTACGGCAGCGATTTTTCCGACGGGCTGATTTCCATAACCGAGGAGAACGACTATCTCTCCATTCACGGATTCATCGGCAGGCCCGGCATGATGAAACGCCAGAAATCCGATCAGCTGTTCTATATCAACCGGAGGATTGTCCAGAACCGTATGCTTTCCCAGGCCCTTCAGCAGGCATACGGGGAACTGCTTGAAGATCGCCAGACGCCCTTCGCCATGCTGTTTCTCGGTATCGAGCCGTCACGTGTCGATGTCAATGTGCACCCGGCAAAACTTGAAGTGAAGTTCGAGGATGAGCGAAGCGTGCGCAACATGTTCTATCCGGTTATCAAACGGGCTGTCCAGCTGCACGATTTTTCACCTGATGCCGCACTCGCCGGGATTCCGGCACAGCCTGATGCCCGTGTCGATCCCGAGGATGAAGCGCTCCACCGCAGGCTCATGTACCATGAACGGCCCGGGAGAACTGCGACAACACAGGAGCTTTATGCCGGTTATCGGGAACATTCCCTTTCGGACGGATTGCGCAGGAATGACGAAACTCCCCGTCAGGAGGAGATATTTCCCTTTTCCGGGCCGGAAGAGCGATGGCGGAAGCAGGATGTGAAGCCGGCAGGCGATGAAGTCCTGACGACCGTGCTGCAGTCCCGTTCCCATGATGAAGACAGCAGTGCCCCTCCTGAAGGAGCTGAACCGAAAATCTGGCAGTTGCACAACAAGTACATTATCTGCCAGATCAAGAACGGCATGATGATCATCGACCAGCATGTCGCCCATGAACGGGTGCTTTATGAGCGCGCTCTCGACGTCATGAACCAGAATGTGCCCAATTCGCAGCAGCTGCTCTTTCCCCAGAAGGTCGAACTTCGCCATTGGGAGTACGAGGTGTTCGAGGAAATCCGTGACGACCTTTACCGACTTGGTTTCAACTTCCGTGATTTCGGGTCGAGGACCGTCATGATCGAAGGGATTCCGCAGGATGTCCGATCCGGTACGGAAGTCACCATCCTGCAGGATATGATTGCGGGTTACCAGGAGAACGCTTCGAAACTGAAGCTTGAAAAACGTGACAATCTGGCGAAATCCTACTCATGCCGAAACGCCATCATGGCCGGACAGAAGCTCAGCCTTGAAGAGATGCGTTCACTGATCGACAATCTGTTCGCAACGAGGGCGCCCTATTACTGTCCGCACGGCAGGCCGGTCATTATCAAGCTCATGCTCGATCAGCTCGACCGGATGTTCGGGAGGAGCTGAGGCTGCGGCGGGTTGCATGTTTGTATGAAAAGCGCTACATTCTAACGCATACCCTTGTAGCTCAGTGGATAGAGCAACAGTTTCCTAAACTGTGGGTCGGCAGTTCGAGTCTGCCCAAGGGTACCCGCAGCTTTCCTCGGCAACTTGCCGGGCACAACGAAAGCAGACCGCCTCATCAGACTACTCTGGTGAGGCGGTTTTTTTGTCAATGTCCGGAGCGAAGCCGGGGTGTCTCCTTCCTTCGGCGTCCTACTGGCAGTTGCCTCCGCCCTGTCCGGTTCCCTTGCCCCTGCCCCTGCCCGCTCCTGCATTCGGATTGTACATGTCCCATACCCATGCCGCTACGGCTTTCAGTTCCGCATCGCTGAGCACCATGGGGGGCATGAGTCCGAAGCGAGTGATGGCTTCAGGGTCCACCTTCGAAGATGCTTTCGAGGGCGCTTTCATGAACGCCGCCATGTGGCTGACACCGGCGGCTTTCGACGGGAATTGGCGGTGGTATACCGATGCGATCGGTATGATTGGAGGAGCGCTTTTCGATGGAGGATTGATCGAATGGCAGACGCTGCAATTTCTCTCGAAGATCGCTTTTCCATCGGGAACCGTTGTTGCGCTTTCAGCTTCAGGGTGGCAGACCAGCAGTACTGTCAGTACAAGCAGTAACCGTTTCATGATCGTGTTTCCTTGTTTTCGTATCAGGATGTCATGAATCCGGCATGGTACCGGATTCTGTGAAAGGTAAAGTTTTTTCCCTTTGCAGGATAATTTTATCCCATCCGGCCATCATCTTTCCGATATTTGGTATCTTGTTCATCATATACCGGTTAACCCATCCAGAGCATGAAGATGAAGCTTCTGAGAAACATCGTTGTCGTTGCCTGTCTTCTTCTTGTCGCCGACATCACCCGTTACCTTGTCTACCCTGATATTGGACGTCTTGTGGAGGGAAATCCTTCGGTTACCGCATTCATGGAGTACCGTGAAGCCCAGTGGAGAAGTGCGGGGCTTGAGGGGAAGAAAATCCGCCAGCAGTGGGTTCCCCTCGACAGGGTGTCTCCAAACCTGGTCAAGGCCGTGCTGATCTCCGAGGATAACAAGTTCTGGCATCATGAGGGGTTCGACTACGAGGCCATTGAAAAAGCCATCGAAAAAAATATCGAGGCAAAGCGCTTCGAATCGGGCGCGAGCACCATCAGCCAGCAGCTTGCCAAAAATCTCTTTCTTTCACCGTCGAAAAATCCCGTCCGGAAAATCAAGGAGGCGATTCTCACCTGGAGGATCGAAAAGAGTCTCACGAAACGCAGGATTCTTGAACTGTACGTGAACGTAGTCGAATGGGGGGACGGCATATTCGGTATCGAGGCAGCCTCCCGCCGCTATTTCGGAATCAGTGCAGCCGGCCTGTCCGCTCAGCAGGCATCACGTCTGGCCGCAGTATTGCCCAATCCCCTTGAATATTCGCCGGTCAACCCTTCCCGCTACGTGCGGAGCCGGGCCCGGCACATTTACTCCATCATGCGAAAGCGGGGTATCGTGGTGCCCGATTATCAGGAGGTCATGGCTCCTCCACCCGATACCACGAAAGTCGATTCCGTCGTTGTCGGGGTTCCGGACTATCTGATCGAGCAGGCTGGATCATCCGACAGCGTTTCCGTTCCGGAGGCGGAAGACCCAGTATCCGGCGATGGAAACGGAGGTGCCGATACCCCGGCAGAAAGCCAGGAACCGTCGCCTGAAACCGGTTCATCAAATCCCTGACACGAGGAAACACAATCCATGGCACTTCAACTTGGCAAGGCGGCAGGCATCGTCATGCGTACCAGCGCATATCTTTTTTACCGTGCAATGGTTTACGGTGTGCTGGTGGCGGTGGTGGCGGTTTTTCTGGGCTTTCTTGCGCTCATCGGTGCTGTTTTCGGCGGCGGCGCGGCAGCCGTGCTGTTTTTTCTCTCGCTGCTTGGCGGGGGATTCGGTTTCAGGTTCATACGGGAGTATGTCCTCTACCTGCTGCAGGCCGGCCATATCGCCCTGATCACCGAAATCGTGGAAAACGGCGCGTTGCCGCAGGGCATCTCACAGACGGTCTGGGCAAAAGAGCGGGTCATGAGCTGTTTCAGGGAGGTCAGCGTGCTCGCCCTGGTCGATCAGCTGGTCAAGGGTGTGCTTGTTTCCCTCAACCGAACCCTGTTCAACATCATGCAGGCAGTGCCCTTTCCTGCGCTTGAAGGACTGGCATCAGTCGTACAGCGCATCGTGACCTTCAGTCTTGCCTATATCGACGAGTCCGTTATCGCCTGGACCTTCCACACGAAAAACCCGAACGTGTTCGATGCGGCGAAATCAGGTGTCCTCATCTACTGCCAGTCATGGAAACCCCTGCTGAAAAACGCGGTTGCCCTGACCCTGCTCAGCTACCTCTTCGTCATCCTTACGACAATCGTCTTCATGGTGCCTTTCGGCGCCATTGCGCTCGTGCTTCCTCATTCATGGGCTTTCGGAAAGTTCGCGCTCTTCATGCTTGCACTGATTCTCGGCATTTCGGCAAAGTGGATACTTTTCGACCCCATAGCCTGCTCGTCCACTCTGCTGACATTTCTTGATGAGGCGGGCCGGATGGTCCCCGATCCTGTATGGGAATCGAGAATCGAGGCCGTGAGCGCCGAATTCCGCACGCTCAGGGAGAAAGCTGCCGGTATGGCCGCGCAAACAGCGCTGAAAAACGGATGAATCATGAACGATTGTCTTTTTTTATCCGCGAAAACAGGTTGTTTTTATTTGTATATTATCTGCGCATATACTTAATTAAAATTGGCGGGACGTGACAGAAACCGGCAAGTTGACACAACTGTTCAAGGCGCTTTCGGTTGAAACGCGGGTAGAAATGATCGAATTGCTGAAGCACCGATCTCTCTGCGTTAATGCTCTTGCTAAAACTCTTGGTATCACTCCGGCGGCAGTGTCGCAGCACCTCAGGGTGCTCAGGGATGCCGATCTGGTCGTTGCTGATAGAAAAGGGTATTTCGTGCACTATAGGATCAACGGGGAAACGCTTGGCCGACTGAAAGACAATACCGAGAGGTTTTTCCGGTATGAAGATGGCTGAACTGCCAGGATGGCGGACGTTTGCCTGCCAGAACTTATCAAACCATACCATGGAGCACATGTATCATGACACAGGAAAAAACCGGTTGTGAAAAACCTGAGAAGCTGAAAGGAAACCCGCAAGAGTGTTCGTCTGAGCAGATTCGCGAGTGTCATGGACACGAAGAGGCTCACTCCTGCGAAACACCGGACAGGAATGCGGACGGAAAGAAACCGTGCCGCTGCAGGTCGTAATGCGTTTTCTGCGGCTTGTTTCAATCCTGTTGCAGCGATAATGGCAACTTCAGACAATGCGGCGATCCGGGCCCACGGCCTGGTAAAGCGGTTGGGGAATTTCTGTGCCGTTGACGGTATCGATTTTGATGTGGCTGAAGGGGGTTTTTTCGGTTTTCTCGGGCCGAACGGTGCCGGAAAGACAACCACGATATCCATGTTGACCGGCCTGGCCCGGCCTGATTCCGGACGGATCGAGGTTGGCGGCATCGCTGCGCTGAAGAACTGCTCGATCTGTTCGGTCTTGACGGTGCGGCAGACAGGAAGTTTTCCGGCTACTCCAAAGGTATGAAGAGACGTCTTGTCATCGCTGTCGCCATCATGCATGATCCACCGGTGCTCTTTCTCGACGAGCCGACCTCCGGTATCGATGCTGAAAGCTCGCGCATGATCCGTTCCATGCTTGCCGTTGCCGTCACCTTCGAGAAAAAGCAAAGGCATTCGAACGGCTGCTGCTCGCGCCGATCCCGCTCTGGATGCTCATGCTTGCCAAAACATCGGGGGGCCGCTGTTTTCGGCATGTTCAATGCAACGGTGCCGGTTCTGCTCGGTTTCTGGTTTGCCGATCTTTCCGGTGTGGCCTGGAACATGGTTATCCCTGCGGTTCTCTTCATGGCCATCACCTCGACCTTTCTCAGTCTGATGCTTGCAATTCTGGCCACCGAGGTGTTCGAGGTGCAGACGCTCTCGAATTTTGTCCGTTTCCCGATGATTTTTCTCTGCGGCCTTTTTTTCCGGTAAGCGCACTTCCCCAGTTGCTGCAACCGCTCTCCTTTGTTTTTCCCCTGACCTACGGAGTCGATTTGCTGCACCATGCTATGGGCGGTGAGCAGCTTCTGCCTGCGGCACTCGATTTCGCGGTCCTTGCCGGATATTGCCTGCTGCTGTTCGTGCTGGGACTCCGCAGCATCAACAGACACTGGATAGGGTAGCGGTAGGGTAGCGGCAAAGCCGCTGCGGAGAACTTTCTGGCGATAATTGCGGTACTAACTTGACAACGGCGGCATTTGAGCTATGCCTTTTCGTCAACCCGAATATTCCGTTATCATGCAACATCAGTTTTTTCCCCCGGTCTATGTCCTTCTGCTTTCTGCACTGTTCGTGATATCGGGGTGCTCCCCAAGGTATGCAAGACCTGACGGAGGGTATCCCCCATCCGGGCCGCAGCTTCTCAACACCACGTGGCGGGCGGTAGAGATTCTCGACAGGAGGGCCTCGTTTTTCCCCGGTCAGAAAATGGATGTTCATTTTGTTCTCCATGCCAGAGGCGGCCGTGTGAGCGGCTCAACGGGATGCAACAATCTGTTCGGGGTCTACAGCCGTCATGCTTCCAGGCTTTCGTTCAGTTCTCTCGGGACCACCCGTATGGCCTGTTTGCCTCCTATCATGGAGCAGGAGCGGCGGTTTCTTCAGGCTATGCGTGCTACCGATTCCTACAGGATATCCGGCCGGCGTCTTGTTCTGCTTGACCGGGGGGGGCGAAGCGTCATGGAGCTTATTCCGGTCAGGTAAATCCCGGGATTTTCCTGACCAGGAACCTTCCGGGATTCTGCCGCGTTGTGATGTTGCTATGCCGCAATTGTTTTTTATATTTGCAGGTAAGAAACGTTTTTCAAAAAGCAGTCTTTTGCCGGACGACCATGCACCAGAAAAGCCTGAACAGACTTCCTGAGGGCCTAAGCCTACTACTCCTGAGCACGGAGGCTCCTGGAGGAGGTGCGTTTTAGTTCGTTTTCCGGAGGAAAAGAACCATTTGTAAAGCCGCCGCCCTTCAGGGCTGGCGGCTTTTTTCGTTTCATGTGACAACAAGACAAAAAGAGGATCAGCAGCAATGAAAAAGAAAGGGATGAACTACCGGAAGTACATCGCATACCCCCCAGTGGATATTCAAGGCCGGACATGGCCTGACAAAACCATCACCAAGGCTCCCATATGGTGCAGTGTCGATCTGAGGGACGGCAATCAGGCATTGCCGGTGCCGATGAGTGTCGATGAGAAGGTTTCCATGTTCCAGCTCCTGGTCTCCATAGGGTTCAAGGAAATCGAGGTAGGTTTTCCCTCGGCGTCGGCCACGGAGTTCGCTTTTGTGCGCAGGCTCATCGAACAGCATCTCATCCCGGAGGATGTCACCATTCAGGTGCTGACCCAGGCGAGGGAGCACCTGATCAGGAAAACCTTCGATGCCGTGCGCGGTGCCGGCCGTGTTATCGTGCACCTGTACAATTCAACATCACGCCAGCAGCGGGATGTTGTTTTTCGCAAGAACAAGAATGAGATCAGGTCCATTGCCGCAGAAGGCACAAAACTTGTCCGAAGGCTGAAAGAGGAGTGTGGCAATCCCGGAATCCGTTTCGAGTACAGTCCTGAAAGTTTTACCGGCACGGAGCTTGACTATGCTCTCGATGTCTGCCATGCCGTCATGGATGCCTGGGGAGCATCCTCCGGCGACAGGATCATTCTCAATCTGCCTTCGACGGTCGAGATGTCGAGGCCGAACATCTATGCCGACCGGATTGAATGGTTCTGCCGGAACATCAGGAACCGTGATGCCGTGCTGATCAGCGTCCATGCGCATAACGACCGGGGTACTGCCGTGGCGACGGCCGAGTTTGCCGTCATGGCCGGAGCTGATCGTGTCGAAGGAGCCCTTTTCGGCAACGGCGAACGCTGCGGAAACATGGATATCGTTACCATGGCGCTGAACCTTTTCACCCAGGGGGTCGATCCCGAGCTTGATTTTTCAGACCTTCCGAAAATCCGCGAGGTTTACCACAGGTGCACCAGAATGGACGTCCATGCCCGTCATCCCTATGCAGGCGATCTGGTCTACACCGCGTTTTCCGGTTCGCATCAGGATGCCATCAGCAAAGGCATGAAAGCGCATCATGGAGCGGTGGACGGCATATGGGATGTTCCTTATCTGCCCATCGATCCGCAGGATGTCGGCTGCAACTACGAAGCCATTGTTCGCATCAACAGCCAGTCCGGCAAGGGTGGCGTTGCCTACGTACTGGAGCAGGATTACGGTATCCAGATTCCCAAATGGATGCAGCCCGATTTTGCTGAAGCGGTACAGGCCGTTGCCGACAGGACCGGAGAAGAGCTTTCCCCGGAACGCATTCACAATCTGTTCCATGAGGAGTACGTAAGGCTCAGGGAGCCTTTCGTACTGAAAAAGTGCCATATCAGCTGGGACGACGAAGAACCCGACCGCAATGACGAGGAGGCAACCATCATCACCTGCACAGTGCAGATGAAAGAGCGGGAATTTGCTGTCGATGCCAAGGGAAACGGCCCGGTCGATGCTTTCGTCAAAGGTTTCACCGAGGTCAGCGGGCTTGATTTCAGCATTGAGGATTATGCCGAACATGCCATAGGGCACAGCGCAGGAGCGCTTGCCATTGCCTATATCCGGGTTGCCTGCCGTGACGGCAGGGTATCCTTTGGCGCCGGTATCGATTCCAACATCAGTCTCGCATCGATCAAAGCGATTGTCAGCGCCCTGAACCGGCTGCCATAACAGGGTTTCCGGAGTGAGGAGCGTGACAGGGCCGGAAGCAGTTACACTCCTGACGATGGGGCAACGCTTTTTTTTGTTATCTTTAAACAGAAATTATTTCTGTTTATGATATGCAGGAACTACTCGATGCTATCAGCAGGGCCGGTCTCAAGCTTACTCCGCGCCGCAGGACTATTGTCTGCCTGTTTGCGGAAAGCCGGCAACCGCTAACCCCCCGCGAGGTGCACAGCCGGCTGTGCATGCTTTTCAGTCGCTGCGGTCTTCCCGGGGTGTATCGCAACCTCGATTCGCTTGCCGGATGCGGAGTGTTGTTCCGTCTGCCCGGACCCGGCCGGGAGCGGCTCTATGCGTTGTGCCGCACCCCAGGCATCCTGCATCACCACCATATTGTCTGCGTTTCCTGCGGAAAAGCCGGAACGATCGACGGATGCCATTACCACGAAGGGATGATGATCGGAGGGTACCGGCTGCTTTCTCACGTCACCCATTTCGAAGGCATCTGTCCGTCCTGTCTTGGAGAATCGGAAGAAGGAGTGAGAACATGATCTGTCGAACACTTTGCACGATTGTTATGACGCTGATCCTGCTGTGTCAGCAGGGCTGCAGCAGCAAGCCTTCCGAAAGCAAACGGATCAGCATCGTCACCTCGATCGAGCCTCTTGCGTATTTTGCCGAACGTATCGGTGGCGATCACGTTTCGGTATCGGTCATGGTACCCCCTGGAGGCAATCCGCACAGCTACGAGCCTACCCCCCGGCAGATGACCGCCCTGTCCGTCGCCACGCTGTTCGTCAAGGCGGGTTCGGGCGTTGAATTTGAACTGGACTGGATGCCCCGTTTTCTGTCGCTCAATCCCGGGCTGCGGATCTGCGATGCTTCGGAGCATGTGAAGCTCTTGCCTGCTGCCCGACAGGAGGAAGCGCATGGCCACGACGAAGTTGGTCCGGATCATCGCCACGGACGGAATGATCCTCATTTCTGGCTTTCCCCGGAAAACGGCATCAGGATAGCGCGGAATATCGAGCGCGCCTTGAAGGAAGCCGATCCTCCGCATGCGGAGGAATATGCCGCCAATACTGCGGAACTTGTCGGCGAATTGCAGGCGCTGCACCGTGAAACAGCGCAGAGGCTCTCTCCGCTGAAGAATCGCCGTTTCCTGGTGTTTCACCCGGCATGGGGGTACTATGCCGCGGCTTTCGGTCTCGAGCAGATCGCCGCTGAGGAGGAGGGCAAAACGCTGACACCCCGTCAGTTGCAGCGAGTGATCGAGATAGCGAGAACCGGAGGCATCCGGGTGGTCTTCGTTTCCCCGCAGTTCAGTAAGGTGCAGGCAGAATCAATTGCCCGGGACATCGGTGGCGTCACCATCACGGTGGATCCGCTTGCCCGTGATTATCAGGAAAACTTCCGGAAGGCTACAACAGCGTTTTTACAGGCGATGCAATGACAAGGGAGATTCTTTGCTGCGAAAGGCTCAGTGTCGAGCTTGGAGGAGTGCGTATCCTGCACGATCTTTCCTTTTCCGTCCGGGAGGGTGAGTTCATCGCGATTGTCGGCCCGAACGGCGGCGGCAAAACCACCCTGCTCAGGGTGATTCTCGGTCTCCAGAAACCATCGGGCGGAAGCATACGGGTATTCGGCGCTGAGCCGGGTCATACTGTGGCAAGGATCGGGTATGTGCCCCAGCGGCTGTTTTTCGACCGCGATTTTCCTCTCAGTGTCCGTGATGCGGTGCTGATGGGGCGGATCGCCCTGAAAACCCCGTTTCAGCATTATAACCGGCAAGACAGGGAGGCTGCGGATGAAGCCCTGGAGACCGTGGGTCTCGATGCGCTCGGCAGCCGGAGGATCGGCGCGCTTTCAGGCGGAGAGTTTCAGCGCGCACTCATTGCTCGTGCTCTTGCCGGCAATCCCGAGTTGCTTCTGCTCGATGAGCCGACGGCCAGTGTGGACCCCGGAATGAAAACCACGATCTATGACCTGCTCGACCAGCTCAAAACAAGCATGACCATTCTGCTGGTCACGCACGATACCGGCACCGTCAGCCGTTTTGTCAGCCGGGTGTTCTGCCTGAACTGCAGCATGGTGCATCGTGAGCCGCCGTCGGCCGCTTCCGGCGGTGCCGGTATCGAACAGGCCTATCCATATCCGGTCGATCTGCTGGTTCACCATGCGGCAGGCAAGGCGGACGTCACCAATCAACCCTGATGCCATGCCGGAAGAACTTTTCGCTTTCGGGTTTTTGCGCAATGCCGTGCTTGCTTCACTGCTTGCCAGTATCGCGTGCGGCATCATCGGAAGTTACGTGGTGGTGAAAAAAATAGGATTTATCAGTGGAGGAATAGCGCATACGGCATTCGGAGGCATAGGGCTCGGCTACTATCTCGGCATCAATCCGCTTCTGGGGATTATTCCGTTCAGTCTCGGTGCCGCCATAGCCATCGGTCTGCTCAGCAGGAAGGCCAGGGTTGCCGAAGATACCGCCATCGGGGCCTTCTGGGCTGTCGGTATGGCGTCAGGCGTTATCCTCATAGGTTTGACGCCGGGCTATGCCCCCAATCTGTTCAGTTATCTGTTCGGCAATATTCTGACGGTTCCGGAATCCGATCTCTGGTTGATTGCCTTGCTCGATCTCATAATCGGCGCGACGACCTGGATGTTCAGCAAGGAGTTTCTGGCGCTTTCATTCGATGAGGAGTATGCAGAGGTTTCGGGAGTGCGTACCACCTTGTTCTATCTCCTTCTGCTCTGCCTCATCGCGCTTACCGTGGTTATTCTTGTCAGGGTTGTCGGTATCGTGCTGGTCATTGCGCTTCTGACCATACCCGCCTCGATCGCAAGGGTGTTCAGTCGAAGTCTTGGGGCCATGATGCTCATCGCTTCAGGGATTTCCGCCCTGTTCAGTCTTGCGGGCCTCTGGCTTTCCTGGCAGCTCGATCTTGCATCCGGCGCCACCATCATCATACTTGCCGGGCTGGCGTTCCTTCTGCTCCATACGGTACGGCTTGCGGTTTCCTTCTTGCGGGCACGATGACGACCGGGCATGACGCCTTTCGGACAACACCTTCCGATACACTTCCGACAAGCAGATGATAGAGTGCGCCATGCCCGTGTGAGCCGAGAACGATCATGTCCGATCCGAATCGCTCGGCAGCATCGATGATGGCGTTTACCTCATTGTTATGCGCGATATGCGCCGAGACATCGAGACCTGCTGCATCCAGGATTGCCGAGAGTTTTTGCAGCTGTTCTTGAGCCCGGCTTTCGGGGAGCGCGCCTTCAGGGCTGCCTGCATGGTCGGCAACCGGGACGATGGGGTCAATGCCGGTTTCCGTGTCGAGCACCGGTGTTGCAGGTGCGATGACATGCAGCAGCACAACTTTCGCCCGCAATGCCGAAGCCAGATTGCGGGTGTGGTTGATGACCGGACCGGTGATTTCCGAAAAATCAATGGCTGCAAGCAGGTTCATAACGGCTCCGGGTTGCCCGATGAGCACGCAAGCATTGCCTGCTGCATGGTTTCAGGGTCGTTGACGCTGCTGACCGGTTTGCCGTCCCGGATTGTTATCTCTCCGATCCGGGAACAGGCAAGAAATGCCTGCAGTGAACCGTTACCCTCTGCAAGGGAGGTCAGCAGTTCCGCTCTCGACTTCGGTTCATAACATGCGCAGAGCGGCTCGAGCTTACCGGTTCCGGCATTCCTGAATGCCGTGGCAAAACGAAGCGGCATACGGTTTTCAACAAGCCTTGCAAAGAGGGCCGCATCGAGAAACGGCATGTCGCAGGCTACGGCAATCCAGGCGGTTTGCGGGTGGTGATGCTGTGCCGACAGCAACCCCCCGGCCGGGCCGGTTTCAAGGTAACGGTCGGTAATGACCGGAATACCGAAGGATGTGTAAAGCGCTTCCTGATCGCTGCGGCAGGAGAGGAAAACCTCCCGGCAGTGCTTTTTGAGGAGTGTCGCCGTATGCAGGATCTGGTTTTTGTCATGATAGGAAAGCAGGGCCTTGTCGGTACCCATTCTCCGGCTTCTGCCTCCTGCAAGAATCAGCCCTGAAAGGGGTGTTTGCGAGACTTTTTCCGCAAGAAACGACTCAATGAAGGCGGTGATGGTGTCGATGTCGTCGCGGTGGAATACGGGAAGGTTGTACCGGCTCTCGATCGGACCGGTTTCCTGGCACGTCGAGACCAATGCGACAGGTTGCGGTATGGAGCCTGCATCAAGCAGGTCGAGAATTTTTCTTTCCCGGTCAAGCATCAGCAGCTTCGGCAGTGGCAGTTCCTTGAGTCCTTCGACCAGCAGCATGTCGCAGTCCAGAAATACCATTCGCTCGGAAATCTGCCGGTTTCCGGTTCCTGAGATGACCGCTTTTTTTTCAGGGTCCGAAATCATCACGGTTGCCGCACCGGCTTTTTTCAGGGTATGGGAGTCCTTGCCTTCACGGTCGATATCGAACCGGTGGCATCCGTGCTTGTAGCAGCCGACCCTGAACCGGCGGGAAAGACGGCTGATTATGGCCGAAACAAGCGTTGTTTTTCCGGAGCCGGAAAAACCGCATACGGCTATTTCATAGGGATGAAAAAGCATCGGTATGTTGATCTGTTGCCATGCCGTCCGGCATGGCAACAGCAAGGAGTTGCGGGTTCCCCTGCATGCAGGGAAACGGCAGTTCCGCCGTTATGCTTTTGCCTGCAGCTTTTCCTGAACCAGCATGATGACTGCTGCGGCAACTCCGGGAATCCAGCCGAGAAGGGTGAGAATACCGGTAAGCATGATTGTTCCCGCCTCTTTGTTCATGACGGCTGCAGGAGGAAGAATAAAAGCAAGTATCCAGCGGCGAATGTCCATAACGGGCTCCGTTTTTTTGAGGGTTCCTTTCCTGCCTGTGCTTTTCCGGCTGTAGCGTTCGTTCTGTCCCGCACAGAGAGGTTCCCTGGATTTTTTAATGGATCAAATCCTTAAAATTTAACACTTCTCGGAACAACAACCAACGCTAAATACGCATGGTTCGTCCTGTTTCCGGTAACGTTTTCGTCCTGCTCCATCCGGAATCCCCATGTGGTGGGTTTGTGTGTCCGTATCAAGCAGCTTGTTTTTTATCGTTAAAGTTTTAAATTAGAGTCCCCATCGAAACGATCCTGAGTTGTAACAATTGCAAACTCACGGTTTTTTGAACATAAATTGAATTATTTTGCATAAAACAGTTCATCCCGACGTGGTTTTGGATGATGTTGATGAGGTGATCGACGAGCCGAACTTTAATAACCCCAATACCTCACCCGATCCGCCAAGTCCTTACGCCGACCTGGAGAAAAAGTATCGCAAAAACAGGTTCAACAAGAGCCGGAACAAAAAAACATCCGATCCTCTCGGCTACAACACGCTTCTTGCACCGGTCTCGCCCAAAGCTTCGCGAGGCAACAAAGTCCAGAAAAGAAAATCATCAGGAAAACCGCCGTCCAAACCCGCCAGGTTCTCTCCGGGAAAGCGCAGTTCATGAACTGCCGCTTTGTTTTCATGCAAGCCGGAACATATTGTCTGAGTTTTTTCTGAGCGGCAGTATCGGGGTGATCGGAAACATCGGAGTGTCATCGCATGCCGTTTGAAATTCAGGCGCATCGGGGGGCAAGGGCCTTCTTTCCGGAAAACACCGTTGAGGCTTTCTGCAGGGCCGCCGACCTGGGGGTGAGGGTCGTCGAGTTCGATGTTCTTGTTTCCGGAGATCACCGCCTGGTCGTCTCTCACGATCCGTGGCTCAGTGCACCGTTGTGTTGTGCTCCGGATGGATCACCGCTTCCCCCGGGGCACCATGACCGCTACAGGCTTTACCGCATGCCGTATGAAGAGATTGTCCGTTTCAGTTGCGGTCTTCCCGATCCCGCTTTTCCTCTCCAGCAGGCGACAGGTTCGCCGAAACCCCTGCTTTCCAGGGTTTTCCGGGAGGTTGACGCCTACATGCAGAAGGCAGGCCTGCCGGGTGAAATGACCTTCAATCTCGAACTGAAATCGTGGCCGGCCGGGGATAACCTGCTGCATCCGCCACCGGACGAGTATGCCGCGCTGCTGACCGGCATGCCTGAACTGTCAGCTCTTGCCTCAAGGATCCGGGTGCAGTCGTTCGACCGCAGGATTCTTCTGGAGGTCTGGAAACGTGCTCCTGGTCTGTGTTTCGGTCTTCTCGTCGAAAACCGCCGGCATTTCGAACCCTTTCCGTGGGAACCCGGTTTTGTTCCTGCCTATGTGAATCCGTATTATTCCCTTCTGAGCATCGAGCTGGCGGACAGCCTGCACGACCGGGGTGTCCTTGTGATTCCCTGGACGGTGAACCGCATTGACGATATGCTTGCCGTAAAATGCATGGGCGCTGACGGCATCATTACCGATCATCCTGAACTCGCGCTGCAGCTTTCCGGACTGACGGCCTGAAACAGACAACCCTTACAGTACCTCCTTATGGACTTTACCCATCTCGACGAACGGGGCGATATCGCCATGGTCGATGTCTCGGCGAAACCCGGAACCGTACGGAGCGCGACGGCTTCCGGAGTCATAGCCATGAATCCGGAAACCCTCCGCCTGCTTGCAGCGCATGCCCTGCCCAAAGGCAATGTACTCACAGCGGCAAAGCTTGCCGGTATCCAGGCGGCAAAACAGGCCGCCCACCTCATACCGCTCTGTCATCAGCTCAACCTTTCATGGGTAGATATTTCCTTTACCGTTCTCGACGACCGGATCGCCATATCGGCAACGGCAAAGACCAGGGAAGCCACCGGAGTGGAGATGGAGGCTCTCACGGCGGTTTCGGTTGCTGCATTGACGATTTACGACATGTGCAAGGCTGTCGATACCGCAATGGAGATCGGCTCCATACGGCTTGATGTGAAAACCGGAGGCAAGCGGCAGCATTCAACGGAGTACAGACCGAGAACCTCGATTCTCGTGCTTTCCGACTCCATCGCTTCGGGAAAGGGGCAGGACCGTTCCGGCATGCTGCTGCGCGAAGGTCTCGAGGCGGCAGGCTGTCCTGTCGAAGAACTGAGGGTTGTCGCCGACCGGAAGGAGGAGATCGAAGCCGCCGTAGACGAGTGGGTTGCCGGAGGCGTGGAACTGATCGTTACATCGGGAGGTACCGGCCTCGGGCCAAGGGATGTGACGGTCGAGGCACTCCAGCCGAAGTTTACCCGGCGGCTGCAGGGCATCGAGCAGGCGCTCTTCAGCTGGGGTCAGGGAAAAACCAGAACCGCCATGCTCTCCAGGCTTGCTGCCGGTACGATCGGGAACTCGCTGCTGGTCTGTCTTCCCGGAAGCCCGGGAGCTGCCTGTGACGCGCTCGAAGTGCTGGTGCCCGCTGTGTTCCATGCCTTTGCAATGCTTAAAGGGGAGGGCCACCCATGATGATTACCGTTGAGGAAGCCCGCAGAATCATCAGGGACACGGTCACTCCACTGCCAGCCGGGTGCCTGGAGCTTTCCCGCCTGCAGGGCCGTGTGCTTGCCGGAGATGTTGCCGCGCCGTTCGCCATGCCCCGCTTCACCAACGCCGCCATGGACGGCTTTGCCCTGCGTCGGGATGACGTGGCGACGGCATCTGCGGACGCTCCTGCCAGATTGCAGGTCATCACGGAAGTGGCGGCCGGTGCCGTTCCGCAAGAGACCGTTATGCCGGGAACATGTGCGCCGATCATGACCGGAGCTCCCCTGCCGGAAGGCGCCGATACGGTTATTCCCTTCGAACAGACCAGCGGTTTCAATACCCGCCAGGTGGATATCTATTCCGTACCGAAAAAAGGGGCCAATATCCGCTACGCAGGAGAAGAGGTCAAAGAGGGATCACGGCTTCTTTCCGCAGGCACCGTGCTTGCGCCGGGGAGATCGCCGTGCTTGCGGCCTTTGGTATTGCCGGAGCGCTGGTCGGCGGTTTGCCCTCCCTTGCGCTGGTGACGGTCGGCAGCGAACGGCGGCTTCCCGGTGAGCCTCTTGAAGGGGCGGCGGAAATATACAACAGCAACCGCAGCATGATGGAGTCCCTTTCCCGCGCATGGGGCGTCGAACCCGCAGCGCTCCTGCACTCTCCTGATGACCGGGATGCGCTGCGCAGGGTGCTGAAGAATGCTCTTGACGGCAGGGGGCATTTCAACCGGCGAATACGACTATGTTCAGGATCTGCTCTGTGAAGCCGGTGTGGAACCGCGGTTCTGGACCGTCGCCCAGAAGCCCGGAAAACCCGGTTTCAGCCATGATCTGCTTCTCCGAATACGTGGTTCCCGCTCTCTGCCTGCAACAGGGCAGGGAGGTTCCGGAAAAGGTTGTCACCCGGCTCGATGAACCGTTTCCGGCCGACAGAAGCCGGCACCGTTTTCTTGCGGGTTTCATCCGTTCGGATCGGGGAGAGCTTTTCTGCAGGGTCAGCCCGAAAACCGAGTCGCATATGATGACCGCACTTGCCGGATCGAACGGTATCATTGAAGCGCCACCCTCTCCGGAAGCTCTTCCGGCAGGCACGCCGGTTACCTGCTCCCTTTTTCCCTGGCGCTCGCTTGCCGGCGGGTGAACGGTTTCCGGGATATCCCCTGAGGCTGGAGCAGTTTTCCGATCAGGGTGCCGGTTTCTGTTCTGACCCGGTCGATCTCCTTTTCCGATGCCCCGGAAGGGCTGTAGAGCAGACGATCTATCGACTCGAAAAGCTTTTCGATCTCTTCGCAGGTCGTTTCCGGGATGTTGTTCCTGAACATTTCACGGCGAAGCTGCTCTCTTGTCAGGCTCTCCGGCTTCATGACCCCCTTCTGTTTTATGACAGCATAGAGTGCAGCCCGCGCTGTTTCCGGAGTTTCAGAGCTGTTAGCGGCGGGTATCGGACTGTTTTCACCTCTCCGCTTCGGGAGTTTTCCGGTTCTTTTCCTGCCGAGCATGAAGAGCGCTATGAGGGCAAGAACCACGGCAACCGCTGTGCCTGCCATGGGCAGCGATACCGGAATGTTCCTGTTTTCTGCGGACGGTTCGCCTGTTTCCGCAGACGGCGCAACCGCTGTCCCGGCATTTTCCGTTCCGGGCACCGTTATGGTTACCGGTTGTGAAGAGATCGTCAGGTAGCGGGCATGTTCGGGATCAAAAAAGGTGAACCGTACCGGAGGAATGGTTGTTTTCCCCGCGATCTGCGGATACAGGATCACCTCTGAAACGATGGAGCCTGATGAAACGGTTTTGCCGCTTCCGATGCGTGCCGAGATGACAGCAGGTCTCCGGTGCATGGCGGGAGGAACTGCAAGTTCAGGCATTTCGAGGGTTGAAAGGTTTCCCCGTCCGTTTATCGTGGAGGTCACGGTTACCGGCTCACCGGCCCTGGCGGTTGTCCGGTCTGCGGTCACGTTCAGGGAAAAGGTGCCGATTGCTCCGCTGAATCCTTCCGGAACAGGCGCAGGAAGCGGTCTGGCCTGCATGATGACGGACGGGGCTTCAAGGAGAATCGTGCGGCCTGCGGATGCGGATGATGGGCCCGGAACGATGCACTGCAGCCGATACCCCTCGATCACGATACGTCCGCTCTGAAGGGCTGCAAGCCTGAACTGCCGGATGACCGCGCTCCGGTAAACGATGCCGTCAATGGTCACCGGTCGGCTCTGGACATACCGGCCGGGGTCGATCTCCTCATGCCATAAGCCACCCATGGCAGGACCGGAAACATCGGAAACCTGGGGCGCGTCCCCCGTGAAATAAAGCGTATAGGTCAGCAGCACCTCCTCCCCGGTCAATGGGGTGTTGCCGGAGAGCGATGTGCGGAGGAACGGCGTGTTCCCTTCCTTGGGGGCGCCATTGCCGCCCGTGCCTGCAACACAGGACAGAACGGCAACAATCAGGATCATGATGCCCTGAGCGTGTCGGAAAACGGTTTTCCGCATAAGGGCCCTTCAGCGGTTATCTTATTTCATCAGTTCACGCGAACGGGCGGCAGCTGCCGACACCGTATCGACAAGAATCTGCCGGATGTTCCGCTCATGCATCACCTTCAGCCCCGCCTCGGTCGTGCCGCCGGGAGTGGTTACCTCGCTGACAAGCTCCTCCGGGCTTTTGCTGCCGGAGAGGACCATTTTCGCCGCACCGTACATGGTTTGTGCTGCAAGGAGCAGGGCGTCCTTGCGGGAGAGTCCCTGCAGTTCCCCTCCATCGGCCAGTGATGCGATGATGTCAAACATGTAAGCCGGGCCACTGCCGGAGAGGGCGGTGGCCGCATCCATGAGCCGTTCGTCGCCGAGTACCACGGTTCTTCCGATAGCGCGGAAGAGCCCGTCGGCAAGCTCGAGGTCCTGTCTTGTCGCTCCTTCCCCCCTGCACAGAGCGGTCATCCCTTCACCGGCAAATGCCGGAGTGTTGGGCATCACCCGGATGACCTTTATCTCCTCGCCGGTGTGATGCCGGATGAATTCAGATGAAATGCCTGCTGCCACGCTGACAAGAAGATGACGTTCGGTAAGAAAAGGTTTGAGTTCGCCGAGTACATCCTCTATCTGGTAGGGCTTCACCGAAAGGATGATCACCCCGGCCTTTCCGGAAAGTTCTTCGATGGAGCGGCATGCCTCGACGGGATAGGCTTCCGTGATGCTTTCGATAGCTGCCGGAAGCGTATCGTAACCGTACAGCCGCATGTCCTCTTTTGCCGCAAGTCCGGCGATCAGTGCCCGGGCGATTCGTCCGGTGCCGATAAAACCGGTATGGAGTGTATGCATCGGTCCATCAGAATGGTTATGGTTGACGGTAAGGATATGTACGTTTTTTCACGGGTTTTTCCATCAGGAGCCATTGGTTTCCCTTACCGGTAGCGGAGTTTGAAAAGGAGAATGACGAGGAGCAGGACAAGCGATATGCTGTTGGCGGCTATCATGGGAGAATCGTTTTTCTGAAGGCCGTAGAGAAGCCAGAGCAGCAGTCCGACGTTCATGCTCAGTGCCCAGAGCAGGCTGATGTCGCGCGTCTGTCGCGTCGTGATGATCTTCAGCGCCTGCGGCAGGAGAGCGAGCGTGGTAATCACTCCTGCCGCGAATCCCAGCATCTCGCCTGATTGCATATCCATCGGTGCTCCTTTTCCCGTTTGTGAACGTTGTGCAGGTCAATATACGAAAAGGTTGTTCTGGAGGAGCCTGATGCGGAAAACAAGGGCAGGTGAAAAGATATCGTATGCGTGTCGGGATTTCACCGAGAGGATTCTGGGTGCGTCAGAAACAGAAAAGGCGGGCTGTACACCCGCCTTTTGCTGAAAAAAATCTGCAAGCGCTTATTTGCTTACGCTGACCATGTACTCGACGGCGAGTTTGACGTCGGCGTTGGTGAGTTTGGTGTTTCCACCCTTGGCAGGCATCATGCCTTTCTTGCCCTGGTATCCTTTGATGGATTTGTCGACCAGCACAGTCATGCCCTGGGCGATACGGGGAGCCCATCCGGCCTTGTCGCCGGTTTTCGGAGCGCCCATGATGCCTGCGCCATGGCATGAAGCGCAGTTGGCGTCATGGATTGCTTTTCCTGTCGCGGCGTGAGCATCGGTAAGGCTGAAAGACATAACAAACAGGGCGCAAAAAGCAGCGGATACGAAACGAGACATAGAGTCCTCCCTTGCAAGAATTAAAAGATTGTTGATGATTGGTTGTGTGCCGGTTATGCAAAAAATCTCAAGCTGGATATTTTAGCATTAAAAATCCGGCCTTCCAAACCGCCGGCGAATATTTTATGCCTATATAGCCATAGAGTAGCGCAAAAAAGCGGAACACTCCTGACCGGGGTGTTCCGCTTTTGCTCGCGATATCCGAAACCGCGATTGAGGCAGCTTATTTGGAAATTTCAGCCAGATAAGCTACTGCGTTGGCCACCTCTTCATCGGTAAGGTCCGCGTTGCCGCCTTTAGCCGGCATCATGCCGCCTTTGCCGGTGAATCCATCGATGGATTTCTTCGTCATGACATCAACACCCTGGGCAATGCGGTCTTTCCATGCGGCCTTGTCACCGGGTTTCGGAGCGCCCATCATGCCGGCATCGTGGCACCCGTTGCACCCTTTGGTTTCGTAAACGGTTTTGCCTGCGGCAAGTTTCGGATCGGCAGGGGCTTCCGCGGCGGGAGCTTCTGCCGGAGCCGCGGTTTCGGCAGGAGCCGCAGCTTCTTCCTTGGATTCAGGGAATTCGAGCTTGGCCGGCGGTTTCTCAAGGTTGCAGGCGCCAAGGCAGAGCATGCCTACAGCGAAAACAGGCAGAAAGCGTTTCATGGTGTTCTCCAGTTAAAGAGGTGGTTAATGATGGTTGTGACAGGTACTGAATTTCGTAGCGGGTATAATTTTAGGAATTATTTGCCGTAAGGCAAAATCATTTTTTACGCTGACCGGCACAGGAGCTGTTTGCGGAGGTCGTTGCGCGAGAGCCCGTAGAGGTGGGTGTAGAAGAGGTTGAAGAAGAGTACGGCGGTTTTTGCACTTGGCGCACCGAGGCCTCTCCGGACGGATTGCGCGGTGGTGAAAAGTCTTCCGGTCAACTCGGCGTAGCTTTCCACGAAAGCGTCGAGCGGGATGTTCTTCGGCCGGTAGAGCATCTCCTGGCCGAAGGTGTAGCGGAAAGCTGTGCTGTCTTCGGAGTCGAAGAGCAGGCGACCCTCCTGTCTGAGCCGCTCGAAAACCCTGGTGCCTGGAGTCGGCCGGAGGATGTTGATGCCCGGAACATCGAGTCCGGTTTCCCTGACGAAGTCGAGGATTGCCGCCGGCGTTTCAAGCGTATCCCCGTCGAGACCGTAGATGAAGCTGCCGTAAAGGCTGATGCCGGCACTGCGGATGTTTTTTATCGCTGCGGCGAGTTCGGTCACCCGGCTCTGGGTTTTGCGGTGCGCATTGCGGCTTTCCGGTTCGATGCTCTCGATGCCGACAAGCAGCGCCCGGCATCCGGAGCGGGCAAAAACCTCGAGCAGCCGGGGCTGCTGGCCGAGCGTCGTGGTGGCCTGTCCGAACCAGCTGACTTGCAGGGGGACAAGACGCCTGAACAGCTCTTCGGCATAGGCGGGATCGGCATTGATGGAGTCGTCGACAAAAAAGAAAATACGCCTGTCCTGCTTCCGGAACCGGGCGACCTCGTCAACGATATCACTGACGCTTCTTCTTCTGAGCGAGTGACCATTCAGGACGTGAACGTTGCAGAAATCGCAGTTGTAGGGACAGCCGCGTCCGGTCTGTATCAGGTTGGTTGTGAAATAGCGATTCTTGACCAGAGCGCTTTTACTGACCGGCCGGGCAAGGGAAAGGTCAGGGAACCGGTCGGATCTGTAGTCCGTTTTCAGGGTGCCTGCTTTCAGATCTTCAAGCACCTCTTTCCACAGGTCGTCGGCTTCACCATGCACCAGAATGTCGGCATGCGCGCGGCAGGAATCGGGGAAGAGTGTGACGTGCGCTCCTCCGAGAATGACAATCACTCCTTGCCCGCGGAGCCTGTCGGCAAGCTCGAACGCCTTTCTTGCCATGCCGGTCTGCACGCTGATGCCCACGAGATCCCAGTGGACAGCGTCCGGAAAATCCTCAAAACGCATGTCGCATATGCGCTGCTCGACACCCGGGACACTGATCGAGCTGAGAATCATCAGGGAGAGGGGTGGTATGGCGAACTGGCTCTTCTTGATCAGTTTCCTGACCGACCGGTTGAACCACTGCACCGGCATGCTTTTTTCCGGCTCGGCATAGAGGGATCGGGCTCCGTCAACACCGCTATCGGAGGGGAGAAAAACCAGCAGTACCTGTTTTTGGCGACTCATGCGGCTTTTCACCAGTCCTTGCGGTTTTTGGAGGAAGCCCTTTCCTCTCCGCTTGCACGGGGAAGCCGGCGCAGCAGGCTGTTTTCCTGCAACTGGGCATTTTCAAGAATCCGTTCCGCAGTTTTCATGCCTGCATTCGATGCCGTACCGTTGCCGCTTTTTTCACTCCCGTCCTCCGGGTGTCGGGACGGCGGGGTTTTCAGCTTCTGAAGCATGCGGTAGACGATTTCGTAGTTGATGCGTGCATCGGTCTCGTCGGGTTCTTCGAACAGCACGGCAGCATACCCTTCGAGTGCCTGTTCAAGCAGTTCTCTTTTCGGATCCGTTCCGGTTTCGGCCATGGCGAGGCGGGCAAGACAGGTGGCTTCGTTGTATCGACAGAGATTCCGCATTTTTTTTTCACCCGGCTTCATGGCGACAGTGCGGTACAGCCCGATGGCTTCACGATACTTTCGCTGCATGGCAAGGCTGACGGCGAGATTGAAGCGTGCGGTCACCCTTTCCCCATCTTTCGAAGCGGAAACGATGGCATTGCGGTAACGTTGTTCCGCCCGGAAATAATCGCCTTTTCTGAAATGTCCGTTCGCCTCCTGCATCGTGCGGTAGTGCATGAGTTCTCCCGAAAGGGAAAATGCCGCGGTGAAAAGCAGCAGGATGGAGTATGGCATTGTCATGCAGGAGATCCTTTTTTTGCAAGATAGAGCAGGAAACGCAAAGAAGAAAAAAGGAAAAGCCGCCAGGCAGGGTTGCCCGGCGGCTTTCGTGAAGTTGCCGCTTTTCTTGCCGGTCAGTTTCCGAGGAACGCTTTCTGCACGGCACTGACACCCGCTCCGACTTCGAAATCGAAGTTGATGTCTTTGAGGGCTCGTTCCAGGCCGCCGATAACCGTCAGCATGTCGAGTTCATCATAGAAGCCGAGGTGGGAGATGCGGAAGATTTTACCCTTGTATTCATCCTGACCGGCCGCGACCGTGATTCCGTTTTTCTGTTTCAGCGCCTTGTTGAATGCCGACCAGTCCACCCCTTCGGGAAGCCAGACCGGGGTCACGGCAAATGATGGGGAGTTGCTGAAGAGCTTCATGCCGAGTGCGCTGCATCCCTCGCGGCAGGCAGCTGCGAGGCGCTCATGGCGTTTCCAGATGTTTTCGATGCCTTCCGCCTTGACCATCTGCAGCGCTTCGTCCAGTCCGATAACCAGAGAGACTGCCGGAGTGAACGGGGTGTCTTCGGCTGCATGCGATTTCAGGGCTTTTTTCAGGCTCAGGTAAAACTGCTGGGTATGGGTGTGGGTGTTGATGACATCCTGCGCTCTTTCCGAAATTGCCACCAGGGCAAGTCCCGGAGGCATCATGAGCCCTTTCTGCGAGCCGGTGATGCAGATATCCGCACCCCAGTCGTCGAAATGGAATTCGTGGGCGCCGATGGCGGTAATGCCGTCAACGAGAATGAGCGCATCCGATTTTTCCCGGATCAATGCACACAGGGCCTTGATGTCGGCAGCCGTACCGGTGGAGGTTTCGGAGTGGGTAAGGCAGACGCCACGGGTATCGGGGTGCTGCGCGAGCAGTTCCGCCATGCGCTCGGGCTGGATTGCCGTGCCCCACTGCACCTTTTCCTCGATGCAGTTGCCGGTGAAAACCCGCGCCAGCTGTCCCCAGCGTTCACCGAATTTGCCGGCGTTGACGGTGATGACCTTTTCCCCTGATTTGAAGAGGCTTGAAACAGCCGCTTCCATGCCGCCGGTGCCTGAGCAGCTCAGCACCACGACCGGCTGGGTTGTTCTGAAGAGATACCTGAGATCCTCGTGCACACGGGTAAGGATTTCCATGAACTCGGGGTTCCTGTGATGGATGATGGGCGCCGCCATGCGAAGCATGACATTTTCAGGCACGGGGGTGGGTCCCGGTGTGAACAGTCTTTTTTTCATCTCTTCGGAAAAGGGTTAGTATGGTTAAAGAGAGAGCCTGCAATCAGTTTTTCGCCTTGTCCATCATCTCGGTGAACCGGTCGAAAAGGTAGTGAGAATCGTGCGGGCCCGGTGCGGCTTCAGGATGGTATTGCACCGAGAAGCACGGCAATGAGCGATGCCTGATTCCCTCGACGGTCTGGTCGTAGAGATTGAGGTGTGTCATTTCGATATCTTCGGGCAGCGAGTCCATCTTCACCGCGAAACCGTGGTTCTGCGAGGTGATCTCGATTCTCCTGTTCTCAAGATTTTTTACCGGATGATTGCTGCCGTGATGGCCGAATTTCAGCTTGTAGGTTTCCGCTCCGAACGCCAGCGAAAGCAGCTGGTGTCCCAGGCAGATGCCGAATACCGGCAGGGGCCTGGTGGTGCGGTTGTATTCGGCAATCGCCCTGATGGTATCGATGGCGTAGCCTACTGCGGAAGGGTCGCCGGGGCCGTTCGACAGAAAGACTCCGTCGGGGTTCAGTTTCAGCACCTCTTCAAACGGTGTTGCGGCATTCAGCACCGTCACACGGCATCCGCAGTTCTGCAGGATGCGCAGGATGTTGTTCTTGATGCCGTAATCAAAAGCGGCCACATGGTAGCGGGCGTCCTGTTTGTCGAGCCGGTAGCTTCTGGTTGCAGTAACGGTTTTTACCAGATCCTGTCCGGTCATTTCCGGTATGCCGAGCGCCTTCTGCTTCAGGTTTTCGGCATTGAGGTCAAGCGTGGAGATGACTCCCCTCATCGCGCCCTTTTCCCTGATTTCGCGAACAAGTTTCCGGGTGTCGATGCCGGCAAGTCCCATCACCTTCGCCTGCTTCAGGTAAGCGTCAAGGCTTCCTGAGGCCTCGAAATTGCTGTGGATATGCGATGCTTCCCGGACGATGAAGGCCGACGCCCACACTTTCGACGATTCGTTGTCGTTTGGTGTGACGCCGTAATTGCCGATAAGCGGATAGGTCATTACCACCATCTGACCCGCATAGGATGGGTCGGTGAGAATTTCCTGGTAGCCGGTGTGCGAGGTGTTGAAGACCACTTCTCCGGCTGCTTCCCCGATGTGCCCGAATGCCGTTCCCCTGTAAACGGAGCCGTTTTCCAGAACCAGTAGTGCCAGTGTCTCTTGCATGCTTTTTTGTTATTCCTTCGTAGTGGTAAGTTTGTCGCCGGATTCCTGTTTTTCGACATTGGCTATTGCCGTGCGGTCGAACTTGATTTTCAGGTTGTCGCCGACCTGCAGAAGAACGGTTTTCTTTTCCGTATCGATGCCGGCAACCGTGCCGTGCATGCCGCCTATGGTAACGACCCTGTCGCCCCTTTTTAAACTTTCGAGTACGGTCTCCCGTTCCTTCTGTTTTTTCTGCTGGGGACGTATCATGAAAAAGTAGAAGACAACGAAGATCAGGACGAGCGGGACAAGCTGAATGAAGGGATTGGGATTCTGGCCTCCTGCGGGAGGAGCGAAGAGCAGCATTGAGAAGATGAAATCGTGCATGATAGAGTGTATGATGATGAAAAAGGCGTCTTGATTGTTCGATACGCTTTGCTGTAAAGTGAATTCTAATGTACGGTATTAACCTGACTATTTCAATGATGCCTTAGGGGCGCCGTGCGCCAAAACTTGCAAACGGAGCTACGTCGTAACGGTTTTTTGCTGCAGCGCCTTTGGCATGCATAAGAGCGGCAAGCGAAGCAATCATTGCGGCATTGTCGGTCGAGTAGACCGTTCCCGGGATGTACAGTTCCATGCCGTGCCGCAGGCAGGCATCCTGCATGGCGCTTCTCAGGGCAGAGTTGGCGCTGACACCTCCCGCGACGGAAACAGCCTTCACCCGGTAGTGCTGCGCTGCCGAGATGGTTTTTTCGACAAGAACGCTGACAATGGCATGCTGTATGGATGCCGCGATGTCGGGCAGGCGGGCCTCGATGAACTCCGGCGGGTGTTTCCGCAACCAGGTCAGTACCGAGGTTTTCAGGCCGGAAAAACTGAAATCGAAATTGTTCCGGTAGTTTCTGCTGGTTTGCGATTGCGAGGTCAGTGCTTTCGGGAAATCGTGAAAACCGGGATCTCCCGAGGCGGCGAGCCGGTCGATCACCGGTCCTGCAGGATAGGCGAGGCCAAGCATCTTGCCGGTTTTGTCGAAGGCTTCACCTGCCGCGTCGTCAAGCGTTCTGCCGATCACTTCATACGACAGATCCTCCTGCACGAGCGAGAGCAGCGTATGGCCTCCCGAGACGGTCAGTGCCATGAACGGACCTTCCGGCGTTTGGTGATCCGGCGATTCGGGAATGAACGCAGAAAACATGTGGGCCTCGATATGGTTCACCGGTACGAACGGAATGCCAAGCGCGAAGGCCATTCCCTCGGCGAAACAGAGCCCTACCATAACGGCGCCGATGAGTCCGGGTCCTGCGGTGGCAGCTATGCAATCGAGCTCATTTTTCGTTATATTGGCTTCAGTTACTGCACGCTCGACAATGGAGACGATCATGCGCTCATGTTCTCTTGAGGCGAGTTCCGGCACAACTCCGCCGAAACCGGTGTGGCAGAGCTGTGAGCTGATAACGTTTGAGCCCACCTTTCCGTCAAGCAGCACCGCAGCCGAGGTTTCGTCGCAGCTGGTTTCAATTCCTAAAATATTCATGGTATCATTTTCTCTGAAGGTATGGCAAAAGCTAACAAACCGGTAAACAATAGCAAACCGGCGGTCAAGGTGAGCTTTGCGGGGGTGCTCATGATTCTTCTCGGCGCGGATCTCATTCTGCTCCTGGCTCCCGATGTCGGCATTCTGAACAGCGGATTCTACATTCCCGACTTCTATACCTGGCCTGCCCTGTTTGCAGGCATCGCGTTGCTGGTTCTCGGGTTCAGGAAGCTGTACAGAAAGCCGTAACGGTCCGAACCGGAACGTTTCCGGCGGTTTTTTGAAAACCACAAACGGATGGAAGACCTATGCAGCATGCAGCGGGGCTTGAGGAACTGGGTCGGGAAATAGCCGCGGCATCGGCGTTTCTCGACCGTGCGGAGGAGCAGATCGCTTCCCGCATCATCGGGCAGAAGGAGGTGATCCGGCGGGTGTTCATCGCCCTGCTTGCCGGGGGGCACATTCTTCTCGAAGGCGTGCCGGGCCTTGCCAAAACCCTGATTGTACGAACCTTCGCCGCAGCCATGGACCTCCGGTTCCAGCGCATCCAGTTCACTCCCGACATGCTCCCTGCCGATCTTGTGGGCACCATGGTCTACAATCCGAAGGATATGGAGTTCCACCCCCGTCAGGGGCCGGTGTTCGCCAACGTGATTCTTGCCGACGAGATCAACCGCTCACCAGCAAAGGTGCAGTCGGCGCTGCTTGAAGCCATGCAGGAAAAGCAGGTCACCATCGGCAGCAGCACCTTTCCGCTTCCCCAGCCGTTCATGGTGCTGGCTACCCAGAACCCCATCGAGCACGAAGGCACCTACCTGCTGCCCGAGGCGCAGGTTGACCGCTTCATGATGAAAGTCATGGTGGATTATCCCTCGTATGACGAAGAACTCGAAATCATGCAGCATGCGGCCGCCTCAGGCGACATGCCGGAAGTCCGGGCCGTGGTCCGGGCCGGCGACATCGCCGCGGCCCGGAGGCTGATCGACCGGATCTACGTCGATCCCCGGGTGCAGCGCTATATCGTCGATCTGGTGTTCGCCACCCGAAAGCCTGCCGGTTACGGGCTTGCATCGCTCGAATCCATGATCGAATACGGTGCTTCCCCGAGAGCCTCGATTTTCCTGCTGCTTGCCGCGAAGGCCCATGCATTCCTGCAGCACAGGGCCTATATAACCCCCGAGGACGTGAAGTCCGTGGCATACGAGACCCTGCGCCATCGGATCATTCCCGGCTACGAGGCCGAAGCCGAAAACGTCAGGACCGACGATTTCATCCGGGAGATTCTCCAGCACGTGCAGGTGCCGTAAGCGTATGCATTGCTGCCAACCATGCAAGGATAAGAGTGATGATGCTGACACCGCAAGAGGGGATGAAGGGTCCGAAGGAGATTCCTGATGCTATCCGGAGGATCGAGATCCGTTCGAGACGTCTGGCTTCGGAACTTTTCAGCGGCGAGTACCACTCCTCGTTCAAGGGCAGGGGTATCGAATTCCAGAGCGTGCGCGAGTACCAGTACGGCGACGATGTCCGCACCATCGACTGGAACACCTCGGCCCGCAAGCATGAGCTTTACGTCAAGCTTTTCAGCGAAGAACGGGAGCGCAGCATGCTGCTGCTTGTCGATGCCTCGGCATCCATGCTGTTCGGCAGCGGCCCGAAAAGCAAGCGGGATCTTGCTGCGGAGGTGAGCGCCGTGCTGGCCTTCAGTGCCATCCTGAACAACGACAAGGTGGGGCTGGTGATCTTTACCGACAGGGTGGAGACCTTCATTCCTCCGCGCAAGGGCAGGCAGCAGGTGCTCATGATACTCGACGAGCTGTTCCGGATGAAGCCCCGGGGCAGGAAAACCGACATCGGGGCGGCCCTGTCGTTTGTTGGTCATATCCGGAAACGGCAGGCCATCGTGTTCCTGCTCAGCGATCTGATGGACTGCGATTACGAACGGGGCATGAAGCTGCTCAATGCCCGGCACGACTTTGTGCTCATGCATATCGGTGATCCGCTCGAACGTGAACTTCCCGAAACCGGCCTGCTCGATCTCGAGGACCCCGAAACAGGCGCCCGCATTACCCTGGATGCCGGAAGCCGCAAAGCACGCGCACGGTATGGGGAAAGACAGCAGCGTCAGGCCGAAGAGCTTCGTCAAAAGCTTGTGCGCATGAAGATCGATACCGTGCGTCTCGATACCGGACGCTCCTTCATCAGTGAACTGAACTCATTTTTCCGGTATCGTGAAAGAAAGTACTGAACATCCGGGAGTTGCCGGTTCAGCATTGCTGTTGCTGCTGCTGTCCGTGTTCGCCTGCTCGCCGGTTCTCCTTGGGGCGCCCCCCCGGCCTGATTCTCTCCAGGCAAGCGTAACCGTGGTCCCCGACAGTGTCTATGCCGGCGAACGGGTTACCATGACGATTCGTGTCCGCCGCGGCAGCGACATGCTGACGGACGTTGAACTGCCCGATTCAGCGGCCCTCAGTCCCTTCATGCTTGCCGGACGCCGGCACTTCTCCTCCAGGGTATCCCCTGCGCTTGGCGAAGAGCGAACGGTGCTGGATCTCGCGGTTTTCGGTTCCGGAAAGCAGCGCATGCCGGCTTTCCGGCTTGTGTATCGCGACCAGGAAGGTCATGTTACCGGTACGCAGCTGTACCGGCCGGACGCGGCGGTTTTCGTGAAGACCCTCACGTCGCCTGATGTGAAGCGGTTGCGTCCGCTCAAGCCGCCCCTGCAGCCGGTGTTTCCTTTTCTCCTGGTCATGCCGTTTGTCTTTGCCGCATTCGGTCTGGCAGGAGCGGTGCTTCTGGTGCTGTTTCTCGTCAAGCGCAAAGTGCGTTTTTTCGCCGAAACCGTCGATCCCGCGCAAGTGGCGGGCCGCAAGCTCCGCAGGCTCGGCAGCCGGCTTTCGGGCGGCATGCCGCCGGCCGAATGCCATGCCGAGCTGAGCGCCGTCATGCGTGAATATCTCGAGCGGCACTATCGCATCAGGGCGCTCGAAGCCGTGACGCAGGAGATCGAGCGGGATCTCCGCAAGCTCGGGGTTTCGTCCTTCGATGCAATCATGACCCTGCTGCGGCAGGCCGATCTCGTGAAATTCGCAGACAGCCGTCCCAGCGCCGAGGAGTCCCGAAACTCGATCCGTCAGGCCGAGGAAATCGTGCGCTCGGGACGGAACCAGGGGGCCCTGTAATGTTTTCCGCCTGTCGTTGCGACAGGCAATTGTCATCAACTGATTGTTGATCTATGCAGGACTGGCTATCCCATATTCCCCGCCCCGGCATGGAGGAGCCGTTCTGGCTGCTGCTGTTTCCGGTGCTTGTCCTTGCGATCCTGCTGCTGCATCTTCGCCGGAAAAAAGGCCGGTTGGCGGCACTCATGTTTCCCGATATCGACCGGTTGCGCAGCGATGGGTTCGAGGCGCAGCCGGTGCAGCGGAATCTGACGGATTGGCTGCGGTGGAGTGCGCTGGCACTCTGCGTGCTTGCCATGACCCGTCCGTACTTCGTGGAGGAAGCGACTGTTGCCCGGTCGCGCGGAATCGATATCGTGCTTGCGCTCGATATTTCGGAGTCGATGCTCCAGCGTGATGCGGACGGACGCAGCCGGCTTGATGCACTCAGGGATGTCGCCCGGGAGTTCGTGGAGGGACACGAAAACGACCGCATCGGTGTTGTGGTCTTCAAGGCGCAAGGGTATACACTCTGTCCTCTCACGCTCGACCATCGTGTCGCCAGTGCGCTGATCGAGAGCGTCACGTCCGAAGTGATCCGGGACGAAGGGACGGCTGTCGGTACGGCGATTCTTGTCGCCCTCAACCGTCTCAAGGCATCCGAGTCGGCACAGAAAATCGTGATCCTCTTCAGCGACGGTGCATCCAATGCAGGAGAAATCGATCCCCTCACTGCGGCCTCCCTTGCAGCCCGTCAGGGGATCAGGATCTATACGGTCGGAGCAGGATCGGGAAGCGACGGCCCTTCGGACCTGCACGAAGAAGAGCTGCGCCGTGTGGCTGAATCGACAGGTGGAAGGTATTTCCGCTCCGGGGGCAAGGCATCGCTTGCCGGAACCTTCCGGTCCATCGACCACCTGGAAAAAAGCCCGCTTTCAAGTCCCGTGACCAGAAGAAAATCCGCGCTGTTCCTGCAATTTCTCGTGCCGGCTGTCGTGCTGCTGCTTCTTGAAATAATGGTATCGAATACCAGGCTGCTGCGGATTCCCTAACAAAATCATCGTGCCCATGTGTTTCGCCTGGCCTGACAATTCCGGCTATCTGCTTCTGCTGATTCCCCTGGCGGTGCTTTTCGGATACGGCTACATGCGCCAGATGCAGGCCAGAGAACGGCTGGGGCCCGCCGCCGCTGCGGGGGGAGAGAACCGCCTGTTTTTCTGCCTGATGCTGCAGTTTGCCGCCATCGCCATCCTGCTTTTCGCCCTTACCGGTCCGCAGCTCTGCGGCGGAAAGCGGGTGGTTTTTCGCAAAGGGGCAGACGTCGTGTTCATGCTCGACGTTTCAGGCAGCATGCTTGCCGCTGATGTTCCTTCAAACCGCCTCGAGCGGGCAAAGGATGCCGCACGCTTTATCGGCGCGCGCATCGGTGACGGACGGCTGGCGTTGCTGCTGTTTGCCGGCTCCCCTCTGGTGCAGTGTCCGCTCACCCTCGACCGGGAGGTTTTCGATGCCCTGCTTGCCGCGTCTTCCCCCGATCTCGTCGAAACGAAGGGGACATCGTTCGCTCCGGCGATCGATCTTGCCCTCCGGTTATTTGCGGCACCCCGAAGAGCAGGGGGCGACGGTGCCGCATCACCCGAACGGATTGTCGTGCTGCTCAGCGACGGTGAAGATCATGAGGGAGGCTTGGCGGCGGCTGCCGAAAAACTCAAACGAGCCGGCGTCACGCTTTTTGTGCTGGGCGCCGGAAGCCGCACAGACGCCCTCGTCCCGGATCCGCGGTATCCGGGCGGGGTCAGGAGGGATGCCGCCGGAGCTGTCGTCAGAACCCGGTTCAGTCCTGCAACGCTCGAGAAACTTGCCGTCGGGGCGAATGGGTTGTATTTCGATACGGCGGGAGGGGATGCCGTATACGATCATGTTGCGCAGCGTATCGAGCGCATTGTCGAAGCTTCGCGTCCCGTTCCGGTGCCTTCGGGCGGCTCCCCGCTCTATCACGGTCTGCCCGGTGGAGCAATGGCGCTGCTGCTTGTCGAGAGGTTTTTGCGCGTCAGCAGAAACGTCCGCAAGGGTTGAGCCTTTTTCCCTGCTGGTTTCTTGACGAAAGATTGCATACATTACCAGTTGTTACGCTACAGTTTTCAGGGACGTTAACCATCAATGCCATGGAGCAGCAGAATACCGGTCAGAAAATTCTCGACCCGATAGAGCGGGCGAAACTCGGCGTGAAAGTGTTCAACATGCCTTTCGCGGAAGCAGAAAAGGTGATCGACCACTATGTGAGCGAGGGCAATTACGATGCCGCAAGCGTGGCCTTTTTCAAGGACCAGGTGGCGACCCAGCGCCATATCCAGGAGAGGAGTGCCGAGCTGCTTGTTACAGGGGGAGAGATCATGCGGCTCGTCACCAATGCGTTCATGAAGAACCTGCCGAAGCCGCCAGCAGGGAACCCGCCTGCCGCCTGAACGGTTTTATTCGGTTGCGGCCGGAGTGTTTTCAGCCGCCGGGGGCCCAGCCGCCGGCGGCTTTTTTTATTCTGCCGCTTTTTTTCCGCAGGGCGCAGTGGAGATGTTAACTTTTTTCCTGTTCAGGTGGTTATACTGTAACAGGTTACCTGTGACCATGCCATTATTTGTACCGTGCCCGGTCCTTCCAGGGGCGGGTTCCGGCGCCTGAGAAAACGAAAAACCCTGAAGAACGATGCAATTCGACCCAAACAAATTTACCATGAAGGCCCAGGAGGCCCTGCAGGGCGCGGCCACGCTTGCCGGAAGCCGGCAGCATCAGCAGATCGAGCCCGAACATCTGCTTCACACGATGCTTTCCGACCGCACCAGCATCGCCGCCCAGATAGCGCAGAAGCTCGAAGCCTCGGTGGACAATCTGCTATCGGCAGTCGACCGTGAAATCGATCGGCTTCCGAAGGTGACCGGTGCGTCGGCCACCGGCCAGTATATTTCACAGAATCTCGGCAAGGTTTTCGATGTGGCCCTCAGGGAGGCTGAAAACCTGAAAGACGAATATATCAGCTCGGAACATCTGTTCATCGCCATGAGCGAGGCCGGCGTGAAGGTTTCGGGCATGCTGCGGGACGCTGGCGTGAACCGCGACGCGATCCTGAAGGTGCTTGCAACCATCAGGGGATCACAGCGGGTGACAAGCCAGAGTGCCGAGGAGACCTACAACTCCCTGAAGAAGTACTCGCGCAACCTGAATGACGAGGCGCGAAGGGGAAAGCTCGATCCGGTAATCGGTCGCGACGACGAAATCCGCCGGGTGCTGCAGATCCTCAGCCGCCGCACCAAGAACAATCCGGTGCTGATCGGCGATCCCGGAGTCGGCAAGACCGCACTCGTTGAGGGGATCGCGCAGCGGATCGTTGCCGGAGATGTGCCCGAGAACCTCAAGAGCAAGCAGATCGCTGCGCTCGACATCGCACAGCTTGTTGCGGGGGCGAAGTTCCGCGGCGAGTTCGAGGAGCGTCTGAAGGCCGTGGTCAAGGAGGTGCAGGCGGCAGACGGCGAGGTGATTCTCTTCATCGACGAAATCCACCTGCTGGTTGGTGCGGGTTCGGCCGAAGGCGCCATGGACGCAGCCAATATCCTCAAACCGGCGCTTGCCCGCGGCGAACTGCGCTGCATCGGGGCCACCACCCTTGACGAGTACCGCAAGCACATTGAAAAGGACGCGGCGCTCGAACGGCGCTTCCAGACAGTCCTGGTCGATCAGCCGAGCGTGGAGGATACGGTATCCATCCTTCGCGGCCTGAAGGAGAAGTACGAAATCCATCACGGCGTCCGCATCAAGGACGCGGCTCTCGTGGCGGCTGCGGAACTTTCGAACCGCTACATCTCCGACCGCTTTCTGCCTGACAAGGCCATCGATCTCATCGACGAGGCATCATCGCGCCTGCGGCTCGAGATCGACAGCAGTCCCGAGGAGCTCGACCGCCTGAACCGCGAGATCCGCCGCCTCGAAATCGAGCGCGAAGCGCTCAAGCGCGAGCTCGAAGCAGGCGGAACAGCGTAAACCGCGGGCAGGAAAATTACTGCCTGACGCGCACCTCTTGCCCTATTCTCTTTTCTCTGCAGAAATTCATACATTATGGGTTGCATGACATTGCATGTTTTGTTCGGTTTGTTTTTATTAACGCAACAAAAAACGGAGTGGTACGATGAAGATGATGAAGATCGTTGTGCTGGTGTTTATGCTTGCCGGAACGGCTCTGCAGGGCGCCTTTGCCGGATGGGATCCGGGGGTTGAGGATAATGGACGGCAATCGGTGGAGTTTTTCAGAAAAAACGCCCCGCAGCTTGAACGGTTTTTCCAGCACGCGTATGGTTATGCGGTGTTTTACGACGTTTACAAGGGCGGGCTTATCCTGCTTGGCGGCGCGCACGGCAGCGGCTATGTCTACGAGCTCAATTCGCTGATCGGCACGTCGAAAATCACCCAGGTGAATGTCGGCCCCCAGCTTGGAGGGCAGTCGTTCGCCGAGATCGTGTTTTTCAAGGGCAAGGAGGATCTCGATAATTTCAAGAGAGGTAATTTCGAGCTGAACGTCCAGGCAACCGCCGTGCTCGTCACCTCCGGTATGGCTACCAATACCGACTATTCCAACGGGGTGGCAATTTTTGTCATACCCAAGGCAGGTGTCATGGCTGAAGCCACCGTCGGAGGGCAGAAGTTCAGCTACAAGCCGCTCTGAGCTGCTCCGTACCGGCTCAGGTTGGCAGGATCGAGGTTACTTAAACTAAATGGCACAGCTCCAGTATCATCGAGGTGCCGAAAGAGTCACTGTTTCAATGAAGTACGAACTTGTCGTGGGCCTCGAAGTCCACTGTCAGCTCAATACCAGCAGTAAAGCGTTCTGCGGATGCTCGACGCGGTTTGGCAACCCTGCGAACAGCAATGTCTGTCCGGTCTGTCTGGCCCTTCCCGGAGCGCTTCCGGTGCTGAACCGCCGCGTGGTCGAGGATGCCGTCAAGCTTGGTCTGGCAACAGGCTGCACGATTGCACCCAGCTCCATTCTTGCCCGCAAGAACTATTTTTATCCGGATCTGCCAAAAGGGTACCAGATCTCGCAGTTCGAGGAACCGATATGCACCGAAGGGCTGTTGCATATCGATACCGTTGATGGCCGCCGTGATATCCGGCTGATCAGGATCCACATCGAGGAGGATGCAGGCAAGTCGATCCACGATATCGGCCAGGACACCTATATCGACGTGAACCGTTGCGGCGTGCCGCTGCTCGAGATCGTGAGCTATCCCGATATCCGTACCGCGAAGGAGGCGTCGGCCTATCTGCAGAAGCTTCGCCAGATCGTCAAGTACCTCGGCATCTCCGACGGCAATATGGAGGAGGGCAGCCTGCGCTGCGATGCCAATGTATCGGTACGGCTGTTCGGCGACGAAGCGTACGGCATCCGTACCGAGATCAAGAACATGAACTCGTTCAAGAATGTCGAGAAGGCTATCGAATACGAGATGCAGCGTCACATCGACATCGTCGAGGCCGGTGGTGCCATCGTGCAGGAAACGAGGCTCTGGGATGCCGACAAGGGTGAGACCCGCTCCATGCGCGGCAAGGAGTTCGCGCACGACTACCGCTATTTTCCCGATCCCGATCTGGTGCCGGTTCTGGTTGATCAGGAGATGCTCGAAAGAATGCGGCTGGAGCTTCCCGAGTTTCCCGAAGCCCGCGCGGAGCGCTTTGTCAGCGAGTACGGTATTCCAGCCTACGATGCGGGAGTGCTGACCGTCGAACGCGAAGTAGCCGACTATTTCGAAGGGGCCGTCGTCGCATGCGGAGACGGAAAAACCGCGTCGAACTGGGTGATGGGCGAAGTGATGCGCACCCTGAAGGAGAAGTATCTCGATATTGCGGAGTTTGCGATTTCACCGGAGCGGCTTGGCGGGCTGATCAAGCTTATCGCGAAGGGAGCGATCAGCAACACCATTGCCAAACAGGTGTTCGAGCTGATGCAGACCGATGCTTCGATGGCTGAAGAGATTGTTGAAAAGGAAGGGCTTGCCCAGGTATCCGATGCCGGGGCCATCGAGGCGACGGTAGACGAGATTTTTGCCGCAAACCCGAAGCAGCTTGCCGATTACCGCGAGGGCAAAACCAAGCTGTTCGGCTTCTTCGTGGGCCAGTGCATGGCCCGCATGAAGGGAAAGGCCAATCCACAGGTGGTCAACGAGGTGCTCAAAAGCCGTCTCGACAACTGAGAGGTCAATGCAGGGGGGCTTGTGCGGAACTAATCGAAAAGATCCTTGGTGCGGGCGCTTTCAGGCCATGTTTTTGCAAGATCGGGGTTGATGACCTCGATCTTCTTTCTTGCTTCCCGGAGCCGCTCCCTGCACCGGCCGGCAATGTCGAGGCCCTCTTCATACAGGGCAATCGAACTTTCGATGCCGGTATCGGGGTTCTCGATGCTTCGGGTCAGCTCTTCGAGGCGGGCCAAAAGCTCCTCGATGGAAAGGTTTTTCCCGTTTTCCCCTTCGGAAGCGGTTTTTGCCATTGATGCAATGGTTTGGTTAGGAATTTCCTAACGATACATAAAGAGATTGAGTATTCAAAAAGGCAGGTGGATGGGTGAAGTTTGTTGACAGTGCGGTTATATCGGTGCATGCAGGCGACGGCGGAAAAGGATGTGTCAGTTTTCGCAGGGAGAAGTTCGTGCCCAAAGGCGGCCCGGATGGAGGAGACGGGGGCAGGGGCGGTCATGTCTGGCTGAGGACCAACAGCCATCTCACCACCCTGCTCGATTTCAGGTACAAGCGACACTACAGCGCAGCGCGTGGCGCTCACGGAATGGGGGCCCGGAAAACCGGAAAGGACGGAGCCGACATCGTTATTGATGTGCCCTGCGGAACCGTTGTGCGCAACGCGGCAACCGGCGAGATTCTTGCCGACCTGACTGTTGATGACGAGAAGGTGCTCATCGCATCCGGCGGCAGGGGAGGGCGAGGCAACCAGCACTTCGCCACGCCGACCCGTCAGGCTCCAAGATTTGCCGAGCCGTCCGGAAAAGGTGAGGAGATTGAGCTGGAGTTCGAACTGAAGCTGATGGCCGACGTGGGCCTTGTGGGATTTCCCAATGCGGGAAAATCCACGCTCATCTCGGTACTGAGCGCGGCAAAGCCGAAAATAGCCGATTATCCGTTCACCACGCTGGTGCCGAACCTCGGCATCGTGAGGTACGAGGAGTACAAGTCGTTTGTGATGGCCGATATACCCGGTATTATCGAGGGCGCAGCCGAGGGGCGGGGGCTCGGATTGCAGTTTCTGCGCCATATCGAGCGCACGAAAGTGCTTGCGCTGCTCATTGCTTCCGACGACGCGGATATCGGAGCAGTCTATTGTACCCTGCTTGATGAAATGAAGCGATTCGACGAAGCCCTGCTTCTGAAGCCGAGAGTCGTCATCATAACGAAAATGGATATTGCCCCTGAAGATTTCCGGATGCCTGTACTGTTTGACGATGTGACGATGCTTGCCATCTCGAGCGTGACCGGAAGCGGGCTCAGGGAGCTGAAAGACGAGCTGTGGGTAAGGGTTTCATCCCACGCTTCCGATAAAAAGTATCTTGACAGGAGAGCGGAGGAGTGAACGCAGTGGAGTCCGGGGTTTTCGTCAGGTATGCGCGTCTTGCCGATGCCGGGGCCATTGCGGCCCTTACAGCCGAGTATGCACGGGATGGCATCATGCTCGAACGGTCGGCTGAAAACGTGATTGAGAATATCCGCAACTTTTTCGTGGCGGAGCTCGATGGAAAGATCATCGGATGCTGTGCGGTTGCCTTTTATACGTCAAGACTTGCGGAAATCCGTTCCGTAGCGGTTCTGATGCAGCACAAAAGAAAGGGCACCGGACGCATGCTGGTAGAAAAAGCCGAGGAGATCCTGAAGGAGGAAGGGGTTACCGAAGTTTTTGTGCTGACGCTGAATCCCGGTTTTTTCGGGGGTCTTGGATATTCTGAAATTAAAAAAGAGTATTTTCCCCAGAAAATCTGGCGGGATTGCACGCACTGCCCGAAACTCATGGCATGTGATGAGATCGCCATGGTAAAAAGATTCTGAACCGTATTCATCAATCCATTCAATTTTCGAAAGCCGTGATTGTTCGGGAAGTTATTGTAAGAAACAATGCAGGTTTGCACACCAGGCCGGCGGCAGCTGTCGTCAAGCTTGCCTCGCGTTTCAAATCGGATTTTTTCATTGAAATGCAGGGAGTGGAAATCAATGCCAAGTCCATCATCGGCGTCATGAGCCTTGCTGCCCCGAAAGGCACGAAGCTTACCCTTAAACTTGACGGCGAGGATGCCGACGAGGCTTCGCGCCAGCTTGTGGAGTTTTTTGAGCAGGGGTTCGGCGAGCAGTAGGACCCCAGAGGTTTTCACTATCCCGTTTCCATTTTGCGTATAGCCTTCATTTCTCCTTTTTTTCCCCTCAAGGGGGGGATATCCCGCTTCAGCGGCCTCCTTGCCGACGAGCTGCAGGCTGAAGGGCACGCCGTCCGACGTTTCGGTTTCAGAAAGCTTTATCCATCGATTCTCTCAGGCAGCCACTCCCCCGAAGTACCCGAATACCGGAGTGCTGCCAATGGAGGGGGTGCTGTGATTGTTTTATACAATCCGCTGACATGGTTTACCCTGCTTCGCGATCTGAAGCGCGAATGCCCCGATGTGCTGCTTGTCGCCTACTGGACCGGCCTGCTTGCCCCGCTGTTTTTCGTCCTCCGCAAGCTCTCCGGCATCAGAACCGTCGTGCTGCTGCACAATCTCTCCACCCACGAACCCTTCGCGTTCGAGCCGCTCCTGCAGAAGCTGCTCTTCGCATCGGCTGACGGGTTCATCACGCTTTCCGGCGAAGTGTCCGGCGCGCTTGCCGCCGCCGGCAACGCCGGACCGGTCACCCGGCTCTACCATCCGGTCTATCCTCCGTTCTCCGGCAGCCTGCGGCCTGAAAAAAACGAAGCCCGCCGCACTCTCGGTTATGCCGAGGAGGCCTCCGTGCTGCTTTTTTTTGGCTACGTTCGCCGCTACAAGGGGCTCGACCTGCTGCTTCGCGCAATGCCTTCCATCCTTGCCTTATATCCCGATACCCGTCTGCTGGTTGCCGGGCAGTTCTACGAACCCGAATCCGGCTACAGAGAGCTGGTGGGGCAGCTCGGCATAGCCCGAAACGTGGACTTCCGACCCGGATATGCAACCGATGCCGATGCCGCCCGATACTTCGCCGCCGCCGATGCCGCGGTGCTTCCCTACCGTCGGGCAACGCAGTCCGGCGTGGTGCAGCTTGCCTACGGATACGGCCTTCCGGTCATCGTCACCCCTGCCAGCGGGCTTGCCGACGAGGTGGAGCAGGGCAGAACGGGGTGGATAGCCGGGGCTGCCACTCCCGAAGCCATTGCCGCCGCCGCCGTCGCGTTTCTTGGCGACAGTCGTCGGGGAGCGATGATCGGCCATGTCAGGGAGTATGCCGGTGACCATACCTGGGAGCAGTTTGCCGGCGAAGCCGCCGCTTTCATCAGCTCCGTCGCACGCTCATGAGCGCCGGAACCGTCGTCATCGTCCTCAACTGGAACGGCAGGGAGGACCTCCTGCGCTGCCTCGGCTCGCTCGAACCGGTACGCGCGCAAGGCATTCGGGTGATGGTGGTGGACAACGGTTCGGCCGACGGTTCCCCTGACGCGGTGTGCAAGGCTTTTCCCGGCGTGGAACTGCTCGTGCTCGATCGCAACCTCGGTTATGCGGGCGGCAACAACGAGGGGTTCCGGCGCGCCATGCGCTCCGATCCCGAATACGTGGTGTTCCTCAACAACGATACCGTCGTCGCACCCGACGCCGTTGCGGCGCTGACCGCGGTTCTGCGCAACCACCCCGAAACCGGTATTGCGGTGCCTGAAATATTGTATATGGACGATCCCGACCGGATATGGTACGCAGGAGGGGAGGTTCGTCTCGGCATCGGGCTGGTGCGGCACCTCGGCATCCGGGAGCCGCACGGCCCGGCCTACGCCCGCCGCATGGAGACCGGTTACGCCACCGGCTGCTGCATCGCCATGCGGAGCATCGATTTTCAGCGGCTCGGGGGGTTCGACGAACGGTTCGGCATGTACGCCGAGGACGTCGATCTCTCGCTTCGTGTTCGGAAAGCCGGCCTTACCGTGATCTACGAACCGGCGGCGCGCGTGTGGCACCGGGTTTCGGCATCGTACGGCAGCGGCATGTATCCCCGCAAGATCGTGCGGAAAAGCGCTGCAATGCTTTACCTTATGAGAAAGCACCGGGCATGGAGCGGCTTTGTTCTCTATCCGTTCGCCCTCGTTGCCCAGGCGGCGGGAGCTTTGCTGTACCGTATTGCGCGAAAACCGGGCAGAGGAAAATCATGAAGGCAGCGTACAGGAACACCATCGACCGGCGATACTGCACCGACGAAGCGAACCGCATCCGGTGGCGGAAAACCATGCGTTTCATCGAAGGTTCGCCTCCTTCGGTCGCTGAGGTGTCGTCAGCTCTCGATCTTGGCGACCGCACCCCGCTCTGTGACGACCTCGAACGCCATTTCGGCTGTCCGTTTGCCAGCACCGGTTGCGACCTCGACGTCGATACTCTCTCGGGCAGCTACGACGTGGTGACGGCCTTTGAAGTGCTCGAACACCTCTACAACCCCCTGCACGCGTTGCTCGAAGTGCGCAAGGCGCTTGCAGGGCCCCATGCCCGGCTCTTCGTTTCGGTACCTGCGGCAAAACCCGCAATGCTCAAAAGCCCCGACCACTTTCATGAAATGAGCCCTTCCGAGCTCGATTCGCTCTTCGCGAGGGCCGGATTCAGTGTCATCCGTTCCGGCAGGTTCCGCATCCGCCACTGGCCATTTTATCTCACCGGGTTTAAACCGTTCCTGCGGGCGTTTTACGAAAAAGTGCTGATTTATGAACTCCGGCCGGCTTGACCATACAGACCTTGTCTGGTTTTCCGAGGTCCAGTGGGACTTCCTCTCCACCCGCAAGCAGCGGCTGCTGCAGCGTTTTTCATCGCGCTGGCGCATGCTTTTCATCGAGCCTTATGCGTTCGGACGTCCGGCGCACTGGCTGCCGGTCAGGCGCGGCAACGTCACGGTGGTTACCGTGCCCTTCCTGAAAACCGTGCCTTTCCGCATCGGACGCCTGCAGGACATCGCGCCTGTCCGCAACGCGGTCGCCGCAGCGGGGGAGCTCATCCTGCGCTTCTGGCTGCGGAGGCTCGGCTTCGCTGCGCAAGAGCGCATCGTCGGGCTCAGCAACGTGTACTGGGGCCGGGTGGCGGCTCGCCTGCCCGCCGCTTTGCGTTTCTACGACGCCAACGACGACCATCTCGCCTTTCCCGGCTCTCCTTCGTGGCTGCCCGGCTACCTCTCGCGCTACCTCGAACGGTGCGGGCTCGTTTTTTCAGTCAGCCCGGAACTTACGGCTCGTTTGCCGCTGCCATCGGGTATCCGGTGTGTGGAACTCGGCAACGGTGTCGAATACGACCACTTCGCTTCGCCGGCTTCCGTCGTTCCCCCTCCGCTTGCCGCGTTTGCTGCCGAAGGCGGCCCGCTGCTCGGCTACGCCGGCGCGATGGACTGGGTCGATACGGAATTGCTTCGCCAGACGGCTGCTGCCTGTCCGCGCTGCCGGATCGCCCTGCTCGGCCCCGCCTACGACCGGTCGTGGGAACAGAGGAACCGTGAGCTGCTCTCGCTCCCCAACGTCCGGTGGTTCGGCAAGGTGGAGTACAGCGAACTGCCCGCATGGGTACAGCGATTCGACCTCGCGCTCATGCCGCTGCTGCGCGACCCGCTCAAACGGGCATCGCACCCCAACAAGCTCTACGAATATGCCGCGGCAGGCGTGCCGGTGCTGGCCATCGACTACTGCAGCGCGCTTGGCGCCGCCCGCGGGGTCATCCATATCGCGGCCACGCCCGGAGAGTTCGTGGCTCTGGTGCCCCAGGCGCTTCGCGACGGGCGCAAGGCGGAACGGCAGGCGTTCGCCAGGGCGCACAGCTGGGACGAACTTGCCCTGCGTATGGAAGCGGAACTGCTTGGCGCGTCGGGGAGGGCGGCCTTATGAGCAGCAGCAGACTCATCGCCGGTCAGGCCGGCATCTCCTACGGGGGATTCCTGTTCGGCCAGGCCGTGCGGTTCGCCTTCAACCTGCTGGTTGCCCGCATGCTCGGCCACGAAGCGCTCGGTGTCTATGCCCTTGCGTTCGGTTTGATGCAGATAGCCGAAACCGTCGGCGTCGGCGGCTATGACGCGGCTGTGGTGCGTTACGCGAACCTCTACCGGAAGGAAAACCGCAAGCCCTCCGATGCGGCGGGCTTCGCCATCCGCAGCGCAGCGGCGGCAAGTCTCGTTGTCGCTCTTGCCGCCATACTCTTTGCAGGGCCGCTCGCCCGGCTGCTCGGCGGCGGCAGCGCTTCGCTCGCGGCCGGCGGCGGTGGAAGCGACCTGTTGCGCTACGCGATTGTCTCCTACGCCATCGCCGTACCCTTCAACGTCGTAACGGTCGTTGCCGGTCATGCCATACAGGCGCAGCGCGACCTTGTGCCGAAAATCGCGGCCACGCAGATCATCGCGCCGCTCGCCATGCTGCTGCTGACGCTCGCTCTTGTGCTCGGTTACGGCGCGGGTCCGGCGCTTCTCGTGCCCTATACGGCGGCATCGGTGCTCTCGTGCCTCTGGATCTGGCGGCAGCTCCGCATGAAAACCGGCACCGGTTTCCGCGAAGTGCTTCGGGCTCCGGCAGATTCGCGGATGCGCGCTTTCGCTTTCGCCCTCTTCGGCGTATCGCTGCTCAGCATGCTTTCGTACTGGCTCGACATCCTTCTGCTCGGCATGCTCGGCGGACCGGCGCTTTCGGGCCTCTACCAGCCTGCCGCCCGCACGGCGGGGATCCTTCGGGCCGTCCTTCCGGCTTTTTCCGGCATCGCCGCGCCCATTGTTGCCGCATACCAGGCCGGGGATCGCACCGACGAAACCGGGAGGCTCTATCGTAGCGTCACCCGATGGATGGTGCTCTGCGTCATGCCCGCCGCGATTTTTCTCATGCTCCTGCCGGAACCGGTGCTGCAGCTCTTCGGGCCCGGATTCCTTGCAGGAAAGGACGCGCTTGCGCTGCTTTCCGCCGCGGCATTCGTTCAGGCATTCGGCGGCATCGCCGGCACCGTGCTCTCCATGGCGGGCCACGGGCGGGTAACCTTTCTCAATGCACTCCTCGCGCTCGCTGTGCAGGTGGCACTCTCGGTGCTCCTGATCCCGCACGTCGGAATCACGGGAGCGGCCGGGGCATCGCTCGGCTCAATGATTCTGCTCACCCTGCTCAGGCTTGTCGAGGTGGCCCGTTCGCTCGGCATCCGCCCCTTTTCGCGCTCGCTCTGGAAGCCCTTCGCGGCAGGGGCGGGCGCTGCTCTGACGCTCTTTTTCTCGAAGCCGTGGCTGCTCGGGCTTGCGTCGGCACTCACCGTGCTTGCGGGGATAGGGCTTGTCATGGGGGTCTATCTCGGTCTCTGTGTGCTCTTCAGGTTGGAAGCCGATGACCGGGAGCTTATTTTATCCATCATGCCCAATCGTCGCAACACACCGTCATGACGAAAGACCCTGTGAAGAACCCCTTCCTGCCCTGGACCGCAGCTGCGGCGCTGTACCTGCTGCTTGCCCTAGCGCTCTACTACCAGCTCGTCTTCCTGCCGATGACGCTCTCCGCGCCCGATTCGCTGGTGCCCCTGGCCTCCTCAATCGCGCTCGACCGTCTGCGCGATGCGTCGGGTCAGTATCCCCTCTGGCAGCCCTGGACCTTTGCAGGCATGCCTACCGTCGAGGCGTTCAGCTACCTCGGAGGGCTCTACTACCCTAACATCGTCTTTTCGCGTCTGCCGTTCGGCGACATCGGTTCGCAGATCCTGCACCTCTGTTTCGCCGGGATCGGCGGCTACGCGCTCCTGCGCAGCTTCCGGCTGCACCATGCCGCAGCCTTTCTCGGCGGCGCGGCCTTCATGCTGAACCCCTATATGACCGCCATGCTCGTGCACGGCCACGGCAGCCAGCTTATGACCGCGGCATACATGCCGTGGGTGCTCCGGGCTACACTCAGGGTGTTTGACACTCGCGGCTCCATGGGAGCCTTGAACACTCGCAGCGCCAGAGGCGCTTTGGGTGCCAAGGGCACTCTTGACAGTCGCGGCTCCAGTGGAGCCTTGGGCACTTCCGCCATGCTTGACACTCGCGCTCCGGAACTTGACACTCGCGCTTCGCTTGGGACCCCCGCTCCGGATCTTGGCACTCGCGCTCTGCTTGGGGACGCGGGGATGCTCGCGATCCTGCTCGGCTTTCAGCTCCAGCGCGCGCATGTGCAGATCGCCTGGTACACCTGGCTGCTCATGGGGCTGCTCGCCCTGGTGCTGCTTTTCTCCGCTCACAGGACAGTGAAAGAGAGCCTGAAGAGAGCCGGTTTTTTCGCTACAGCCTGCGTGGTCGGCATCGCCATCTCGGCGGCGGTCTACCTTCCGGCTTCGGAGTATGCCGCATATTCGGTCAGGGGAGCGGCCGGCGGAGGCGGAGCCGCAATGGAGTACGCCACCATGTGGTCGATGCACCCGGTCGAGCTGCTCACTTTTCTCGTGCCCGGTCTCTACGGGTTCGGCGGCGTCACCTACTGGGGTTTCATGCCCTTCACCGACTTCCCGCACTATGCGGGCATCGTGGTGCTGCTGCTTGCTTTTGCGGGATTCATCGCCCGGCGTCGCGACCCCTTCGTGCTCTTTCTCGGCGGCAGCACGCTGCTTGCGCTGCTGATCTCCTTCGGCAGCTTCTTCAGCCCGGTGTTCGACCTTTTCTACAACTTCGCCCCGCTCTTCAGCCGGTTCAGGGTTCCTTCGATGGTGCTGATCGTCGCAGAACTCAACCTCTCGCTGCTTGCCGGTTTCGGCCTGCACTGGCTGCTCGACGCGCCCGAAAAGTCGCTCCGGATTCCGCTGAAGGTGCTTGCCGTTGTCTCCGCCCTTTCGATAGTGCTCATCCTGCTCGGCGGCGAGTGGTTCGAGGGCTTTTTCCGCTCGATCTTTCCCCCTCCGCCGGTGGAGAACTTCGATCTGGCCTTCATGGTGAACAAGGTTCGGTGGGAAGGCATCCGGGACAGTGTGGTGATGTCCGGCCTGTTTGCGGCGCTCGTTGCGGGCCTCGCATGGCCCGGCATGAGGAAGTTCCTCTCCGGCTCGAAGCTGGCCTCGGTGATCGTTGTGCTCGCCATCGGCGACCTGCTGCTTCTCAACGCGAAAATTGTCAGCCCCCCGGAAGCCTCGCTCCGCCCGCCCGTGCTCGTGCAGCGCCAGCAGGTCGAAACCGCGCTTGCGTCTGACGACGTCACGGGCTTTCTTGCATCACAGAAAGGCCCGTTCCGCATCTACCCCGTCGGCCCGCTCTTTGGCGAAAACAAGTTCGCCCTCTCCGGCATCGAGTCGGTCGGCGGCTACCACCCGGCAAAACTCAGGAATTACGAGGAGTTCCTGCGGCGCACGGAGAACCTCTCCTCGCTTGCAGCACTCCGAATGCTCAACGTCCGCTACGTGGTTTCGCCTGCTGAGGTGCAGCATCCGGACCTCGAACCGGTGAAGCAGGGCACCCTCCGCCTCGTCTCCGGCGACGTTCCCGCATGGGTCTACCGCCTGAAAGCAAACTGCCCGAGAGCCTGGTTCGCCACCACGGTAACCGGCCTCTCCAGCCGCGACGACCTGTTCACGCAGGTGCTGCAGGACGGCAGTAACTGCCGTTCGGTGTACGTTGACGGCGCGGAGTGGCAGGGCAGCAGACGCTTCGCCGAAGGCACCATTCAATCAATGCAGCGCACGGCCGAAAGCATGACGCTGAAAGTCAGCGCTCCATCCGAAGCGTTCCTCGTGACAAGCGAGATTTTCTATCCTCTCCGCTGGCAGGCGATCCTCGACGGCCGACCCGCCTTTACGAAAGAGGTGAATGGCCTCATCCGCGGGGTGCAAATTCCCGCAGGAGAGCACGAACTCACCTTCACCTACGACCGCTCCGATTTCGACAAGGGAAGGTATGTGTCGCTTGCAGCGTTCGGCGTTGCGGTGGTGATGGTTGCTGGCGGGGTTGTTGCGGGGAGAGCTGGGGGGAAGAAAAAACAGGATTCGTAAGGAAAACAAAGCTCGGTGCATTTGCCTGTCTTCCAGCACCATTTTCTGCGATCAATGTTATATTTTTAACGTATTGTATGAGAAGTTCCTGATTCCGGGTTTCTGTAACGCGTTCTGAAAAGCAGGGAAGGTATGGCGGTTAATCTCGATAAACCGGCGAGGTGGAAAGCCGACATTGCGAAATCGGTCGATATGTACAACGACTGGTTCATGACCTTTGCCCCGCAAGCGTTCCGCTCGACACGAATGCAGACAACGAAGGATGTGGAGTCTGCATTGCATTTCACCGGCAACATGACCGCAGTAACTCCTGCAGTCATTCGCGATCATCCGGACATCCTGCCGACACTTCGCATGTCCACCTGCCCTCCGCTTGCCGTTGACCGACTTATCGGACTTTCGGGTGTTTCTTCAAATCTTGTGAAAAGTCTTGAGCTGAGAAAGAAGCTTCCCTCCAAAATGAATCCCGGATTGCTGGATGAGGATCTTCATCGGATATCCGCTATCATCGTCAAGATGGCCGATCCGGATATTTTTGTCTGGCTTGGCCGGAATACGCAACCGGACAACGATGAAATACACCGGGCGGCTACCATTGTCGCCGACCGTCTTTGCGGCGCGGTTGCCAATCCGATTATCCGTAATGCCCAGGAGAAACGGCAGCTTGCAGCGATCAAGTCATGGCTTGAAGCTCGTGGTTACAGGCAGTTGCAGAATGGCGAGGCGGTACGTTTTGACTCGATGCCTCCGGGTACGTTTACCTTTCGCATGAATGTGCCGGTCGATCTTGAGGGCGGCCTCAAGCGGGTGAACATACCGGTTGATGCCGTGATCATGCCGGGGAAGTCGAAGAATGGAGCCTTACCGGTTTTCTTCGAGGCGAAATCTGCCGGGGACTTCACCAATACGAACAAGCGCAGGAAGGAAGAGGCCATGAAGATGAGCCAGCTTCGCAGCACCTATGGGCGGAACGTCCGGTTCAATCTTTTCCTGTGCGGTTATTTCGACAGCGGTTATCTTGGATATGAGGCCGCAGAAGGCATCGACTGGGTCTGGGAACATCGCATCGACGACATGGCGCTTTTCGGGATATGAGCATGACGGTTTTACAGGATACATTCGAGGCGAACCGCCTCAGGCTGCAAAGCGAACT
>VGMX01000010.1 GCA_016866305.1 Chlorobiota bacterium | reverse complement strand
TGCGGATCAGCTCGATGATGTCGATCGGTGTTGCCTCCCGGAAGAATTTCAGGAATCCAGGCGTTTCCAGCAGTTTGCGATAGGTGCGGTTGGCCTGTTCCGACATGGCGTCCATGACCGGTCTGAGCTCGTCATGCATGGCGGGGTCTTTGCTTTTGCGTAATCGCTCTCCGGTTACTCCGGCGGCAAACTGCTCGAGGTTGTAGACGGCATTGATCCGGTTTGCGTATTTCTGGGCGATGGTCTCTCCCTGTTCGGTAAACCGGATGCCTGCACTGAAGGTGCCTGGCGGTTGTGCACGCAGGAAGCGGTTTGTCGGACCTGCACCACGGCTGATGCTGCCTCCCCGTCCGTGGAAGAAGAGGATGTCGGTTCCGCATTTCCGCCCGGCTTCCATGAGGTGTTCCTGGGCCCGATAGAGCATCCAGGTGCTTGAAAAAATGCCGCCGTCCTTGTTGCTGTCGCTGTAGCCGATCATCACCTGCTGGGCCGGTTTTTTTCCGTTGTTCATCATCTGCCGGTAGCGGAGCGAACGTGAGGTGAGCGGGTGGAGGAGGAAAGCCTCGACGATCTCCGGGCTTTTTTTCAGGTCGTCAATGGTTTCAAAAAGTGGCACAACCGGGAGCATGCAGGCGTCTCCATTTTCGAAAGGCACCATGAGCCCGGTTTCGCGGGCGAAGAGGTAGGGCACGAAAAGATCGGCAACCCCCCTGGTCATGCTTACGATCAGCGCACCGATTCCTTCGGTTCCGTGCCGGTTGCAGTGATCGCGAAGCACCCGGAAACAGGCCAGCACGGTTTCGGCTTCCGGTCCGACCGACATATCCGGATGGGTGAACGGTCTGGGTGAGTGCAGTTCGCGTTCGAGAAAGCGTATCTTTTCAGTCTCGTCCGAATCGATGAAAGCGGTGCCGTCGAGGCCTGCGGCATGCATGAGCTGCGCAAGCGCCAGATCGTGAAAGCGGCTGTTCTGCCGGATATCGAGTGATCCGAGATGAAAGCCGAATGTCTGGACAATCCGGTAGACCGGTGCCAGATCGGTTTGCGAAATCCGTTCTGCCCCCACGCTTTGCAGCGCATGTTCAAGGCGCGAGAGATCTTCGAGAAGTTCCGACGATTCACGGTAAGCAGGTGCGGGTTCCTCTTCCGGAATGACCGGTCTTTCCCCCGGCAGAGCGGCCGTCATGAGGTTGAGGAACTGCCGCCAGGGTTCGTGACGGTTTCTGTTCATCGCTTGAACGCCTTTTTCTCCGAGTGATGCCGAGAGGGAATCGATACGCTGCTGCAGTGTCGGAGAGGGTTGCTGCAGCCGCTCGGAGAGACTGAGTTTCGATGCGAGCTCGGAGAGTTTTTCCCTGACCAGCCGGAGGGCATGCTGCCGCATTTCCCGCAACGTTTCTTCGGTGACCTGTGCGGTAACAAATGGATTTCCGTCGCGGTCGCCGCCCACCCAGCTGCCGAAACGGACTTTCGGAAATCGGTGCACGTTCTTCAGGGCCTCCGGACTGAACCCCGCCTGCTGCCATGCCTGGGCAAGCCGTTTATCGAGAAGATTGAGCACCTCGGGAAAGATATTGGAGAGATAGTGCATGACGTTTCTTCTTTCCGCCGCCACTTCGGGTTTGTCGAAAAGAATTTCACCGGTTCTCCAGAGCCGTTCGAGAATCACCATGATCTCGTTGCGGATGTCCGCCTGTTCCTGCGGCGTCCACATGCGGTTTTCCCTTTTGACAAGCTGCAGGTACAGTTGCCGGTGCTGTTCGAGCACGCTCTTTCTCTTGGCTTCTGTGGGATGGGCGGTGAGCACCGTATCGATGCTGACTTCCTGAAGCGCCTGCAGGATATCGTTTTCGGCGATTCCCGAACGTTTCAGATCGTGCAGTGTCCGGCCCCAGAGTCCTTTGAGTTCGGCAACCCCCTTTTCCGTTTCCACAGCGCGGCGGTATTGCGCTCCGGCGTTCTCCTCGGCCATGTTCAGCAACTGGAAAACAATCGAGAACGCCTGCAGCGTTCTTTCGGAATTTCCGCTTTCCTCGATAGGCTTGCCGGGATTTTTCCAGGGCAGATGTGCGGTCAGCTCTTTTTCTCCGAGATGTTCAAGCACCTGCAGGAAGCAGTCGAGAAGAAAGGTGAAATCCCTGTCCGCTTTCTCGTAATCGATAACGCAACTCATGGAGGTGATCATGGTGCTGTACAGGGTTGGTGTTGAGAGAAATCGTCCATCTCCTGCAGTATGGGCCGAAAGAGCATGAGATGCAAGAGCGCGCGGGTGCTTTTGCTTTTTTCGTTCCCCGGCAGACCGCCCCTGCTGGTCTGCCGGGTGGCAAGTCGCATGGATTTTGCAACAGTCCTGAAAGTCAAGGTTTTTTCCCCTTTATGTTTGCCGCCTTTACTAATTATGCTTATCTTCATCAATAAACTTTTTGCAAGCCACTAACACCTAATTCACTACCTGTCATGGACAACAAATCAAACGGTAAGCTAATTGCTCTTGCAATCGGTGGGGCTGTCGTAATGGGGGCTTTGTTTTTTGGGGTGTCATTCCTAACCGGTTACAAGGTGCCGGCTGAAAACATTTCAACCCTGTTGACGCCGTTAAGCTCGTTTGCAGGATGGTTCATGCTGATTTTCTGTGCTTCGATCATCATCATGACGCTGGGAAAAATGTCTTCCCGCATCAGCGACAGGTGGGTCCTCAGCTTTCCGCTTGGCGCACTCGGCCTTGTTGCCCTTCTCTTCATCATTCTCTGGATCAGACCTTCGGGTTTCCTTCTTCCCACTACCGGCCGCACCACAACGCTTGAAGGCAAGGCCATCCGTTCGGTTCCGCAGCTTACCGCATTTCTCAATGGCGACGTGGATTTCGAGAACGCCACCAAGGAAAGCCTTGAAAAAGCCGCTGCAGAGGCTGCTGCTGCGCCTCCTGCTGCAGGCGGTGAAACCGCTTCGATCGATTTCGACGCCGCAAAGGCGCTTGTCGATACCAAGTGCAACAAGTGCCATACCCTCGATTCCGTGAAGGACAAGATGAAAAAGTACATCAAGCAGGGTGAGACCGAAAAGATCGTGCTGACGATGAAAGCTGTGCCGAATTCCGGTATCACCGATGCAGACGTCAAGCAGTTTGTTTCCTGGTTCAACGCGAAATACTGATCTCCTTTTTCCTGGAAGGCAGAGCACGAAAAACCCCGGTATGAAAACCGGGGTTTTTTGCTGTCTGTCACCTTTTTTCAGGAGGTTCTGCGACGGTAGTGCACCGTGACGGTTTCGGTGATGCCTCCGCGGGCCTTCCACTCGCTGATGACGGTCATTTCCCTCGGCTGCGATACGGCAACGAGATCGTCGAGAATGGTGTTGGTGATGTTTTCATAAAAAATACCGGCGTTGCGGAAGTCGAGGAAATAGTATTTCAGGGACTTCAGTTCGATACAGGATTTGTCGGGGATGTAGCGCACGGTTATGGTGCCGAAGTCGGGAAGGCCGGTTTTCGGACATACCGAGGTGAATTCGGGGTTGACGATCTCTATGGTGTAATCCCTTTGGGGAAAGGTGTTGTCGAATACTTCAAGCAGTTCTTTTCTCATAGGTCTTGTATCGTCCGGTTGAGGTTTCTGAAATGTGTTCCTGCCCCGCAAAATAGAAATCCGGCATGATTTTCAGTAAATTCCTGCCGGTTTTTCTTTAATTGCTGAAAACACCGGAAATTGAACCGCAAGAATCCGATGCTCTATGAACCTCTGGCAGGACAGGCACAATACGGAGCTTGAACAGCTCTATCAGGAGCTTTCCCGTGAGTACGATCTTTCCGAAATCTCGTATACGATCGGTGATCGGCCATTCAGCGTTCTGAGCGTTCAGGACAGTTATGCGCTTCTCGACAGAATCTCACCCGAAGAGTTTCTGAAGGATGAGCAGATGCCGTACTGGGCTGAAATATGGCCGGCGGCCATAACGCTTTCCTCATTCATTGCCAGGGAGTTGCCGCTGGCAGGAAAGCGCGTTATCGAACTCGGCGCCGGAGTCGGTATGGCCTCGGTTGTCGCGGCGTCGTGCGGCGCCGATGTGCTTGCGACCGATTATTCACGGGAAGCGCTTCGTTTCGTGGCATACAATGCCATGCGTAACGGCGTGAGTCTCGATGCCATCCGCCTCGACTGGCGGGAGGTCGAGTGCGCAGAACGGTTCGACATGCTTTTTGCCGCCGATGTGCTGTATGAACGGGTGAACCTGCTTCCGATAATAACGGCGATCGACAGGCTGCTCAAACCGGAAGGAGCGGCATACATAGCCGATCCGCGACGGAGGCTCGCAGGGCAGTTTCTCGAGCTTGTCGGCGAAAACGGTTTTGCGGTGACCTCCTGCAGTGCAAGTTATGACGAAGGATCACACCCCGTAGGGGTCAATATCTACAGATTGAGCACTCGGAAGCATGGATAGCATGAGCACGGATTTTTCAGGATGGCGATACCATGCAGGGAATGGTTCGGTGATCTGGCGCCTGATGTTCACCGGCACCGGACAACTTGTCGGCCAGAAACGCCTGCCTATGGAACGTCGGTCGCTCTTTTTTTCAATCAGCGAACGTTCGGGTCGCGTGCTGTTCGATGATTTCCTGCTGTTGACGCCTGATGGTTCCGCACCCGCAGGAGAGAGCTGGCTTACCGGCATCGAGACGGTTGCAGGAAACCTTGTTTTCCTGCATGCCTACCGCCCGAACAGTCCCGAGCATCTGGGACTCTGGGCTGTCGATGCCGCTACAGGAGAGCTTGTCTGGTCGCGCATGGATATCGTCTTCTGCGCAATACTCGATGAGGGTTTTCTTGTTTACAGGCCCTCCTCTTTCGCGGGTTTTCCTGAACGCACCTATCTGGTCATCGATCCGGCCAGCGGTATGGCATGCACACGTCCGGAATCCGGCGACATCGATGCCGCTGTCGAAATGCTGAGGCGGAACACCCTTCAGGAAGAACAGCGACAGGGGGTCACCCTTCCGGAACTGCTCTCACCGGAAGGCCCGGAGCATGATGCGGCCCGCACCGGGATGGAACTCCGGGAATGCATTGCTGCCGGTTCCGTTACGGCAGTCGTGCTTCATGACTGTGACGAACCATCGGGCGGGTGGAGAAGCATCCTGCGGATCATTCGCCAGGGAAAAACCGTTTATGAGGATGTCATGGCCGAAAAGAGCGCCCGTCCGCCACTCAACAGTTTCCTTCTGCATGGCGGGGGATTATATTATACGAAAGGGGAGTCCGAACTTGTAGCCCTGAAGATATGACGCATCAGTCTTCCGAAGGCCGGTCGGCCGAGAGTGGCCGCGGCCGGTATCCCGAGATTGACCGGTTTCTGGAATTCCTGAACCGCGAGAAAAATGTTTCTTCGCACACCCTGACGGCGTACCGTCACGATCTCGACCAGTTCCTGCTGTTCATCTCCACGCATCTCGGCGTTCAGGACATTCGGGATTTTTCGCCCGGCAGCCTTGCCGTTGTCGATATACGCCTCTATATGGGTGATCTGCTGAAAAAGGGGCTTCAGCCGAAGTCCATTGCAAGGAAACTCGCCTCACTGAAAAGTTTCTATCGCTATCTGCAGCATACCGGTGTCATCAAAAGCTCGGTGCTTGCCTATGTCACCACTCCGAAATATCCCCGTACCGTTCCCGGTTTTCTTACCGAACAACAGACCGAAGCGTTGTTCGAAAAGGTGATTCCGTGCGCATCTTCCTGTCGGGATGAAGAGCTCGGCCCGGCATCGCTGTTCGAGCTTGAACGGGACGGTTGTCTGCTCGAAGTGCTCTACAGTTGCGGTCTTCGCATATCGGAGGTTATCGGACTTGAAATGCAGCATGTCAGCCTGGAGGGCGGCCTGCTGAAAATAACCGGAAAAGGCAGCAAGCAACGCATTGTTCCGCTTGGATCGTGCGCGCTTGAGGCGCTGAAAAAATATTTTGAAGTCAGGCGAAACTTCTTTAGAATATTCAGAGAGGGCGACGTCGGGGCCTTGCCGAATGTGTTTGTAACGAAGAAAGGCAAAAAGATGTATCCCATGCTTGTCCAAAGGATTACCAGAAAATATCTGGCTCCCGTCACGGAACAGAAAGAGAGAAATCCTCATATCCTTCGACACAGTTTTGCCACCCATATGCTCAACAGCGGTGCCGATCTGAAAAGTGTGAGCGAGATGCTCGGCCACAGCAGTCTGACAACAACGGAAATCTATACCCACGTTACATTCAACAGGCTCAGGGAGGTCTATCGGAAAGCCCATCCGAAAGCTTGATTGCTGTAGTCCCCTTTCCGCTGAAGATGGGGGGTTGTTCCTTCTCTCAGTCCACCTTTTATCAATGGAGGTTTCCATGACCAAATCTGTCGTTACCGAAACCATGAACGTACAGGTGACCCTGCGTCATTCCAATAATCACAGCAGTATCGAAGAATATGCCCGTGATGCTGTACAGGCTCTTGCCAGGGTGTTTCCCGGGATCATATCCTGTCATATCATTCTCGATCATCAGAAAAACGATGCTGAAAAGAACAAACTTGCTGAAATAACGATCCACGTTCCCCAGAACGTTCTGGTTGCGCGGGACTCGGCCGTGGCCTATGAACCCGCTGTCGATAGCTGTGTTGACTCGCTCTCCCGCCAGCTTCAGAAATACAAGGAAAAAATGGCCCCGTAACCTGGTACCGGGAAGCCTGCGAAACGATGCGGCAGGCTTCCCGGTCTTTTCTTGTCACCATTCACTCTTGTGCCATGAATTTCGACCAGAAGGGCATAAAAAAGCGATCGATAACGGTCGCCTATTTTTTTGAGAACATCGGAAAAAATCACGATATCAAGCTGCGCAGGCTGAACAGGGTCGATGAACAGAAACGCAGGATTTCCGAGCGTGAACTGCACCGTCCCGGCCTTGCGCTCGCCGGTTTCACCAATCTGTTTACCTACAAGCGGGTACAGATTCTCGGCAACACCGAAACCCGGTTTCTCAATCACCTTGACGATGCCGCGCGCAGGAACGCATTCGAACACCTGGTGCGTTTCAAGGTTCCCTGCATTGTCCTGACCAGCACCAACAAGCTCGAAGCCGAACTGCTCGATATGGCCACGGCTGCAGGAGTACCGGTTTATGCCACTCGCCACTCCTCGACCAAGGCGATGTACCTGATCACCGATTTTCTTGACGACCAGTTTTCCCTGCACCAGCAGTATCATGGTTCCATGGTCGATGTGTGCGGTGTGGGTGTGTTGCTGACGGGAAAGAGCGGCCTCGGCAAGTCGGAGATCGCCCTTGACCTCATCGAACGGGGACATGGACTTGTAGCCGATGATGTCGTTGTTATCCGCCGCAAGGGGGAATCACTGATCCTGAATGCCCGCCGGAACGATATTATCGATCATTTCATGGAAATCCGCGGTCTCGGGGTTGTCGATGTCAAAGCCAATTTCGGCATCAGGGCCATCAGGGACGTCAAGGATGTACAGGTTGTCGTCGAACTGCTCGAATGGAACCGTGAAACCGACTACGAACGGCTCGGGCTTGACATGAAGTCGATAAAGATTCTCGGTGTGGACGTTCCGCTGGTGCAGCTCCCGATTTTCCCCGGAAAAAACATCGCGGTCATCATCGAGGTTGTCGCACTGAACTTCCTGCTCAAACACTATTCGAATTATGTCGCAGCCGAGGCATTGACCGAAAGGATCAGAACCATAATAGACAAGGAAAAAGAGCCGTATGAAGAGAGCTGACATTCCGCAGGCGAAGCGCAGAACAGGTATTGCGTTTTTTCTTGCCCTTGGTGCTACGATACTCCTGGGAGCCTGCGCCGGTGGTGCCGGCAAATCCTCTTCCGGTGGAGCAAAAGATTCGACGCTGGTCATCGCCATGCTCGGCGACGCTGACTATCTCAACCCCGTCATCGGTTCAAGCGTGACGTCGGGCAATATATCGGGCCTGATCTATCCGGGGCTGCTGCAGAGCGAGTTCGACACCACAACCGGGTTGCTGAATTTCATGGCGCTTGAAAAAAAGCTGAGGCCGTCATCCGGAGGCAGAAAGCCCGATGGCGCGCTGGCCAGAACCTGGATCATGTCGCCCGATCAACGCTCCATTACCTATATCCTCCGCAGCGATGTGTTCTGGGATGACGGCAAGCCGGTCGTTTCAGGGGATTTCAAGTTTACCTACCGCCTGTACGGCAACCCGGTCATCGCCAGTCCCCGGCAGCAGTATCTTGCCGAACTGGCCGGCGCCGAAAGGGGAGCCGTGGACTTTGACCGGGCAATCGAAACTCCTGATGACACGACGCTGATTTTCAGGTTCTTCAAGCCTGTTCCTGAACACCTCGCGCTGTTCCATACCTCGCTGACACCGCTTCCGGCCCATATCTGGAAAGAGGTGCGGCCCGAGGATTTCAGGAGTTCACCGTTGAATCAGAAGCCTGTCGGGGCAGGCCCATACAGGCTGCAAACCTGGGCCAAGCAGCAGGAACTCGTGCTTGCATCGAACCGGAAGTCGAATCTTCCCAAGCCCGGAAACATTCCGCTCGTCAACTGGAGGATCGTGCCGGATTACACGGTTCGTCTGGCACAGCTGCAGACCAATGCCGTTGACATTGTCGAGAATATCAAGCCGGAAGACTTCGGTTCCCTGGTCAAGGCCAATCCGGCAGTCGAAATCAAGAGTGTCGGGCTGCGGGTGTACGATTATGTCGGCTGGTCGAATATCGATCAGGAACTTTACCATAAAACCGGGCGGATTGCACCCCATCAACTGTTCGGTTCCCCGGTGGTCCGCCGGGCGCTCACCATGGCGATCGATCGGGAAGCGATCATCGACGGGTACCTGAAGGAGTACGGCACGGTGTGCAATACCGACATCTCTCCTTCGCTGAAATGGGCGTACAACAGCTCGGTTGTTGCACACCCCTTCGATCCGGTCAGGGCTTCGAAGCTTCTCCGGCAGCAGGGATGGCTGCCCGGCCCTGATGGTATCCTGCAGAAAAACGGAAGAAAGTTCAGTTTCGTGCTTTACACCAACGCAGGAAATGCCCGGAGGAACTATGCGAGCGTGATCATCCAGCAGAACCTCAAGGCTATCGGGATCGACTGCCGGCTTGATGTGCAGGAGTCGAACGTGTTTTTCGAGAATCTGCAGAACCGCAAGCTCGATGCCTGGATGGCGGGCTGGTCGATCGGTCTTGAAATCGATCCTCTCGATGTCTGGGGTTCCGACCTGAAAAAGAGTACCTTCAATTTTGTCGGCTACCGGAATCCGCGTATCGACGAACTGTGCGAACTGGCCAAACAGAAGCTGGTGCAGACCGAGGCCCGGCCTTACTGGCTTGAATATCAGGGGATTATCCATCAAGACCAGCCGGTGACGTTTCTGTACTGGATCAGGGAAACACAGGGGTTCAACAAGCGGATTCAGGGTGAACAGCTCAATATTTCCGGCACATTTTACAACATCGACGACTGGACGCTCAGCCCATCGGCCAACCTTGCACCATAGCGCACCATATGCTGACCTATATTTTCAAACGCCTGCTGCTTTCCGTGCCGCTGATATTCGGGGTGCTGACCCTGACCTTTTTCATTATCAGGCTTGCACCGGGTGATCCGGCTGCGTTTTTCATCCAGCCGGGGATCAGCCCCAATGTTGCCGAACAGATCAGGGCGCAATACGGTCTGAACGATCCGTTGCCGGTACAGTATGTCAAATGGCTCGGGAATGTGTTGCACGGCGATTTCGGGCGCAGTTTCAGCCGGGCGCAACAGCCGGTATTCGAGGTGATCGCCGAGGCGCTTCCGGTCACCATGACTATCGCCGGCCTGACGCTTATCGCCAATTTCACCTTCGGCATCATCATCGGCATCGTTTCTGCGGTTCGGCAGAACAGTTTTCTCGACCGGTTTCTCACCGTGACCGCGCTCTTCTTCTACTCCATGCCGGAGTTCTGGTTCGCACTCATGATGATCATCGTTTTCGCACTGAAACTGCAGATATTTCCTGCCTCGGGCCTGAACGAAATCGGCGCGGAAAGTTTCGGCCCTATCGGTTTTTTCCTCGACAGGATATGGCATCTCGTGCTGCCGGTCACGGTGCTGAGCATCAACGGTGCGGCAGGCATTGCCCGCTATGTACGGGGCAGCATGCTCGAAGTGATCCGCCAGGACTACATCCGCACGGCGCGGGCAAAGGGACTGCCCGAGAACGTCGTGATTTTCCGGCATGCCCTTCGCAACGCGCTGCTTCCGGTCATTACCCTGATGGGAAGTTCCCTTCCTTTCATTTTCAGCGGAGCGCTTTTTATCGAGGTGATTTTTGCGTTTCCCGGCATGGGGAGGGTGACGGTCGAAGCGATCTTTGCGCGAGATTATCCGCTCATCATCGCCAATACGTTCATTTCGGGTACACTGATCGTGCTCGGCAATCTTCTGGCCGATGTTTTCTATGCTGTTGCCGATCCAAGGATAAGGCTGTGACTGTAGCCGTGAACAACATACCGGAGGTTGCCCCGAGTGAAAATTGAACTGTTGAATACGCCTGCCGATGCTCTTGAAAGCAGGTTCGAGGAGCAGATACGTCCGCTGAGAATGGACGATTTCGCCGGTCAGCAGCGTCTGACCGACAATCTGAATGTGTTCATATCGGCGGCCAGAAAGAGGGGTGACGCGCTCGACCATGTGCTGCTTTCAGGGCCTCCCGGCCTGGGGAAGACCACGCTCGCCCATATCATCGCAGCTGAAATGGGTTGCAGCATCAAGGCCACCTCAGGGCCTCTGCTCGACAAGGCGGGCAATCTTGCCGGTCTTCTGACCGGCCTGCAGAAAGGAGATGTGCTCTTTATCGATGAGATCCACCGCCTGCCGCCGGCCGTCGAGGAGTATCTCTACTCGGCTATGGAGGATTTCCGTATCGACATCATGCTCGACAGTGGTCCTTCCGCCCGGGCGGTTCAGCTGCGCATCGAACCGTTCACGCTGGTCGGTGCGACGACCCGTTCCGGCCTGCTTACTTCTCCTCTCCGGGCGCGCTTCGGCATCACCAGTCGTTTCGATTATTACGCCCCCGAACTGCTCGAGCAGATCATCGTCCGGGCATCGGGCATTCTCGGTATCGGCATCGAGCGTGAAGCCGCCGCCGAGATTGCCGGCCGCTCCCGCGGTACCCCGCGAATCGCCAACAGGCTGCTGCGGCGTGCGCGGGATTTCGCCCAGGTTGCCGATGCCCCGGTTATCACGCGTTTCATCGCCAGAACCACGCTCGAACGTCTGGAAATCGATGAGGAAGGTCTCGATGATATGGACAAGAGGATCATGGATACCATTGTCAACAAGTTCAGTGGAGGTCCTGTCGGTGCAGCGTCTCTGGCTGTTTCGGTAGGGGAGGAACAGGATACTATCGAGGAGGTTTATGAACCCTATCTTATCCAGGCAGGCTATATATCGAGAACGCCGAGAGGGAGGATTGCGACCCGTCGTGCGCTTCTCAGGTTCTCGCTGCCGGGCAGCCCGGCCAGCGACGCCCCGCTCTTCGATTCGCTGCCCTGAAGGAAGCGACGGCATCAAATATCCGGCCGGTGTGGCTTCCTGCCTGCGGCTTTTGCCGCTGGTGCTCTTCACACTTCTGCTCTTTTCGGGTTGCAGCACGCGGTTTTCCGCAAAGAACGGAGCTTTTGTACCGGCTTCAGAAGCCGATACCGCGGCGGTATCGGCAAAAAACCGATTTGTCAAGGCGCTTCTGCTTGCCGAGAAAGGCGATTTCTGGGGTGCTATCGATGCTTACCGCTCGGTTCATCCACATGGAATGTCGGAGCGGGCTGCGGTTCACCATGCCCTGGCCAAGGCCTTTGTCGAACTCGGGGTGACCGATTCGGCGAGAACCCATGCCGAAGCAGCCTCCGAAGCCGAACCCTCGAACAGGTATTATCTGCGGATGCTTGCTCTCGTGGCCCATCAGCAAAAAGATTATTCCCGTGCGATCGCACTCTATACAAGGCTTGTCGAACTTGATTCCGGCAACAGTGAATACCTGACCCTGCTTGCCCTCGAATACATGGCGTCCGGAGATTTCCAAAAGGCTCTCGACCTTTTCCACCGCATTCTCGCGCTTGATCCCTCCGACGAAAATACCAGGGCCCAGGTGCTTCTGCTCGAAATAAAACTCAAACACTACAACAGCGCCATTGAAACGCTCTCCGGTCTGATAGAGGAGGGCGAGGGCGAGGAGAAGGTGCGTTTGCAGCTTACTCTTGGCGAGCTGTATGTGGAAACGGGCCAGCCGGCAATGGCGGAGAAAACGTTTCGCGAGATTATCGGCCGGAACTCCCGCTTTGCACCGGCATGGCTTGCCCTGCTCGAACTTTCCATGCGGTCGGAAGACCGGAATGCGTTCCGGCGTGATCTCGATGCTTTCTATAATACCGCAGGCTTGAAGCTCGCTGAGAAAAAACGGCTCGCAGAGCTTTTTTATATACGTTCCTCCAGGGACAAGGCTTATCTGGAGCCGCTGGGAATCATGCTTGCGGAAATGGAGCGGCGACATCCCGGAGCAGCGGCGGTTGGCCTATTGAGAGGCCGCATGAAAATGAGGGAAAAAAAGCCTGCCGATGCTGTCGGCGAGTTCACGGCCGTCCTGCGCAAAGAGCCGGCCAACATCGATGCGTGGGAAGAGCTTGTTTCAGCCCTGCTGCTCCAGAAACAGTACGCAAAAGCCGTCTCGGCAGTTGCCCGCGCAAAAAAACTGGTTTCCGGTATGCCGATGAGGCTTCTTGTGCTGGAGGGCTATACGGCATTCCAGACCGGTGATACCCGCAAGGCGATCCGGGTGCTCGAGCAGGCTCTGAACCGGAAGCAGGGGCAGAAGGAGGGATGGCTGTTCATCCAGGCGGCTTCAACGCTTGCCATGAGTTACGACAAGCTTGGTCTGGCAGAAAAAAGCATGGCCATGTACCGGCAGATCCTGTTGCTCGATCCCGGCAACACCCTTGCCATGAATAATTACGCCTATCTTCTCGCACTGCAGGGACGCGACCTTCAGACAGCCAAAAAGCTCGCCCTGCAGGCTGTCGCGGATGAACCTGACAATCCGGTTTATCTCGATACGCTCGGATGGGTGCTGTTCCGGCTCGGAGTCTATCAGGAAGCGCTTGTCCACCTCGAAAAAGCGGCATCGCTTGCTCCTGATGAGGCCGAAATCGTCGGGCATCTCATCGCTGTTTACGAAAAACTCGGTATGCAGGATAAAGCCGGAAAGCTGAGGGAGATGATAAAGCCTGAAGGATGAGGAGAAACTGAAAAAAAAGGGAACGGCAATGATTCTGCCGTTCCCCTTCAGGAATCACAGGACTTTTAAGTTCCCTTATTTCAGGCTTTCAGCTCATCGTACGACCTGGCAGCAAGATACTCGTAATGTGCCCAGCGTGCGTCCACCTCCTTCTGGATCGCGGCAAAATACTGTTCGGCGATCTTGGGATGGCTTTTCTTGAGCATCCTGAACCTGTTTTCCATGTTCAGGAACTGCGCTACGGGAATTTTCGGCTTTTTCGAGTCGAGCACAAGCGGATTTTTACCCTCTTTCAGTCGATCCGGATTGTAGCGGTAGAGAATCCAGTGACCGGAATCAACCGCGGCCTTCTGGTTGTCAAGCCCTGTCGCCATGTTGATGCCGTGAGCAATACAGTGCGAGTATGCGATGATGATCGAAGGGCCGTCATAGGCTTCGGCTTCGAGAAACGCTTTCAGCGTCTGCTCGTCGCGCGCCCCGAACGCTACGCTGGCCACATAGGCGTTGCCGTAGGTCATGGAGATCAGGCCGAGATCCTTTTTGGTCATAGTCCGGCCCGCTGCCGCAAATTTTGCTACTGCGGCTTTCGGGGTGGCTTTCGATGCCTGGCCGCCGGTATTGGAGTAGACCTCCGTATCGAGAACCAGAAGGTTCACGTTCTTGTCTCCGGCCGTTACGTGGTCGACGCCGCCGTATCCGATGTCGTAAGCCCAGCCATCGCCCCCGACGGCCCAGACGCTTTTCCTGACCAGCATGTCGGCTACCGAAAGCAGGTTTTTCGCATCGGCGGAATTGATATTGCCGAGTTTCTCTTTGAGTATCGTCACGCGCCGGCGCTGTTCGAAAATTTCAGGCTCTGAGCCCTCTTTCGCATCGAGTATCTCCTCTGCGAGCGTTTCGCCGGTTTCGGAGGCGAGTTTCCTTACCAGCTCGCGGGCATACTCGCGCTGTTTGTCGATAGAAATCCTGAAGCCGAGCGCGAACTCAGCGGTATCTTCGAAGAGCGAGTTAGACCATGTCGGTCCGCGACCTTCCGCATTGGTGGTGTAGGGCGTTGTCGGCAGGTTGCCACCGTAGATGGACGAGCATCCGGTAGAGTTGCCGATAACGAGGCGGTCGCCAAAGAGCTGCGTCATCATTTTTACGTACGGAGTTTCGCCGCATCCCGAGCAGGCTCCGGAGAATTCGAACAGCGGCTGCTGCAGCTGCTGCTCCTTGATCAGCCTGACATTGATTTTATTCCGGTCGAATTCCGGAATATTGAGGAAGTAGTTCCAGTTGTCTCTTTCGGTTTCGCGCAGCGGTGCCTGCATGTGCATGTTCAGCGCTTTCCGATCCGGATTGCTTTTATCGCGCGCGGGGCAGACATGCGCACAGATTTCGCAGCCGGTGCAGTCTTCCGGAGCGACCTGGATGGTGAATTTCATCCCTGCCCAGTTAGCGCCTTTAGCGTCGATGCACTTGAAGGTGCGAGGAGCGTTACCGAGGTATTCCGGCGCATAGACTTTCGCACGGATCGCCGCATGCGGGCATACCATTGCGCATTTGCTGCATTCGATGCACAGATCGGGCTCCCATGCCGGGATCATTTCGGCGAGGTTGCGTTTTTCGAATTTCGCGGTGCCTACCGGATAGGTGCCGTCGGCCGGCAGTTCGCTTACGGGAATGTCGTCGCCTTCGCCGGCAATGATTTTTGCAAGGACGTTGCAGACGAATTCCGGAGCCTCGCCGACAATCGGCGGACGAAGTTCCTTTTTGCTTTCAGCAACGGAACCGATCGTGACCTGATGCAGGTTGGCGAGCGTGTCATCTACGGCCTTGATATTCTGGTTGACCACTTCGTCGCCTTTTTTTCCATAGGTTTCGCGAATGGCGTCCTTGATTTTTTCAACGGCTTCATCGCCGGGCAGGACGCCTGAAATGGCAAAGAAGCATGCCTGCATGATGGTGTTGATACGCTGACCCATGCCGCTGGCCTGGGCTACCTTGTAGGCGTCGATGGTATAGAGTTTCGCCTGTTTGCGGATCAGATGTTCCTGCACGATTCTCGGCAGTTTCTCCCAGAGTTCTTCCGCAGAATAGTGCGAGTTGAGCAGCAGGGTTCCGCCCTGCTTGAGATTTTTAACCAGATCGATCATCTCAAGGAATATCCAGTGATGGCAGCCGATGAAGTGCGCATCGCTGATGAGATAGGTGGAGTGGATCTGCTCAGGCCCGAAACGCAGATGCGACGTGGTGATCGAACCTGCTTTCTTGGAATCGTAGACGAAATAACCCTGGGCATAGTTCGGGGTGTTTTCGCCGATGATCTTGATCGAGTTCTTGTTTGCGCCGACCGTACCGTCAGAGCCGAGGCCATAAAAAATAGCGCGGAAGACACTGTCGGATTCGATCGAGAACGAAGGGTCGTAGTCGAGGCTCGAATCGGTCACATCGTCCCTGATGCCTACCGTGAAATGGTTTTTCGGCGATCCTGAAGCCATGTTGTCGAAGACGCCCTTGACCATTGCCGGGGTGAACTCCTTCGATGAAAGGCCGTACCGTCCGCCGGTAATGGCCGGCATGGCATTGAGCAGTCCTTTCCGGAACCCTTCGAGCAGGGCGTTGACGATGTCAAGGTAAAGCGGTTCCCCTGCGCTGCCGGGTTCCTTGACCCGGTCAAGCACCGAGACCGATTTCACCGAGGCGGGAAGCGACTTGACGAACATTTCGATATCAAAAGGGCGGAACAGGCGGGCATTGATAACGCCGACCTTTTCGCCGGAACGGTTCAGGTACTCGACACTCTCCCTGACGGTTTCGACTCCCGATCCCATGAGAATGACCACTCTTTCGGCATCCGGAGCACCGTAATACTGATAGGGCCTGTAATGGCGTCCGGTCAGCTCGCCGAACCGGTCCATGAGTTTTTCAATAATGGAAGGGAATGCAAGATAGTAGCTGTTCACGGTTTCCCTTCCCTGGAAATAGACGTCCGGGTTCTGGGATGTACCGCGGATAATGGGTGCATCGGGACACATGCGGCGGTTGCGGTGCGCGATGACCAGTTCATCGCTCATCATTGCCCTGATCACCTCATCGGGAACAACCTCTATCTTGGAGATTTCATGCGAGGTCCTGAAGCCGTCAAAGAAATGCAGCACCGGAACCCGTGCCTCGAGCGTGGCGGCAGCGGAAATCAGGGCCATGTCCATGACCTCCTGCACCGAGCTTGATGCCAGCAGGGCAAAACCGGTGCCACGGACCGACATGACATCGGCGTGGTCGCCGAAAATTGAGAGTGCCTGCGCGGCCAGGGAGCGCGCCGATACATGGATGACGCACGGGGAGAGCTCACCGGCGATCTTGTACATGTTCGGAATCATCAGCAGCAGACCCTGCGCAGCAGTAAACGTGGTGGTGAGGGCGCCTGTCTGCAGGGCGCCGTGAACAGCGGCTGCAGCACCGGCCTCGCTCTGCATCTCGTCTACCTTGGGTATGGTGCCCCAGATGTTTGTCTTCCCTTCGGCTGCCCAGTCATCCGAATATTCGCCCATGGGAGAGGCCGGCGTAATCGGGTAGATTGAAATAACTTCACTGGTGCGGTAAGAGACATGAGCTAAGGCTTCATTTCCCTCCATTGTCTTAAACGTCCGGCTCATACTGGCAGTTGTTACTGGATTTACTTGAATACTTGCATACTTGCAAAACAGCGCCTGCGAAAAACGCAACGGTCACGGAACGATAACTTCAGGGGACGGGAAAAAGTTACATCCGCGATCAAAAAGCGCTAAATGAGATTGATCAGAAAGATATAAAATAAAATTGAATTTAACTCAATTTAATTACATTCGGAGAGATGACCCGGACAACGGGGCCGATCCCGGGCAATATGGCCCTGCGGCAACCCGGCGGGCGGGCCGTTCCCGGTACTGCACCTATCAGCAAGATCATTACCCATGCAAACAGACCAGTCGGAAAATGTCGTGTACGGCCGCAATGCGGTGCTCGAGCTGCTTCAGAAAAAGCCGGAGAGCATCGAGAAAATCTATTTCCAGTTCAATACCGCTCATCCCAGGCTCAAGGAAATCCTGATCACCGCCCGCAGGCTCAAGCTGGTTACCGGGAAGGCACGTCTCGACAAACTCAACCAGATTGCCGGTTCGTCAAAGCATCAGGGGGTTTGCGCCCTGATCAGCGCCATAACGTTTTATACGATTGACGAGATACTCGCCTCTGCACGCAACTCCTGTCCGCTGCTTGTTGTGCTGCAGGGACTTGAAGATCCGCATAATGTGGGTGCCATCATCCGCACGGCCGAAGCTGCTGCTGCCGACGGCGTCGTTTTGATCGAGGGCCGGGGCGCACCGGTAAACGCCGCGGTGCACAAGGCTTCGGCGGGTGCGCTGTCGCATATGCGCATCTGCAAGGTGAAAAGCCTGGTGCGCACGCTCGAGATCCTGCGCGAAAGGAATTTCCGGGTTTTTGCCGCCGATATGGATGCGGAGCTCAACTACACCGATGCCGATCTGAAAGGCCCCACCGTACTTGTACTTGGCGCAGAAGGGAGCGGCCTTGCCCCGGAAGCCATGAAGTTCTGCGACAGTACGGTGCGTATTCCCATTGCCGGATGTGTCGAGTCGCTCAATGTCAGTGTTACGGCAGGCATTCTGCTCTATGAAGCCATGCGGCAGCGGCTGTCGTGAGCGCACCTGTTTCAGCTCTTTGAAAAATATGTTACCTTGCCTCTCACGGTTTCTTATCAATACTCAAGCCAACTCTTAACCAGGATATTTTCCCATGACTATTCCTGACAATCTTCGTTACACCAAGGATCATGAATGGATCAGAATGCTCGATGACGGCAGTACCGCCCTTGTCGGCATTACCGATTTCGCACAGTCCGAGCTCGGCGACATTGTCTTTGTCGAACTGAAGCCTGCCGGAACGAAGCTGAAGGCCCACGAGGTTTTCGGAACCGTTGAAGCGGTGAAGACCGTCGCCGATCTTTTTGCTCCGGTCGCCGGCGAGATTCTGGATGTCAACGGCTCGCTCGATGCCGCTGAAATCGTCAACCAGGATCCCTACAATGAAGGGTGGCTCGTGAAAATCCGTATCGATGACCCGGCTTCCGTTGCTGAACTGCTCGATGCCGCAGCATACCGGGAACTGACCGGGGAATAACCTTATTCAAACAGTTACGTATCTATTCTGAACACATGCCATTCATCGTCAATACCGACCGGGACCGCGAGGAGATGCTCAGGAGTATCGGTGCAGCGTCGTTTGAGGAGCTGATTGCCGATATTCCCGCTGAAATCCGTCTGAAGAAAGCGCTCGAGCTGTTTCCGGCTCTCAGCGAGCAGGAGGTGATGAAACTGCTTGAAAGCCTTTCATCGGCCAATCGCAGCACTTCGGGTTTTGTGAGTTTTCTCGGGGGAGGAGCCTACGATCATTTCATCCCTTCGGCTGTAAAAAGCATTGTTTCCCGCAGTGAGTTCTATACGGCCTACACACCTTACCAGGCGGAGGTGTCGCAGGGTACGCTGCAGGCGATCTACGAGTACCAGAGCATGATGTGCCGCCTTTACGACATGGATGTCGCAAACGCATCGATGTACGACGGGGCTACGGCTCTTGCCGAAGCCGTGCTCATGGCCATGAGCGTGACCGGCCGCGAGCAGGTTGTGCTTGCCGGCAGCCTGAATCCCTGTACCTGCAGTGTTCTGAAGACCTATCTCGAAGCCTCAGGCCATGGAGTGATTCTTCAGAACCCTCTTGAAAACGGCGTTGGCGGCATCGATACGCTGAACGACCTCATGAACGACAGTGTGGCAGCCGTGGTCGTACAGCAGCCGAACTTCTACGGATGTCTTGAGGAGGTCGAGGCGATCGGCGCCGTTGCCCGTGAAAACGGGGCGCTTTTTATTGTTTCAGCCGATCCGCTTTCACTCGGCATTCTTGCCTCACCGGGCAGCTACGGCGCGGATATCGCTGTCGGCGAAGGCCAGCCGCTCGGCAACCACCAGAATTTCGGGGGACCCTATCTCGGGATATTCACCGTCCGCCAGCCCTATGTCCGCAAGATTCCCGGACGTCTTGTCGGCATGACCAGAGACCGGGACGGCAACGACGGCTTCATTCTCACGCTCCAGACCCGCGAACAGCATATCCGCAGGGAAAAAGCCACCTCGAACATCTGCACGAACCAGGCGCTTTGCGCCCTCCAGGCGGCGGTTTATCTCTCGTTGCTCGGAAAGGAGGGCATCCGGGAGGTCGCTGGACAGTGCGCCCTCAAAGCACACTATCTTGCCAACAGGATCACGGCGCTTCCAGGCTACTCGCTGAAGTACAGCGCCCCTTTCTTTCGCGAGTTCGTGCTCGAAACTCCGGTTTCGGCCGCCGATATCATTGACGCCATGCTTGAAAAGGGGATTTTTGCCGGTTATGATCTTTCCGCTTCAGGCCAGAGCGGTCTGCTTGTCGCGGTTACCGAAAAACGCACAAGAGCGGAGCTTGACCGTTTCGCTGCTCTTCTCGGAGCACTGTAAGGCTCAACGCGTCAATGCGGGTCCGGCGCTTCTGCAAGAAAAAAGGCAGTCTTTCAAGGCTGCCTTTTTCTTTTTTTCATTCGCCGCCCTGCTGCAGCAGTCCGAGTCTCTTCAGCTCCTCCTGCAGGATTCGCTTGTTCCCGTCGGCCAGCGGCACCAGCGGAAGCCGGTACACCTCCTCGATCATCCCCATCAGCGAAAGCGCGTATTTCACCGGTACGGGATTGCTTTCAATGAAGTTCAGTCCGAAGAGCCGGCGGTATCTGCTGTTCAGGGTTCGGGCTTCTTCAAGACGTCCGTTTCGGGCGGCATCGACCAACTGGCTGACTGCGGCCGGCACCTGGTTCGCCGCAACGGAGATCACACCGTCTCCGCCCATCGCCATGAACGGAAGGATCAGCAAGTCCTCACCGGTCAGGACGGAAAAGTGTTCCGGCCTCTCCTCGAGCAGTTCGGCGATCTGCGCCATGTTGTCGGAAGCTTCCTTGACGGCGGCGATGTTCGGAAAATCGCGGGCAAGACGGAGAATGGTCGATGCCGCCACATTGCTGCCGGTCCTGCCGGGAACGTTGTAGATGATGACCGGAACCGAGACCGCTTCGGCTATGCACCGGTAGTGCTGGTACATGCCTTCCTGTGAAGGTTTGTTGTAGTAGGGCGCTACGGACAGGATTGCCGATGCTCCGGCCTTTTCGGCATTTTTCGCCAGCCGGACGGCATGGTCGGTGGCGTTGGTGCCGGCACCGGCAGCAACCATGATGCGTTCTCCGGCCTCCTCCTTGACCGTACGGATGATGACCTCCTGCTCCTTTTCGGAAAGCGTCGGCGACTCGCCGGTCGTTCCGCAAGGGATGATGATATCGGTTCCGGCTTCGATGTGAAACCGTACCAGTTTTCTTATGGCATCGGTATCCAGCGAACTGTCCTGCCCGAACGGTGTGACCAGGGCAACGGCAGAGCCTGAAATGAGTCGTGTTGACATACGTCTGAAAACCTTGTTGATGATGTTCGCTTAACGGTACGCCTTAATAAGGCAAACTTTCCGGAATTTTCTAAAGGACATCCGGAAAAACCCGCTTTGACTTTTTCCTGCATCTGGCCTCGCCTCGGGTTTCTATACCGATTTCGCTTCCCTGACGAGCTCCCCGGCAAGTTTCAGGGAGGATTCGGAAACGCTGCGGCCGCTGATCAGGGTTGCGACGGCCCTGATGTGTGCGGTTTCGTCGAGGCGGACAACTTCCGTTTCGGTTCTGCCGTTTCCGGTCGTTTTACTGACCCAAAGATGCTGGTCGGCTACTGCCGCAATCTGGGGCAGGTGTGTGATGGCGATGATCTGGTGCAGGCGTGAAAGCCTTTTCAGACTCGCAGCAACAGCGCGTGCCGTCGATCCGCTGATACCGGTGTCGATTTCGTCAAATACGAGAATCGGCAGCGCCGCCGATTCAGCCAGGGCGCTTTTCAGTGCGAGCATAACCCTCGATATTTCCCCGCCGGAAGCAGCTTTCGCAAGAGGCCGGGGATCTTCTCCGGTGTTTGCCGAAAAGAGGAACTCGATTTTTTCATGACCGTTTCCCAGTGCCCTGAACCGGGTGCCGTCAAGCATGATATCTCCTTCAGGAGCGGGTTCGGCACTGAAAACCGTTCTGAACCGTGCGCCGGAGATGCCGAGCTTCGAGAGCTCGTGCTGCAGGGTTTCGTCAAGTCGGGCAGCGCCCTTTTTCCGCTTTTCCGAGAGGGCCACCGCCGCCGAGGAAAGAGCCGCCTGCTGCAGTCTCATCTGGTTTTCAAGCTTCGTTTTTTCTTCGGCAATCGACTCTTCAATATCAAGAGCGGCGGCCATTTCGTCACGCCATGCGATCAGTTCCGCAATGGTCTTTCCATACTTTTTCCTGGCTCGCTGCAACTGGTACTGCCTGCTTCTCAGGGTGTCGAGCCGCTCGCTGTTGAATTCCACGGTGGCCGTATAGCGGTTCACGTACCGGTAAAGCTCCTCGACCGAGCCTTCAGCCGAACGGACCTCCTCGATGCGCTCTTCGAAGCGTCTGTCGATGCCTGCAAGCCGCTCAAGCAGATGGCGGGCTGACGAAAGCACCGCGAATGCGGAGCGATCCCCTTCATACAGCAGTCCTGCAAGTTCGGAGCCCAGTCCGAAAAGCGTTTCGGCATTTTCCAGCAGCATGATTTCGTTCTCGATCTCTTCCTCCTCGCCTTCCTTCAGCTCAAGTTCGCTGAGTTCTCCGAACTGGAACTCCGTCATCTCCTTTCTTTCCATGGCGAGACGGTACCGTTCGGCGAGCTGCTGCTGTTCGTCAGAGAGCCGCTTGATACGGCAATAGGCTTCCCGATAGTGCTCGCTTTCGGGAAGGCTGCCGGAGAAAGCGTCAACCATGGCCTCATGGGATGCAGCATTGAGCAGCAACTGATGGTCGTGCTGGCCATGCAGGTCGATGAGCAGTTCACCCGCCTGCTTGAGAATGCCCACCGGACAGGGGGTGTCGTTGATGAAGCAGCGTGATTGCCCCGAGGCGGAAATTTCCCTGCGCAGGAGGGTTTCCGGGCCCCATTCTATGCCGGTCTCGTCCAGGAGGGGAGCAAGCCTGCCGGAGAGGTCGCCGGTGAATACGGCTTCGATAACCGCCTTGTTTTCGCCGGTACGGACAAGATCACTGCTTGCCCGTTCTCCAAGCACCAGGCTCAGGCCTCCTACCAGCATCGATTTGCCAGCACCGGTTTCACCGGTTATAATGCTGAGCCCTTTGGCGAATTCAACGGTGATCTCGCGGATCAGGGCAAGGTTTCTGATGTACAGGCTGCTGAGCATGCTATCCTTCTATTGAAGACAAGGTATCCCCGCTCACACGATGCGCAGAAGAGGTTTTCCGGTAACTGCACAGGAAAGATAACGCTAAAACAAGAGGAATAAAAGCCGCTGAAAAAGCCCTTCTGTAAGGGCTTTTTCAGGGATATCTCGCAGTGTCAGGATTTCGTGCCGTCTGGATTTTCCGGCGTTTTTTTCGGAGGTTCCTCCATCACCTTGTTGAATTCGTCCTCGATTTCGTTCTGCGCTTTTTTGAATTCCTTCATGCCTTTGCCGAGACCACGGGCAAGCTCCGGAAGTTTTTTCGCACCGAACAGAAGCAGTATGATCAAGAGAATGAGAATGAGTTCCTGACCGCCTAATCCGAACATGATGGCTTCTCCGGAGATTGATAGGGTGAAAAGTATATTGCTTGTTACTTATATAATCAATACTGCTGCCGAAACCAAACATTTTCAGGCCGGAACCGCTGCTGCGGGCGCCGGGTATCGGGCAATCACGCACTCTCCGGCTTTTATCCGCTCTCCGGGCTTCACCGATACCGTTGCATGCGCAGGAACGACAAGATCGACCCGCGAACCGAACCGGATCATGCCGAACCGCTTTCCCCGCTCCACCCGGTCACCTTCCTGCAGCGCACAGACAATTCTTCTTGCAAAAAAACCCGATACCTGGCTGCAGAGGATCTTCACCGAGCTGTTTTCAATGCCGATGTCCATTTTTTCATTGCTTTCCAGGCTCCGGTGATCGAACGCCATCATGAAGGTTCCCTGATGATAGGCAAGAAGTGTCACCGTGCCATCAACCGGTATGCGGTTGACATGCACGTTGAAGGGGGACATGAAAATGCTCACCAGGGTCGATGATGGGCCGGTAAAGCTGTTGTCCACCTTTCGCACCAGCAGTATTTTCCCGTCGGCCGGGGCAACGATGGCTTCGGCTTCATCTGCCGGAGTTCGTTCCGGGTCACGGAAGAAATACAGCGTAAAGAGCAGGAGTACCATGCACAACAGCAGTATCGGCGGCAGCAGATGCCATGAGAGGAGCGCGGTTGAGCCGGCGAGCAGCATGGCGGCGAGTGCGGTTTTCAGAATCGTCGGGTAACCCCAGGGTGTGACCATGGTTTGTTTTTTGCCAGGAAACAGGAGCGGTTATGGGAATACGGATGAAAAAAATACATTTTAGTGATTCTCCTGCAACCATGAAAATCTGAAAATCAGTTGAACCGTCTCGAAAAAACATTTCTGCAGCAGCTTCACACCCGCCGACTTGTCTCTGAAGGTGATCATGTGCTTGTCGCTGTTTCGGGAGGGCCTGATTCCATGGCGTTGCTGCACCTTTTTCTGGCGGTGTCACCGGTAGTGAAGTGCCGGATCAGCGCAGCTCACTGCAATTTCCGGTTGCGGGGGCAAGAGAGCGACGACGATGAGCGGTTTGTCATCGAACAGTGTGCTCTTCTGGGCGTTCCGTGTTTCCATGAACGGTTCGATACCACCGAAAAATCCTCCCTGTGGAAGAAATCGGTTGAGGAAACAGCCAGAATGTTGCGTTATGACTGGTTCGCCGCGCTTCTGGAAACGCACGGGATGACCAGAATCGCGACCGGCCACCATGTAAGCGACAATGCTGAAACCATGCTGTTCAATCTCTTCCGGGGAACTTCGATGCCCGGTCTCAAGGGCATCAGGGCCATGCGGGGCACCATCATCCGCCCGTTGCTCCTCCTGCACAAGGCTGATATTACAGGGTACCTGCATGAAAAAAGGGTCCCGTACCGAGCCGATACCAGCAACTTCGGAGACGACTACGACCGGAACTTCATCCGCAACAGGGTCATTCCGCTTGTCGAGGAGCGTTTCCGTCACAAACTTCTTCCCTCGCTTCAGCGTCTTTCAGAACATGCCGGAGAGCTCGAGGAGTTTCTCGAGGGCCATTTCGAGCGCCTGATTGCCGATCACCCCGGGCTTTCAATTGCGGATGGCCGGCTCGATGTTGCCGAGCTGCGCAAACTCTCGGTGTTTGAGCAGAAGGAGCTGTTCAAAAGGGCGTTACAGGAATCGGGAGCCCCGTCTGAGGCTGCCGTGCTCCAGCGCCTTGTTTCCCTTCTGGAAAAGCAGCCAGGGCGGAAGATCGTGGTTTCAGGGAATCTTGTTGTGGAGTGGAAAGGGCATTATCTGTATTTCCGGAAAAGCCGGTAAGGAAGGGACGCGGGAGGTCGTTTGTCCTGTGCATTCTGTTCAGGGTGCGGTTCCGGTTTTCCTGAAGATGCTTTCGGGCAGTTCCGTCCGGATAATGACCGATTCGAGGTTTTGCTGAATCTTCACCCGGTCGAGCAGTTCCCTTGTCTGCCGGCTCGTTCTCGATTCGGAGAGCCCGGTGAGTCTGGAGGCTCCCCACAGAAAGGTAGAAGCAAAAAATGCCGCCCGGCGGGTTTTGTATACCCACTCGGTTTCCGCTTCGATACCATCATTGAATTTTGCCGACAGTGCGAGATGGCGGATGCGGTTGAGATTACCGACTCCTTTCATGTCGCGGTTCGCCGACGTGAGGCTCTGCAGCGCTCCATTGGTCCATTCCGCGGAAGGCAGGGCGAACCAGAGGTGCGACTTGTAGACCGCCTTGTCGATCAGCGCAGCAGCGAGGGAGTCCCGTTCAAAAAAGCTTCCTGAAGGCACGAGAAACCCTTCGAGCATCTGGCTGCTGCTGGCCAGAGCCATTTTTCGCTGCCCGAGCGGGCAGACCCAGAAATTCCTGTCGAGGCGGTAACAGGTTCTGTTGCCGGCTGAAACGGTTTCCAGGCTTTTCTCTTTCAGGAAGGATTCCGGAATTTTTTCCGGAAAAGCACCTGCCGCCACGCCCAGAAACTCGTTCTTTTTTATGCCGGTCTGGCGGAACGAGAGCAACAGGGTATCGATATCTTCCGACATGACAATGCCCCTGCTGCTGGCGAGGCTGTCGATTTTCCCCCCCATGCTGATAATCGGAGTTTTTTTTATCGAATCCGGCATGACCTTCTGCCAGAAGGGACTCTGCCGGATATCCTTCATGCCGAGGTAGATCAGGGCATCCGATTTGCCCGGAATGCTGCTGATGAGGCTTTTCAGTTCAGGAGAGAGCGGTTCCGGCTGAATGCGGGGTTTTTCCCAGTTTACCCACAATACGACACCGAGGAAACAGACCATGCTGATGACACTGATCGAGATCAGCAGGCCCGGGCCTTTTTTCAGTGATCGTTTTGCGGGAGGTTGCCCGGGTCCGGTAGTGCTCTGCATCGGTCGGCGGATCAGGAGTTGTTTTTTATGGCCAGCCGGGCCAGTTCGTCGCAACGGTTGTTGTACGGGTTGTCGCTGTGACCCTTGACTTTGTGAAAGGTGACCTCGTGCAATGTAACCAACTTCAGGATTTTTTTCCAGAGGTCGATATTCTCGACGCTTTTTTTTGCCGCAGTGAGCCAGTTGTTGCCGGTCCACCGTTTCAGCCAGCCCTGGTTCATGGCATTGACCAGATAGGCCGAATCGCTGTAGAGATCTACCATGCAGGGTTCCCTGAGGGCATCGAGTGCTTCGATAGCCGCCGTGAGCTCCATGCGATTGTTCGTGGTTGCCGGTTCATAGCCTGAAATCTCGCGGCACTGGCCGCCGTACATCAGCAGTGATCCCCAGCCGCCTTTTCCCGGATTGCCGCTGCAGGCTCCGTCGGTGTAGATGGTGACTTTTTTTCTCATAGACGAAAAAGGCTCAAACCTTTGATGGATTGAGCCTCTGGAAAAGCCTTGTATGGTGCTTCCTGAACGAGCCTTATTTCAGGAGAGCTGCCAGTTGGGCGGTACCGGTTCTGGAGATGATCTTCATGGCTTTGGCGGAAAGCTTCACTTTTACCCAGCATTTTTCCTCCTCGATCCAGATTCTCTTTGTATGCAGGTTCGGCTCGAAGCGGGTGCGGCGGTGGTTGTTGGCATGGGAAACAGTGTTGCCGTATTTCGGTCTTTTGCCAGTCAGGACGCAGACTTTGGACATGATGCAATCTATTGGTGTTGAAAAAACGAACCGGAATATAACAATAGTTTCGAAAACCTGAAATCTCTTGTTGAGCCATTCATCAAGGGCGGATGCCGACCGCACAAACCATCATGGAAAGCACATAGAGCAGGGTGCCGAAGGCATTGTACCAGACGGCTTTTTCCCGCGGTTCTGCGATCAGGATTTTCTGCATGGGCAGTTGGGCCAGGAGCAGCAGCAGGGCAAGTGCGGTCGTTATCCATGCTCCTTTGGCCACCAGAATCGAGATGGCGGCAATCTGGGCGATATCCATGATGACCGAAGCGAGCACGGCGGCTTTTTTCTCGCCGAGCTGCACGGGAATCGACGCCACCTTCCGGATGTTGTCGCCGACCACCGATTTGAAATCGTTGAGCGTCATGATGCCGTGGGCTCCAAACGAAAAAATAATGGCCAGGGCGATGGTTTCCCCGGAAGGCACTCCCTGGGTGATCGAAAAGCTTCCTGTCAGCCAGGCGACGCCTTCATAGGCGAGTCCCACGATAAGGTTGCCGAACCAGCCGTTGCGTTTGGCACGAATGGGCGGTCCCGAGTAGGCGTGGGACATCAGTACACCGACAAACGCGATGGCCACGACGTAGGGATGGATGGAGAGTGCGACAAGGAACCCCGTTATGATCAGCCCGAAGGTGATGAGCCAGCTTGCAGATTTCGATATTTTTCCGGAGGGAATCGGGCGGTCGGGTTCGTTGATGGCATCGACTTCGCGGTCGAAGTAGTCGTTCATGGTTTGCGACATCGCGCACATGAGCGGTCCGGCAAGGATGACGCCCCTCAAGAGAATCGACCAGTTCGATGCAAGATCCTCGCCGGTAGAGACGACTCCGCAGGCGAATGCCCACATCGGCGGGAACCAGGTAACGGGTTTCATGAGCGGAATAATTGCCGAAGGCTCGATTCTGAAGCCCGGTTTGTTGACATTCTCAAGCGCCTGCTGAATAGCTTTCTGTCTGGAAGTGCTTACTCCCGACATGCGCAGCTTATCACTGATACTCTCCGGGATATCCTGGTGCAGGGCGTTGTTTCCGTTCATGATGGCAATTAAAAACTCACTTCGGCTCACAGAGAAAGCAACAATAATACAAGTTTTTTGGAAAAATTATAAGCACTTAGTTGACGGCTTCCCGGAAGCGGTCGGAAAGTTCGGCGTTAAGTTTCAGGATTTCGCTGAACTTCTTGTGTGCTTCACCGCTCTCCAGGGCATCTTTCGATATGGAGAGCCCGTCGTCGATGCAGTTCGCATTTCCCGATACGTAACAGGCCATTGCGGAGGTGTAGAGCGCCGCATCGATCTGGGCAGGCGTTGCGCTGCCGTCGAGAATGCTTCTGATGATGGCGGCGTTTTCCTTGCGGTCGCCTCCCTGCAGGGAGGCGAGCGGGTGTCTCGCGAACCCGAAGTCCTCCGGATAGACGGTATGCCGGCAGACATAGCCGTTCTGGATCTCTACAATCCAGGTCGGCCCGTCGAGGCTTGGTTCATCTATCGCCGTACCCTCCCCGGTCATGGAGTGCACCACCATTGCATGGCTCGTACCTGTCTGGACCAGCACTTCGGTATACAGTTCCATAAGCTCGCTGCTGTAGACGCCGACAAGCTGCCGTTTCGAGCGGGCAGGATTGATGAGTGGTCCGAGCATGTTGAAGATCGTCCGTATGCCGAGCTCCTTGCGGATCCGGGCCACCCGTTTCATCGACGGATGGTAAAGCGGAGCGAACAGGAACGCAAAACCCGTTCTGTCGAAGAGTTCCCTGGTGGCTTCCGGTGGAAGATCGATGGTGAATCCCAGTTCCTCGAGTACGTCGGCGCTGCCGCAACTGCTTGTAACCGAGCGGTTTCCGTGTTTGGCAACCGGTACACCGGCGCTGTTGGCGATTATCGAGGCGATCGTGGAAATATTGAATGTTCCGGCATGGTCGCCTCCGGTACCGCAGGTGTCAACGGCTTTTTCTGAAAGATCGAGGGTCGTGGCTTTTGCGATAAGGCTGTAGTAAGCTCCGGCGACTTCCGTAGAAGTTACTCCTTTATGCTGCAGCAGGGCGAGGAGGGCGGCGACAACCGTGTCGGGAAAAACACCGTTCATGATGGCGTTCATGCACTGTGTCATCTCCTCCTGGGTAAAATGTTCACCGGAGAGCAGCTTGTGGAGAAAATCCTTGTGGGCCATGAAAAAAAAGGTTGCAGAGAGAGAATAGAATATGCATAAATGTAAATTATAACAAGAATATGGCGTATTGCAAGCGTTCCGGCAGCAGTGCCATCTCTTTTTCACACAGCCAGAGAGCACTATGAATCAACTCTCGCATGATACCCTTCAAAAAGAGGCTCTTGGCAAGGTTCGCGAAAAAATGGCAACTGATGGCCTCGGGTCGCTTGTTGTCACCGATCTGTCCGTTGTGTTCTGGCTTACCGGATTCAGCGGTTCCAGTGCATGGCTGCTCATCACACCCGAGAGGTTTCTCCTGTTTACCGACAGCCGTTACCAGGAGCAGGCAGCAGGGGAGGCAAGGATGGCCGAAATCGTGATCGCCCGGAACGGATTCGAGGCGGAAATCGCTTCCGGTGCTTATGATCTTGGCGGGGTTTCCGGCATACAGTCCGAGAGCATCTCCTGGAAGAGGGCTCTGTTACTGTGCAATGAACTCGGTGATACGATCAGAGCCGTTCCTGTTGCATCGTTTTTCGAGGATCTGAGAATGGTCAAGAACGGTATCGAGCTCCAGCGCATGCAGCGGGCGGTCTCGATCAGCGAGCAGGTTCTGGAAAAGGTATTGCCCATGATCGGTACGGACACGACCGAACTCGATATCGCCGCGGAAATATCCTACCAGCACAAGATGCTTGGAGCAGAAGGAGATTCGTTCGAGCCGATCGTGGCTTCGGGACCGAGAGCGGCCATGCCGCATGCGAGGCCGACCTCCGCCCGGTTCCTGCCGGGAGAACTGATTGTGATCGACATCGGGTGCAGTTATGAAGGTTACGCTTCGGACCAGACGCGCACGGTTGCATTCGGAAGGGCTTCCGGAGAGGCCCGGAGGATATACGGAATTGTCGAGGAGGCCCAGCAGCTTGGAGTTGACAGTGCTCGATGCGGGATGAGCAGTACCGAACTTGACGCTGTGGTTCGGGAGCATATCGCTCGGAGCGGATACGGCAAGGAATTTTCACATTCCCTCGGTCATGGCGTTGGCATTGATGTGCACGAGGAGCCTCGCATCAGCTCAAGAAGCAGTCGGATACTCGAGGAGCACATGGTGTTCACGATCGAGCCGGGCATTTATCTTCCGGGAAGGTTCGGCGTGCGCATCGAGGACACGGTGGTGCTCCGGAGAGACGGTGCGCACCCTTTCCAGCGGTTTACCAAACAGCTTCTGGAACTTTAGCGCAGCAGGCCGCAAAGGGGATAACCGTTAAAGAGAGATGCTGATGAACGAAGAGTACTGCATGGTGATCACCACCATTCCGGGCAGGGAAGAGGCTGAAGAGCTTGCTGAGGGCATTCTCGAAAACCGGCTTGCCGCCTGTGTGCAGATGACCGGCATTCGCAGTTTTTTCCTGTGGGAAGGAGCGTTGCAGCGTGAGGCTGAAATCCTGCTGCTTGTCAAAACCACCACGGCAAGATACCCTGCGCTTGAGGCGTACATCGGCGAGTATCACCCCTACGATGTCCCGGAAATCATCAGGATACCTATCACTGCGGGTCTTGCCGGCTATCTTTCCTGGCTTGACGCAACCACGTCGGCTTCTCCCGACGGACGATGATTTTCCTGTTGCCTTCGCCTTGCCAATCGAAACGGCTTCGTCAGTTGCCGGAGATTGTTGCCTCTGAGCTTTTTTCATGCCAGGTCCGTCCCAGGATGCCTGCAAGGGCCGAAACGGCCGATATGCCGAAAAAGATCAGCGAAAGCGCTACGCCGGTATTGGTATCAAGGGAAAGATAGTCGAGCAGATAATAAAAGGTGACTTCGCGCGCGCCTGCACCACCGACGGTGATCGGCAGGACGGTGGCGATGGATGATATGAGAAAAATCGCCAGATAGTCCAGTGCGTGGTGTGCCGGGGAGATCGCCTTGAGAATGAAGAATGCCGAGATCACCTGGGTGAGTTGAATCAGCATCGACTCCCATGCGGTAATGGCGAAGCTCCCGAGGAACTGTTTGTAAAAGAGCCTGTTCAGCAGGTATGAGAGCGGGTAGAGCGCAAGCATGATGCCCCAGGCATACGGAATGAACTGCGGCAGCTTCAGGGCAAAGGTGCTTGGCAGCAGCAGCCCGATCGAGAGCACGGCAAGCGCGATGATGCCGCAGAGACGGTCCCAGAACACGGCGTTGAAGACGTTGATCAGTTTGATCCCGTGGTTTTTCTGCAGGATGTAGATCTTGTAGCCGTCCCCTCCGACGCCTCCCGGCAGGAACAGGTTGTAGAACATGCCGAGGTAGTACAGTTTCATGTTGTACATCATCGAGAGCTCGATGCCGATGTCCCTGAAGAACCGGTTGAGGCGCAGTGCGTTGATGATTTTCGAGATATTGAAAAAAACAAGAGCAAGCAGGAGATCTCCGGGGTTTGCTTTTCTTATGATGTCAAGAAGCTTCGGCATGTCGGTTTTTGCAAGCACCATGGCGAGCGCCAGCACGGATACGGCAAGCTGGGCAAGGGTTTTAAGCAGCTTCGATATGTTTTTTTTACGGTTTGTCAACGATTTTGCGGATGATGTAGGGTTTCTTGTTCTGCGACTCGTAATAGGTGCGCATGATGAATTCCGCCACGAATCCCGTGGTGATGAGCTGAATGCCGATAAAGGTCATGATCACGCCGAGCGAGAGCAGCGGACGTCCTCCGATTTCCTGTCCCAGTATTTTCAGTGCGAGCAGGTAGAGATTGATGGCGATACCCAGAAAAAAGCTCATGAATCCAAGAGTGCCGAACAGGTGCATGGGTTTCTGGCCGTACTGCTGGAAAAACACCATGAAGAGCAGGTCGCTGAGCACCTTGAAGGTTCTTCCGATACCGTATTTCGAACGGCCGAATTTCCTGGGATGGTGTTTGACATCGACTTCAGCCATTTTAGCGCCATAAAGCTGTACCAGAACAGGGATGAACCGGTGAAGTTCCCCATACAGGCCGAGATTTTTTGCGACATCCTTCTTGAACACCTTCAGCGTGCAGCCGTAATCACGGATATGGACGTCGGTGAGGTTCCGGATCATGGCGTTGGCGATTGCGCTGGGAATTTTGCGCAGCACCATGCCGTCCTTTCTTGACGCCCTTCGTCCGGCAACCACGTCGAGATTGTTTGCATCGAGATACCGCATCATCATGGGGATATCCGCCGGATCGTTCTGAAGGTCTCCGTCCATGGTGGCGATCAGTTCCCCTTCCGCATGATCGATGCCGGCCGCCATCGCCGTGGTCTGGCCGTAATTCTTGTTCAGAACAACAAGCCTGGCATGGGCCGGTGCCGAGGCTTCTATGGCGGCAACGGTTCCGTCCGTCGAGCCGTCGTCGACAAGGATGATTTCGTGATCGATCGCGTTCAGGGAAGCATCGAGCGCATCGAAGAGCGGTCTGATGTTTTCCGCTTCGTTCATGACCGGTATGACAACCGAAAGCTTCATGGACGGGGTTTCATGTCGTTGTTTTTAAGCAGGACGATGCCGTGTTTGCTGAACAGTAACTCCGGATTGTCGAGCCGTTCAAGGTATTTGACGGTGGTCAGTACGATTTCTCCCTTGCGCGGTGCACGTTTTTCGGCAAGGGACTGGGAATATAGCAAAAAAGAGGGGTAGTAGACTTTCCACATGACAACTTTGTAGCCTCTCGCTTTCGAAAGCAGTGCGGCTTCCCTGACCGGTTCCTGAAGCAGTCTTGCGGCGAGCGGCATGATATGGAGGTTGACGGCCAGGCAGAAGATGATGCCGATGCCAACGAACCTGTTGGCCGGAGAAAGCCGGGGAGCGAGCTGCACAAGGAGAATCAGCAGCACTGCTCCGGCAAGCACAAGCATGTGCGGTGTGCCGGTAAGCTGGAGAGCGCTTGCAAGCACGGCTTGAATGTAAGGATCGTCGATCCTGCCGGCGACAACAGGGATGATGAGCGGCAGTGCGGCAAAGAGCATCAGAAAGAGCGCCGGCCAGACCGCCTGCAGCCGGGGGCGTCGTGCCGAGGGGAAAATCCTCGCCATCAGGATGAAGATCGGCGTATAGCCATAGATCATGTAATGCGGAAGCTTGGTGCCGGAGAGCGAGAAAAAGAGGAGGACGAAACCGAACCAGATCAGAAGGTAGCGGTTCAGCGGCTCCGAAAGCAGCTTTTTCAGGTTGAAAAGCACGGTGAAAAGCAAACCGGTAAAGGGCATGAGTCCGGCAAGGAGCACCGGCAAATAGTAGAAGAGCGAGCCGGAGTGCCCTTCGAGCGACGAACTGAACCGGTTGACGTTGTGTTTGAAAAGGAATCCTTCGATGAACGCCATGCCCTGGTCGAGGTATTCGAGGGTGTACCACGGCATGACGATGCCGAGGAAGAGCAGGATTGCGGGCAGGTTCAGTACGGTTCTGAACCACTCTTTCGGCTTGCGCTCGACCATGAAAAACAGCAGGGAGACCGAACCGGGGATCAGGATGGCTACCGGCCCCTTGGTCAGCACGCCGAGCCCTGCCGCCCCGAAGGCCAGCAGGCGAGATGCGGACGAGCCGTTGCGGAAGTGCGTGTAGATCGCCAGCATGCTGACGGCAAGACAGCAGTTCAGAAGTCCATCGGCTATGGCTGCTTTAGCGATGATGGAGACCTGCAGTGAAAGCACCATGAAGAGCGCGGCGATCAGTGCAGTATCGCGGCCAAGCTCCTTGTTCGTGAAACGGTACAGCGCCCCGGCCCAGACGGCGGCGGCAGCGGCCGAGGGAAAACGGAAAGCGAATTCGTTGAGTCCGAAAGTTTTCACGCTCAGCAACTGCAGCCAGTAGATCAGGATCGGTTTGTCGAACCGCGGTTTTCCGTTCAGATAGGTTGTCAGATAGTTGCCGCTCACAAGCATTTCACGGGTGGCTTCGCTGAAAGCTCCTTCATCGACGTCGAAGAGCGGTCCCGAGCCAAGCCCGGCAAAAAAACTGATGCCGATGACCATGGTCAGGAGCAGCAACGGTTTCAGCTCACCGGATTTCTGAAGGGATAATCGCATGGGAAGGTTTCCTGAAGTAACGGTGGTACAGAAACGCCGTGGCCGCCGCGCCGAGCAGCGATCCGGCGAGCACGTCGCTGAGGTAGTGCTGGGTTGTGGCGATGCGGCTGAATGCGATCAGTGCCGCCCACAACAGAAAAAACGGGCGGTATTGCGGCAAGGCAAGGCAGAGTGTCCATGCGACACTGAAGGCCGTGGCCGAGTGGCCCGATGGAAACGATATCCAGGCATGCTCGAGATGCAGGAAATCGAAGCCGTAGAGCGCTTCATTGAAGTACAGTTTCGGCCGTGCCCTGCCACAGAGCACCTTGATGATATCGGCAGACAACCCCGAGAGGGCTACCGAAGAGAACAGCAGCAGTCCGGAGGTTGCGGCAGTCGGTTTGTTTTTGCGCAGAGCCATGTACAGCAGCAGTCCTCCGGCCAGATACCATTGCGACTCCCCGAGCCGCGAAAGCAGTTTGAAAAAGCGGTAAAAGGGTGTGCCGTTGAAACGGTGAAACCAGAGCGCCAAAGGGATGTCGAGGTAAAAGAAGCTTATAATTCCGCAGAGAAAAAGCGTGCATGCAGCTATGATCCAGTAGTGGCGTGCGGTCATGATTGTAGATCCAGCATGGGCTGGTGCAGATTCTGCGGTTTTATGCAAATGGGCTGAAATTTTTCATGATGAACAACTGTTCGTGAAAATACATTAAATTTCTTCGGCCTCATAACCCCTCGTCCGGGGAGGCACGAAGGTTTGCTTCTGTTCAATCATCCGCAGTATCCATGTCGCACCCCACCCGGAGCGATCCTGCTTCTTTCCTGTCCTGACCGGGCAGGATTGGTTTCCCGAATTTCCCAGTTCATCTACCAACGGGGCGGCAACATTCTCGATCTCGACGAGCATGTCGATACCGTCGGAAAAATGTTTTTCATCAGGGTCTCATGAAGCATGACGCATTTTTCCATTCCGCATGCTGAACTGGATCTGGCATTCGCCCCGCTTGCCAGGGAGTTCGGAGCATCATGGAAAAGATCAGCCTCGACGACCGGAAGATGCGCGTTGCGCTTTTTGTATCGCGCTACGACCACTGCCGGCAGGAGTTGCTCTGGCGGCACAGCATCGGGGAGTTCGCTATCGACACCCCGCTGATCGTCTCGAACCCTTCCGATCTCGAACCGCTCGCCCGGCGTTACGGCATTCCGTTCCATTGCTTTCCGGTGACGGCCGAAACCAGACAGGAGACCGAGGAGCAGGAGATCGCGCTGCTTGAACACCACGAGATCGATACGGTGGTGCTCTCGCCGCAGTTCGTCGAGTGGTATCCGGCACGGATCATCAATATCCATCACTCCTTCCTGCCGGATTTCGTCGGCGGCAGTCCCTACCGGCAGGCTTACCAGAGAGGCGTGAAGATCATCGGGGCCACCCCAGTCATTACGTGACCGAGGAACTCGACGAGGGACCGATTATCGGGCAGGATATCGTGCGCATCAGCCACAAGGATACACTCGATGATCTCATCCGCAAGGGGCGCGATCTCGAGCGGCTCGTGCTTGCCCGTGCACTGCGCCTGCACAGCGAGCACCGGATACTGGGGAACGGCAAGAAGACCGTCGTGTTCGACTGATGCGGAATTTGTCTGGTCTGAAGCAAAAAAGAAGAAAATAACAGCGGACAGTTGAAGATTTATCGATTGCAGATTCGTATTTTTCCTGTGTACGGTTCACTTCCATACCCGTTCCGATCATGTTGCTGCGTTGCCTTCTTCCGTTTATCCTGCTGCTGCTTTCGGGTTTTTCCGAAGCGCCTCCGCCCCCGTCCGTGATCCGGGATTTCCAGCCCGAGCGGTTTCTCGGTGTCTGGTACGAGATCGCCCGGACGGACAATACGTTCCAGCAGAATCTCGACCGTGTATCGGCGACCTATTCAGCCAGCGAGGATGGCTACATCCGGATCATCAACCATGCCTATGACCTGAAGCTCCTGCGGTGGCGCACCAACAGGGGCAGGGCGATGCTTGCAGGCGAGAGGAACATGGGATCGCTGAAGGTTTCCTTTCTCGGCACGTTTTATTCGCGCTTCAAAATCCTGGATATCGACAGGAAGCACTACTCATGGGCACTGGTTTGCGGCAGGGACAGATCCCTGTTCTGGATTATTTCACGAAAGCCGGACATGGATAAAAAACTGCTGAAAAAGCTTCTTGCAGAGGCAAATCGACTTGGTTTCGATACCTCAAAAGTGCTCTATCGGGGATATGGCGGAAAGGTTCCTCCAGACCAGTAAAACCAGTGCAATTGCGATGAAAAAACTCCTGCTGCTTTTCTTCATGCTCTTTGCCGGCTGTACCGGCATTCCTGACGGGCTGACTGTGGTCGAAGACTTCCGGCTGGAGCGCTACCTCGGCACCTGGTACGAGATCGCCCGTCTCGACAACCGGTTCGAAAAGGACCTCGGGCAGGTTTCCGCCGAATATTCGCTGCGTGATGATGGCGGCGTGAAGGTCGTGAACCGGGGGTACGATCAGAAAAAAGGGGAGTGGAAGGCCATCGAAGGCAAGGCCCTGTTTGTCGCCGACACCTCCAAGGGCGCGCTGAAGGTGTCGTTTTTCGGTCCGTTCTACGCCAGCTACAACGTCCTGGCTCTCGATCGGGAGAACTACCGCTGGGCTCTGGTGTGCGGACGCAACCGGGATCTGTTCTGGATTCTCTCCCGCCAGCCCGAAATGGAGCCGGTGCTGCTGAAGCGACTGGTCGCCAAAGCCGATTCCCTCGGCTTCGAGACCGGCAAACTCAGGTATTTCGAGAAGCAGCGGCAAGAATGATCTCATGAAACAATCTCTCGGAGCCAAAACGCTGCTCTTTCCCACTCCCGTGCTGATGGTCGGCGCTTACGACAGGGCGGGCAAGCCAAACCTGATGAACGCCGCCTGGGGAGGCATCTGCTGCTCGCAGCCTCCCTGTGTTGCGGTTTCGCTGCGCAAGGCAACCTACTCCCACGGCTGCATCGTCGAGCGAAAGTCGTTTACGGTCGGCATCGCCAGCGAAGAGCGAATGGCCGAGGCCGACTACGTGGGGATCGCTTCCGGGCGCGACGCCGACAAGTTCGCCGTTGCCGGGCTGACCCATGTGCAAAGCGAGCTGGTCGACGCTCCCTACGCGGAGGAGTTTCCCGTGGTGCTGGAGTGCAGGCTCCTGCAGGTTATCGAAATCGGCCTGCACACGCAGTTCATCGGCGAAATCATGGATGTCAAGGCCGATGCCGATGTGTTCGGCGAAGACGGCCGACTCGACATCATGAAAATCAGGCCCCTCATCTACGATACCGCCCGGAGAGGGTACCACGGCGTGGGCCCGCGTCTCGGCGATGCCTTCTCCGTCGGCAAAACGGTGCTGTCGTGACGGTTTGTTGTCTGTTTGTTCTCGACGATCGCCATAAATTCGCGTAAAGGGTCGGCTTGATGAATGTTCTATCGGGTTTATTGCCTGCCTGGTTCGAAAATTCGGTTGGACCCGATTGGATACAGCGAAAATGAAGGATATATCGACAGCAGGATTTGCAGGAGCACTTCGTTCAGGGCCGTAACTGAATGAAATGAATTTTTACATGCTGGATAAGGGTGTCGGCAACACACGCATCGATTTTTTGTGTTGCTTCAATGCGCATTTTGCCGGTCTTTCACAGGGGTTTAACCTATAAAATAAAATAGGTTATTCTGTTTTTTAAAAGATTTTTCGCCGGTCTTTTTGCCGATCTGCAGTAACCCCTCCAGCCCACATCATCTACGATGCCGTCCGTAGAGCGCATCCAGTGTCCAGCACGAGCCTTCTCTGTCGGAAAAGCGCTACGGAGTGGGGTAGTATCGTATCCGTTTGTTCCCGAAGATATCAGGCCGTAACTTCATGCCTATCGCGTTTTAAACGTAATACTCCTGTACCCGTTGAAATATGAGAGAAATAGATCGAAACCGAATTGAATTGCTGGTTGCATCCATTCGGGAACTTACTCCGGGCCAATTTTCATGGCTGGAGAGAACAGTTCGGATATTTCAGTGTGAGCGTCACTACTCGATTTTGCACTCTGACCTTCTTGACGAAGAAACTCTGGAAAATTTTGGTGATGCTCTGAGAATCCATCACAGTTTTTCAGTGGAGCCATTTTCAAAGGATAAATTTGAATACGTTCTTGAACGTGTTGTCAACATGTCATCGGAGCGCGCAAAGCTTGCCTCAAAAGGGAACCGGGGTCATGATATCACCATAGACAATACACGGGTTTCACTAAAAACACAGGCAGACAAGGGGATCAGGGAGGGCAAAATATGGATCAGTAAATTTATGGAACTGGGAAAAGGACACTGGGGTGATAATCCAGCTGATCTGGTATTGCTGCGCAACATTTTTTTAGCGCATCTTGACAATTACGAGAGAATACTCATTCTTCGGGCTCTTCGGAAAGCGCCCGACTGGATATACGAACTGGTGGAAATACCCAAGCAGCTTCTGTTGCTTGCGGGCAATGGAAAACTCGAGATGAAAACTGAAAGCAGGCAATTTCCAAAACCAGGCTATTGCTCTGTATGTGAAGATGATACAGAGTTATACCAGCTTTACTTTGATGGAGGGAGCGAGCGAAAGCTTCAGCTCAAAAATCTTCTTACAAGTCGCTGTATTGTGCATGCACGATGGGAATTTACGATTCCTGCAGTATAAGTGCTCCTTGTACTCGAGCGTTGCGTCTGCTTGATATGTCAACATAATCCGGATTTATTTCAATACCGACACATTTCCTGTTAAGTTCCATAGATACAATTCCAACCGTACCGGCTCCATAGAAAGGGTCAAGAATCAAGTCGTTTTCTTCTGACCCGGCTAATATGCATGGACGTACAAGATTTTTAGGGAAAACCGCAAAATGGGCTTCTGCACAGGGTTCGGTATTGATTGACCAGACTGTCCGCTTGTTTTTGAAGCCGTTTCCGTTTGTATACGACTCCTTGATTGCCTCCTGATTAAAATAGTACTGTTCAGATTTTGAGAACATGAAGAGGTACTCATGAGATACCGTTAGGCGGTCTTTCACGCTTTCCGGTTGGCAATTCGGCTTGTGCCAGATAATGTCATTTCTCAAATACCATCCGTCAAGCTGGCAGGCCATTGCCACCATCCAAGCTACGCCGATAAGGTCTTTTTTTTTCAGACCATCAGGTGTTGGTGGACGGTACGACATTGCTCGACCTTTATTTTTAGAGTCTTCCTGTCGCCATTTTCTTCCGCCTGAAGTATAGGTATTGCCGATATTAAGCCAGAATGTCCCGTCAGATTTGAGCACTCTCCGCACTTCAGAAAATATTTCGACAAGAGCATTTACATAATCATTAAGGTCAGGTTCCGCACCAATCTGATTTTCAACGCCATAATCTCGTACACCCCAATAGGGCGGAGATGTAACAACGCACCTGAACGTGTTGTCTGGAAGGCTTTTGATAATATCTCTGGTATCTCCGTTGATCACCTGCAATCCCTCTTCATCAAGCTGTTCTCTGTTGATGAGAGTGTTTGATGCAGTTGCTCGTTCTGACTCGACTGTGACCGTATTCGGATTGTACAATTCATGGAAGGGACGACCAACCTTTTTTCTGCCAAACCTGGCAAATTCAGCAAGAACAGACTCAGCAATCAAGTGATCTCTGCCGGATTTATCTGTCTGAAGGCGCTCTTCAAGAATGTATTGACGTATTCTTGCTGAAGATACGCCCAGATAGTGAGCGGCCTCTTCCGTGGTATAATACTTTCTCATGCGTAAGGATTTTATACTAATGTAGAAAAACTCTTACAAAAAACAACCCACAAAAAGTACCGCTGGAAAAGTCATGCAGGTGGAGGAGTAAGGTCAGCAGTACAATAGATGATCTGGTTATCCTGGATTTTCATACCGTTCGTGAGATTTCATTCAGGGAATCAGCTCAGACCGGAATTTTTTGCCGGGAACAGAGGCCGCGCTGGAGAGTGTTGTCAGGGTCAGGCTTGTATCTGTCGCGTCGAGCAGGCGGTTCAGGGCGGCCCGGCTGGTGTGCATTTTCCTGGCCATCGCTGTTTTGGTAAGGTTCTGCGCCTTCATTTCCTGATCGATCTGCCATGCGATAACCCGCTTTATTGCTACGGCAGCGGCTTCGTCAAGAAGAGCTTCTTCCTTGAGGAAATCGTCGAAACTGCTGCCGATATTTTTTGCTTTGATCATGTACTCCTCATTCTGTTTTTCGCCAGTTGCTGGTCCGATTTCGGTGTCGTCTGAGATTTTTTGATAAAACCGTGCAGCAGCACGATCATTCCATGAGATACGGTGAACAGCACTTTCGCGCTACGGTTTTGCCATCTCTAACGCATCAAAATAAGTACAGCCCCGCAAGCTTTATTTCTTTTCTGACGACACTTCCTTACGGAATTATAAGAGGATTTTTCTGAGGATAGGAACTTCATGATGCTGTCAAATCAAGTGGTTTTTCTTTGTTGCCTGAAAAACATTATTTCTTTATTTGACAGGATAGTATCCCGAAAAGGAGACTCTGGGTCGTTTTTCAGTAATCGCAATAAAGTTGCTTTTTGCTGTGGCCCCGGAAAACGGAACGATGGCTCTCGAAGGGGAGTTTTCATGGCTGGTTATCGAAAAAGACGGGCGTGACGAAAACGTAGAAAAGGGCAGGCTATGGCACACGAATTCGATGGAAAGCAATACGAAAAAGCCTCTTCACATCAGCATGAATGGGGACGGAAGCTGATTGCCGGGCTCGGTCTGAAGGGCAACGAACGGGTACTTGACCTGGGGTGCGGAAATGGAGGCCTGACGGCAATCATCTCGGAACTGCTGCCCGAAGGGGATGTTCTCGGCATCGATGCATCGCAGGGCATGATAGACGCAGCACTGCCGAAATCCCGGAACAACCTGCGGTTCGAACTGCAGGACATCAACGGTATCGGCTTCGAGGATGCGTTCGACGTGATCTTTTCCAACGCCGCCCTGCACTGGATCAAGGATCACGCAGGCCTGCTGCGAAATGTCCGCCGGGCGCTTCGTCCGAACGGCCGGGTGCGGTTCAACTTTGCCGGACAGGGCAACTGCTCGGCCTTTTTCGGAGTGATTCAGGAAGCCATGGCGATGGAGCGGTACAAACCGTACTTTTTCTCTTTCGAGTGGCCTTGGTATATGCCTTCGGTCGAGGAGTACACCCGCCTTGCGGTATCGAGTGGACTGCAGAACCTGAAGGTCCTGGGTGAAAATGCCGACAGGTACTTTCCCGACAGGGAAACCATGATACGCTGGATCGACCAGCCAAGCATTGTTCCGCTGCTGCCGTACCTGCCTGAAGAAAAACGTCCGGAGTTTCGCGATGCTGTCGTCCAGCGCATGATCGGTGAAACCCTGCAGCCTGACGGCCGCTGCTTCGAAACGTTCAGGCGGATCAACCTGTCGGCAACGAAATGAACGTGTCGGCTCTCACTCAATGCAGAACCATTATATAACCTTGATCCGCAAACGAACAGAAAGGTCGGCATTATGTGCGGGATGCGAATGCCGCACAGGTACGCTTATCAGTATATTCAGTATTGACGAGGGGCATTGGAATAATTCAACCAGTAAAGAGAGGGAGTGCATAATGAAAAAGGAGTGCGGCACGTGAGGAGGAACCGGCAAGGTGCTCGTGGAATGCAGTAAATGCAGCGGTACCGGGCAGGTAAACGGAAAGGACTGCAGGAAATGCTATACGCAGGGTCAGGTTGTCGAGAAGTGTGGCGCCTGCAATGGTACCGGTGATGGCGATGAGGAGGAATAAACGGAGGCTTCTTTATTTAAGGCTTGGGCGGCTTGTGGCCGCTTATCCAGAATCAGCCATGGAGTGCTTTCAGTGAGATGACCTCGATGATATGGTCGGACTGGATGGCAAGATCGTTCGTGACGAAAAAGGTGCAGCCCGAGAGGATTGCCGTTGCGTAATGCAATGCATCGATGAATTTCATGCCCCGTTGTGCCCTGAGTTGAGCTGCAAGGTCGAAGGTTTCCCGCTCATGCGTCTGAACCGACAGGAACCCTTCAGTGCTGAAAAATCCCTTGACGGCTGAAACAAGTTCAAGGTTTCCCGTTCGATAGGGTTTCACCAGCGTTTCAGCGATAGCGGCATCGCCGGTAACCCCGATTATTCTGCCTGCATCGACAGCCTGAACGATGGGACTGACGATCCTGAAAAAGTCGGGGTTCCTGTCGAGGAAGCAGACAAAAATATTGGTATCGAGATAAACTCTGTGCCCGTTCATCCGACTGATGGCAGCTTCTACCTTTCCCATGACTCCCTCTCTCGCTGCAGTTCCTCATCGATTTCCGCAATCGTTTCTCCCCAGACGCCTCTTGCGATTCCGGAATAATCCATTACCGACCGTTTTCGTTCTTTTCTTCCATGCGGCATCAAGGTAACCACGTCGTTGGCATAGTTTATTTCAAGCATGTCGTCCGGCTTTATATTGGCAGCTTCAGCTATGCGAAGCGGGATGGTGATCTGGTTTTTTTGACGGACTCTTACTTTTGCCATTTTTCCGTTTTCTATATGTTCATAAAATCCTACTGAAGTATAAAAATCTTACTGACGGTATCCAAGATATATTCGGGTGGCAGTCAATTTTCGTCGCTTTTTCTTGTCCGGCCTCCTGATTTTTCTCCGGTTTTTATAAGTTCTTCTCCGTCGGAATACCCTGCAAAAAAAGAATCACCCGTTACGAATAAAAAACACGTTTATGAAAACCGTCGTTCTGCTGCTTGCTTCCAATATTTTCATGACTTATGCCTGGTACGGGCACCTGAAAAACATGCAGCACAAGCCGTTGGTTCTGGCTGTGCTGGTGAGCTGGGGAGTGGCTTTTTTTGAATATGTCCTTCAGGTTCCGGCCAACCGGATCGGCTATCAGACGTTCAGTCTCGGTTAATTGAAGATCATGCAGGAAATCATCACGATGATCGTCTTTGCCGGGTTCGCCTTCTGGTACATGGACAAACCGCTGAGCTGGAATTACCTCTATGCAGGTTTATGCATGGTCGGCGCCGCCTTTTTCATTTTTCGCGATTCCTTGTAATGCGGCTTTATGCGTGAGATCATCCGGATCGATTACGATGACGGAGCAGCACTCATATGCTGAAGACTCCACATGGCTTGATAGAGACCCTTTTCCTGTATGAGTTCTTCATGTGAGCCCTCTTCGACAACCCTGCCCTTGTCAAGCACATAGATTCGGTCGAATCGTTCCATGCCATGCAGGCGGTGGGTGATGGTGAGCAAGGTTTTTCCGGCTGTCAGGGCGTCGATGGTTCTGCTGACGGCTCGTTCGGTTGGCATGTCGAGGCTCGCGGTGGCTTCGTCGAGAATCACCACAGGGGCGTCCTGCAGGATCATGCGGGCGATGGCGATGCGCTGCCTTTCACCTCCGCTGAGCTGCATGCCGTGCTGTCCGACCCAGTTGTCAAGTCGTTTCGTGAAGTGGCCGATGCCGGCCGATCCGAGAGCCGAAACGAGATCCTGTTCGCACGCGTCGGGTTTTGCGAGCAGCAGGTTTTCACGGACGGTCTCGCCGAACAGATAGGTGCGCTGCGAGACGAGCGACATGTTCCGTCGCAACTCCTCGGGATCGAATGCGCTGATGTCGGTCTCCCCGATCGAGAGTTCTCCGGGAGCGGTGTTCCAGAATCGCATGAGGAGCGAAGTGACGGTTGATTTGCCTCCGCCGCTCGGTCCGACAATGGCCACATGTTTTCCTTTCGGAATATCGATCGTGACGCCGTCGAGAGTTTTTTCGGTGCTGCCCGGGTAGCTGAAGCTGAGGTTCCTCAGACAAATGGCGTGATTTTCCGGGAAAGGAAGGGGTTTTGCCGGAGCCGTGACTTCGGGTTTCGCGTCAATGATCTCGAAGAGCCGGTCTCCAGCATGGATGTCGGCTTCGAGACGGCCTGCTGCTGCCGATAGCGGTGCGAACGCCTCGAATGAGGCCATGACGGCCAGCATGATCACTGCAAGCGTGATGCCGCTCAGCTTCCCTTCGGGCACCTCGGGCAGCAGCACGAGCAGCACACCGAGCACGGCGCCGTTCATGCAGATGCCGGTCATCGATTCCTGCATTCCCTCTATCCAGGAGCTTTTTTTCTGCAACCTGAGGATTTCCTCCTCGTTTGCCTGCATCCCTGCACGGTACCCTTCGAGCTGACCGTATACCGTCAGTTCGCCGATCCCTTGTGTGAAATCCACCATCTGCACCTGCTGCAGTGCGCGGAGTTTCATGATGGAGACGTTTATTCCCCGGCCGAGTCGTGCGGTGAGCATCGGCAGGCCGATGCCGGCGGCAAGATGGAACGCAAGGGTCACCAGTGCGGCTGCAGGCGACCAGACGCCGATGAGCGCCCATACGAGGATGGCGGTCATGAACGCCGTTATTGGAGGCGCGAGCACCCGTACGTAGATGTTCTCGAGGCTCTGGATGTCGTCCACGATGCGCTGCAGGAGGTCGCCGCTTCTGAAAGAGAGCAGCCGTGCCGGCGCGAGAGGTTCCACGGCGTCGTAAAACCACAGACGCAGGCGCGCAAGGATGCGAAAGGTGGTGTTGTGCGAAATCAGCCGTTCAGCGTAGCGCAGGACACCACGGGCGATGCCGAAGAACCGGATTCCCGCGATGCCGATTTGAAGCGCGGCCATCGGTGGCTGAAGCGCGGCTTTGGCGATAATGAAAGCCGATGTGACGAGCAGTCCGATGCCGCTGCCGGTCGCCGCGAATCCGGCGATGGAGGCGAGCAGCATCCACCAGAAGAAGGGACGTATAAGGCCGGCAAGACGCAGGAACGTTTTCATGCGGCATCCTCCGGAAGCTGCCGGTGCAGCGCGGCGTAGTACCCTTTCGCGCCGGCAAGCTCCACATGGGAACCGGACTGCGCGATCGAACCATTCTGCAGCACGATGATCGAGTCGGCATCACGGACGGTTTCCTGCCGGTGCGCGATGATGATGACGGTCCGGCCGCGCATGAGTGTTTTCATGGCGGCGCGCAGGGATCGTTCAAGCAGGGGATCGGTATTCGAGGTGGGTTCGTCGAGCACCAGCACCGGAGCGTTTTTCAGGAATGCCCGTGCAAGTGCGATCCGCTGTGCCTCGCCGCCGCTGAGTCGGGTGCCCTGTTCACCGATTTTTGTATCGAGGCCTTCCGGCATGCCTTGCACCAGATCGCCGAGCCCGGCCATGGAGATCGCCTCGTTCAGTTCATCTTCACCGGCGCCAGGTTTGGCGAGCCGCAAGTTTTCCCTGATGGAGCCGTTAAAAAGAAACGGCTGCTGGGGTACCCAGGACAGGTGTTGCAGCCAGCTGTTTCCTGAGAGGGTATCGATCGGGTTTCCGGCAATCTTCACGGAGCCTTCCGAGGGTTCCATGAAGCGCAGGAGCAGGCTGGCCATGGTGCTTTTTCCCGCTCCGCTCGGGCCGGTTATCGCGGTGGTCCTGCCTGCGGGAAAGGTGCAGGTGAGTTGTTTCAGGGCAGGTGCGGCAGCTCCCGGATAGGTGTACGAGACCTTGTCGAAGACAATGTCATGGTTCCGAAGCAGCTGTTCAGGCAGTTCGTTCGATCCGCTGGGCGGCAGCCCTGAGACCCTGTCGAGCAGGGCAAAGATCTCTTTCGACGCGCTCACGCCCTCTTTGCCTGCATGGAACTTCAGGCCGAGCTGGCGCAGCGGAAGGTAGAAGTCCGGAGTGAGCAGCAGTACGAACAGCGCGGCCTGGAACGCGAGTTGCCCTTCAAGGAGGCGCATGCCTATACCCACGGCAATGACGGCCATACCGATGGTGCCGGTCAGTTCGAGGGCAAGCGACGAAAGAAAGGCGATTTTCAGCACCTGCATGGTGGCGTGCCGGAACGACTCGCCGGCCTCCTCGATAGCTCGGCGCTGCTCCCTGCTTCGCGCGAAGAGCTTCAGGGTGGTCAGACCCTGCAGCATGTCAAGGAAGTAGCCGCTCATCCGGCTCATGGTATTCCATTGCCGGTCGGTCATTGCCCCGGCGGATTTGCCTATCAGCACCATGAAGAGCGGAATGAGCGGAGCAGAGAGGAGCAGGGTCAGGGCGGAAACCGGATCAGCGGTCATGACGGCTGCAAGGATGAGCAGCGGGGTGGCGAGCGCGAAATAGAGTTGTGGCATGTACTGGCTGAAGTACTGGTCCAACGCTTCTACCCCTTTTGTCAGGGTGGTGGAAAGGCTTCCGCTCCGCACGGAACCGGCGAACTGCGGTCCGAGCGATCCGGTACCGGCACAAAGGCGGGTGAAAAGCTCCTGCTTGATCCGTACCGTGCCCTCTTTGGCCCGGTTTTGCGCGAGCCAGGAGAAAAGCATGCGAAGCAGGCTGAAAAGGGCGAAAAACAGCAGCGGAGCGCTCAGTGCACCGGGAGCGCTTTTTTTGACAAAAGCGCCGTCGATAATCCGGCTGAGCAGGGCTGCCTGGCCGACAAGCATGAAGGATGAGAGGGTTCCGGCAAGCAGGGATTGAAAAAACGGCGCCCTGTGAGGCTTGATCAGTTCTGTCAGGCGCCGGTCGATGTTCATGATCCTTGCTGTTGTTTCTCGAAAAAAACCGTCCGTAGTGTAAACAATAAATCGTTTGTACGCAACGGGTGCGTTCGGGTATGAAAATTTCGTATTCACCCTATGAGTTCCCGGTGTTGCGGCGCGTTTCATCCGGGAAAGTCTCCTGTGTTTCATCCATTCCGGATGAAGAAAAACTGTCGGTTTACGACTGCCGATACGTATCTTTTTTTCAGGGAGTGTTGCCTGTTGGCTGCGACGCTCGCCGGGAGTCGGTTTCCTGAATGGTCTTGTTGCAAAGGAGGAGTTATGGAGCTTCAGTTTTTCGGTGCTGCCGGCAGGGTTACCGGTACCTGCCATATTGTGCGAACCGGAGGACGCACCCTCCTGCTCGACTGCGGCCTGATCCAGGGTTCCGCAGAAGAGGAAGCGCTCAACCGCGATCCGTTTCCCGTCGAACCTTCGGAGGTGGATGCCGTGGTGCTGAGTCACGGTCATATCGACCATTCGGGCAGGCTTCCGCTGCTCCTGAACCGGGGATTCAGGGGGCCGGTTCATGCCCAGCATGCAACCATCGATTTGTCGAGGGTGCTGTTGCTCGACTCGGCATCGCTTGCCGAGCGTGATGCGGATTTCCGCCGCCGCCATCCAGCCGACCGGCGCGACCGGCACGCAGAGCCGCTCTACACTAGGGAGGATGCACTGAGGGCGATCGGGCGCATGAGAGGCATGGAGTACCATGAGTCGAAGGAGATTCTGCCGGGTGTCAGACTGCGATTTCTCGATGCCGGCCATATACTCGGTTCGGCAGTTGTAGAACTCGTGCTAACGGAAAACGGCGTGGAACGGACGCTGGTGTTCAGCGGCGATCTCGGTCAGTATGACAGCCCGATTCTCAGGGATCCGGAAACTCCTGAAAAGGCCGATATGGTCCTGGTGGAAAGCACCTATGGCGACCGGCTGCACCGCGGGTTCGAGGATACCGTGGCGGAACTCGGCGACATTTTCCGGACGGCGTGCCGGGAGTGCGGCAACATTCTCATACCCGCTTTTTCCATCGGACGGAGTCAGGAGCTGCTCTATCTTTTCGCCACGTACTATAGGGAGTGGGAACTTGAAAAGTGGCAGGTCTATCTCGACAGTCCAATGGCCATCGATGCCGGCAGGATATACTGGGACTACCCCAGGCTGCTTGACGAGGAGGCGCTCGCCATGCGCAACAACCCGGCCCTGCTGCCTCCGCTCGACAACCTGCATTTCACCGATCGGGTAGAAGCTTCACGCAGGATCAACGACATCCGTCAGGGCGCCATCATCATCGCCGGAAGCGGGATGTGCAACGGAGGAAGGATACTGCACCATTTCAAGCACAATATTCACCGGCCGGAATGCCGGATTATCATTACCGGTTTCCAGGCTCCGGGAACGCTCGGGAGGCAGCTTGTCAACGGAGACAGACAGGTCTCCATTCATGGCAGGCTCTATCCTGTCGCGGCGACTGTTCATACCATCGGCGGCCTTTCCGCCCATGGCGATCGTGATGATCTGCTCAGGTGGCTGGGCGGTTTCGGGAACAGTCCCGACATCTATGTCGTGCACGGCGATGCAGCCGTCAAGGATGTTTTCAGGAGCTCCATCGAGCAGGAGCTGGGGATGAAGGCCGTTATTCCTGTACCGGGAGATGTTGTGAGACTTTTGTAGGATTCTGTTCCGGGAAGTGTTCTCTCTCCTGCGCTTGATGAGGAGTATCCGGAAAGGGGATGACGTTTTTAATGAATGAACTTATGACCATTACAACAGTAAAGGAACTTGTGCCGGTCCTGCAGACAGCCATCGGGCCGATGATCCTGATTTCAGGTCTCGGATTGCTGCTTCTGACCATGACCAACCGTCTGGGGCGCATTATCGACCGTTCGCGGGCACTGCTTGACAATCTGGAGTTGCAGAAGGAATCCTATGTGCTGAGAATCAACAGGGAGGTGGACATTCTCTGGAAGCGGGCGCGTTATATCAGGGTGGCGATCCTGCTGGCCTGTCTGACTTGTCTCGGCGCTTCGATGCTGATCATTCTGCTGTTTCTTTCGGTGCTGGTCAGTCTGGATATTCCACTGATCATGTCGGGTATTTTTATCGCAAGCATGCTCTGCCTTTCCTTTTCGCTCGTGTTTTTCCTGTTTGATGTGAATCTGACCCTTGCGGCTCTGAAGATCGAGCGGGAGAGCCACAACCGGAAGCGGGTGATCATGGAAACGAAAATGCCGGCAGAGGGGATATGGTGAATGCGGCAGGACTCGAACCTGCGACCCTCTGCTTAAAAGGCAGATGCTCTACCGGCTGAGCTACGCATTCTCATGGTTGCAATTGAAATATACAAAAAATCGGCGGAAGGCCGATCAGCCATTTTACTTACTCACAAACCGGATGTCTCATGAGTGTGTTCCGTTTTCCGGCATTTCTGCTGCTCTGCTGTGTTCTTTTTTTTTCTGACACAGTTGAAGCCGAGTCTCCGAAAGATCTGCTCAAGCGTGGTGAGGCCTATTTTCTGAAAGGTCTTTTCATTGAAGCGGTTGCCGAGTTCAATCAGGCCATCGCCGGTGATGAAGGGTATCAGCAGGCATATTATGCCAGAGGCAGGGCGTTTTTCGAGCAGGAAAAATACACGGAGGCGATAGCTGACTTTACACGGGCCATCGAACTGAAAAAGAATTGCGCCCGTGCGTTTTTTCGTCGCGGGGAAGCCTATGCGATCCTGAAGGATTATTCCCGGGCGCTTGCCGATTTTGACCGGGCGATCGATATCCGCTCCGGCTACGAAAAGGCCTGGTATGCCCGTGGAGAGTTGAAGTATGCCCTGAACGATCCTGCAGGAGCCATCGTCGATATGCAGAAAGCCGAAAGTCTTGGATGCCAGCGAGCATCGGAATGGCTCGTCGGGCATGAGGCGCGGTAGTTTTCCCGTTATCCTCTCGGATGGAAGGTTTTGTGCACCTCTCGGATGAAGGTGCGGTCGATGTGGGTGTAGATCTGGGTTGCGAGAATGGAACTGTGTCCCAGCATCTCCTGAACGGCCCGCAGGTCGGCTCCGCCTTCGAGCAGATGGGTGGCGAAGGTGTGGCGGAGTGTGTGCGGGCTGATCTCCCGGTTGATTCCCGCAAGCATGGCATATTCCCGAACCATGAGATAGACGGCCATTCTCGACAGTTTTTTTCCCCTTGCATTGAGGAACAGGGTATCGTGCGACTCTTTCGAGAGCAGTCCGATGCGAAGTTCGTTCCTGTAGCGCGTGATCCACGCCATAGCCGACTGGCCGACAGGCACCAGCCGTTCCTTTGAACCCTTGCCGAAGATTCTCACGAATCCTGCATCGAAGAACAGGTTCTGCTGCTGCAGGTTGACCAGTTCGCTCACCCTGACCCCGGCTGCATAAAGGAATTCGAGGATTGCCTTGTCGCGCAGCATGAATTTTCCCTGCGGCTGTTTTTTCAGGGGGGCGTCAAGCAGCCGCATCACCTCCTCCACGCCGAGCACGTTCGGGAGATTTTTTGCCTGTTTCGGCTGCTGGATGGTTTCAGCTGGATTGGTTTCGAGCATGCGTTCGGCCAGCAGGAATTTGTGCAGGGAGCGAATGGCCGATATGTTGCGGGCAAGGGTGCTCGCCTCGAGACCGGTTTCATGCAGTGCCGATACGAACCGGCGGATATCGGCAGCTTCGATCTCTTCGAGCCTTTTCGGGGTATCCTGCATGAAGAGCAGGTATCTGCCGAGATCGTTCCGGTAGGACAGGCGCGTGTGTATTGAAAAGTTCCGTTCTACGGAAAGGTGGTTGAGGAAGCTTTCCAGGATGGTGCGGTATGGTTCTTCGAGATCGTGCATGGTCAGGGGGCGTTTTTTTTCAGCCGCTGGGCGAATCCCCCGTCGAAGCCGGGCAGTTCGCCAGGCAGGGTGAGGATACGGCCATTCAGGGCATTTTTTGATGCGAACGGCTCGGGCAGTGAACCGGCCGAACCGTCGCGGCTGAATTCCGGATGCCGCGCAAGAAACGCTTCGATCTGCCACTCGTTTTCCTCCGGTTCGATGGAGCACGTCGCGTAGACGAGAATGCCGTTGGTTCCAAGCAGCGAGGCTGCATGGTCGAGCAGTTCCGACTGCAGCAGGCCGAGCTCCGAAATGCGTGACGGGCTGATCTTCCAGCGCAGTTCCGCGCGCCTTGCAAGCACACCGCTTCCGGTGCATGGCGCATCGAGCAGAATGAAGCCGGGCTCTTTTTCCGGCAAGAACGACCTCGCGTCCGCAGCAGCAGTGTTGATGATGGTGATGCCGAGTTCCCTTGCGTGCGCGGAAAGTTTCTCCAGCTTCCGGCTGTACAGGTCTACGGCGGTTATTTCGCCCCGGTTCTGCATGATCTCGCCAAGAAAGGTGGATTTGCCACCGGGAGCTGCACAGAGGTCGAGTACCGTGCTGCCCGGTGACGGGTTGCAGAGCAGGCAGGCAAGCCCCTGGGTGGGGTTCTGGACAGTCAGCAGACCTTTTGCGATCGATGCCTCGAAGAGCGGAAAATCCGCAGAGAGAAAGAACATGCCGAGACTGCAGGGCGTAAGGGGACTTTCCCGGGACGAGTGGGACGCCAGAAAATTCTCCGGAGAGGTTTTCAGCGGGTTGATCCGGAACCCCGTCAGCGGGGTACGGTTGTCGTAGTCGAGTATGGCGGCGGTTTTTTCCTTTCCGTACCGGGTAGTCCATCGCTCGATAAGCCATTCGGGATGGGATGCCGTGAAGGCAAGCTTGCGGAGGTCGCCGGTCCCGGCCGGCAGGTTTTCCGGCAGTATGCTCTCCGGCGTGATGTTTCTCAGCACTGCGTTGACGAGCCTTGCCATGTGTTCACCCTTGTATTTCCGGGCAAGCGAGACCGACTCGCTGACGGCGGCCCATCCGGGTATGCGGTCGAGAAAAACCAGTTGATAGGCCCCGATCCGGAGGATATTTTTCAGGACTGTCGCGGCTTTCTCGTATCGGTGGTGATAGAACCTGCCGATGATGGCATCGAGCGTCAGGCGCCTGCGAAGCACGCCGTTGACGAGCTCCGTAACCAGAGCCCGGTCGCTGCGGCCGAGCGATGATCCCTCAAGGAAATCGTGCAGGACGGTTCCTGATTTTTTTTCTTCCTGCTCGACGCATTGCAGGACTTTCAGCGCAACTTCTCGTGATGTCATGGGCATGGGTTCGGAAGATTTCCTTTCGTGAAGGAATTTGTAAAATAACGATTGCTGTTGTAGATTGATTGCAATTATATGAAATGTTCTTTGTAGCATTTAACGCTATCATCGAGAAAGGTGGAGGGACTGGCCCTGAGAAGCCTTGGCAACCGTCATGCACAGTGATTGGTGCCAATTCCATCCCGGACATGAGCCGGGAAAGATGATGGTATGTCTGCCATTCTGCACGTTCATACCTCTCTTCAGCGATTCCTCGGAATCCGGGTTTCTCGGGGCTTTCAGCCTTCTTTTTCACTCTGGTAGCGGCAATTTTTCAACCGTCGTTTATCATGAGTCACTCACAGTCTCCCTACCGGTTCGAAACACTGCAGGTGCATGCCGGACAGCACCCGGATCCGGTTACCCGATCGCGGGCGGTTCCGATCTATCAGACCACCTCCTATACCTTCGACAGTGCGGCGCACGGTGCCGACCTCTTTGCCCTGAAGGCATTCGGAAACATCTATACCCGTCTGATGAATCCCACCACCGACGTTTTCGAGCAGCGGGTTGCAGCGCTCGAGGGCGGAAAAGCGGCACTTGCCGTGGCAAGCGGGCATTCGGCACAGTTCATTGCGCTGACGAGCCTCTGCGGTACGGGGGATAACATCGTCTCCTCCAGCTCCCTGTACGGCGGCACCTACAACCAGTTCAAGGTAGCCTTCAGGCGTCTTGGCATTGACGTCAGGTTTGTCGATGTCAACGAACCCGAGGCGTTCCGGGGGGCCATAGACGGCGGAACCAAAGCGCTCTATCTGGAGTCGATCGGCAATCCCGCCTTTCACGTTCCGGATTTCGAGGCGGTAGCCGACGTGGCGCGCGTGCACGGCATTCCGCTTGTTGTGGACAATACCTTCGGCTGCTGCGGTTACCTCTGCAGGCCTCTCCTGCACGGTGCTTCCGTCGTGGTCGAGTCGGCCACCAAATGGATCGGCGGCCATGGCACCACAATGGGCGGAGTGATTGTCGATGGCGGGACCTTCGACTGGGGAAACGGAAAGTTTCCCATGCTGAGCGAGCCATCCGAAGGGTATCACGGACTCCGCTTCCATGAAACGTTCGGTGATCTTGCTTTCATCATAAAAGCAAGAGTCGAGGGGCTGCGCGATTTCGGTCCGGCCATCAGTCCGTTCAATTCGTTCATGCTGCTGCAGGGACTTGAAACACTCTCCTTACGGGTACAGCGGCATGCCGACAACACGCTTGCGCTCGCGCGCTGGCTTGCGGAGCATCCGGCGGTTTCATGGGTGAACTATCCGGGTCTCGAGGACCATCCCACCCATCGGCAGGCGGTCCGCTACCTCACCGGCGGTTTCGGATGCGTGCTGACTTTCGGGGTGAAGGGTGGCTATGATCGCGCCGTGCGCTTCATCGACAGCGTGCGTCTTGCCAGCCATCTGGCCAATGTGGGCGATGCCAAGACCCTCGTGATCCATCCGGCATCGACAACCCACCAGCAGCTTGGGCGGGAAGAGCAGGAAGCTGCCGGAGTATCGCTCGACATGGTGCGGGTTTCCGTGGGCATCGAGCATCCGGAGGATATCAAGGCTGATTTCGAACAGGCATTTGCAACATTGAACTGATACAGATGAGGGATTACAGGGAGTTCATTTCGGAGAAGACACACTATTTTGAATCGGAAAAGCCTTTTGAAACCGAGCTTGGAGCGGTTTTGCCGGGACTGCGCGTCGCCTACAGGACATGGGGGAAACTTGACCGGGAGAAAAACAACGTCATTGTCATCTGCCATGCCCTGACGGGGTCTGCCGATGCCGATGCCTGGTGGGACGGCATGTTTGCAGAAGGCGGGGCGTTCGACCCGTCGAAGGACTTCATCATATGCAGCAATGTGCTCGGGAGCTGCTACGGCACCACCGGGCCCATGTCGCGGAATCCCTTGACGGGAATGCGTTACGGCCCCGATTTTCCGCTGGTCACCATTCGCGACATGGTGCACGTGCAGCGCCTGCTGCTTGATGCTCTCGGCATCGAGCGCCTGAGGCTTGTCGTGGGGGCATCGCTGGGGGGCATGCAGGTGCTCGAGTGGGGGTTCCTGTATCCCGGAATGGTTCAGGCCATGATGCCGATGGGTGTTTCCGGACGTCACTCCTCCTGGTGTATCGCCCAGAGCGAGGCGCAGCGCCAGGCAATCTACGCCGATCGTGACTGGAAGGGGGGCTGGTACGAACCTGAAGCGCCTCCTGCCTCAGGTCTTGCTGCGGCGCGAATGATGGCCATGTGCAGCTATCGCAGTTTCGAAAACTTCCAGTCGCGTTTCGGCCGGAAGGTTCAGGATGACGGTCTGTTCAGCGTCGAGAGCTATCTGCGCTATCAGGGACGAAAACTCGTGGACAGGTTTGACGCCAACACCTACGTGACCCTGACGAAAGCCATGGATATGCACGACCTGTCGCGGGGAAGGGGAGTGTACGAGGAGGTGCTCGGTTCGCTGCCGATACCGGTGGAGATTCTCTCCATCAAGAGCGATGTGCTCTATCCGAAAGAGGAGCAGGAGGAGCTCGGACGACTCCTGCCGGTATCACGGGTCATCTATCTTGACGAACCATACGGCCACGACGCTTTTCTTATCGATATCGAAAAGGTCAGCCGCATGGTTGTGGAGTTCAAGCAGGAGCGGGCGGCAGATGTGCGCGGAAATGTCCGTCAGCCGATGACCTCGAAGCCGGTATAGGGTCTGAGCGCTTCGGGAACGGTTACCTTGCCATCCGGGGTCTGGTTGTGTTCGAGCAGCGAAACCATGAGGCGTGAGGTGGCGAGCCCGGACCCGTTGAGCGTGTGCACGAACTCCGGTTTCGATTTGCTGTCGGGCCGGTACCGGATGTTCATGCGCCGGGCCTGGTAATCCTCGAAATTCGAGCAGCTCGATGCCTCCAGATACTTCCCCTCTGCAGGCGACCACACTTCAATATCGTAGCACTTGGCTGCATTGGCGCTGATGTCGCCGCTGCAGAGCAGCAGGACGCGGTAAGGGATCCTGAGCGCCAGCAGAATGGCTTCGGCGTGGCCGAGTATGGTTTCGAGAGCTTCATACGAATCTTCGGGACGGGTGAATCGCACCATCTCGACCTTGTTGAACTGGTGTACCCTGAGAAACCCTCTTGTCTCTTTTCCGTAGCTTCCGGCTTCACGCCTGAAGCATGCTGAATAAGCCGCATAGGCTACCGGCAGATCCGAAGCCTCGAGCATCTCTCCCCGGTGCAGGTTCGTGACCGGGACCTCGGCGGTCGGGATGGCGTAAAGCCCGTCCTCCTCGATGGTGTAGACCTGATCGGCGAATTTCGGCCACTGTCCGGTACCTCTGAGCGATTCACGGTTTACGAGGAACGGGGGAAAGATCTCCGTGTATCCGTGGTTGCCGGTGTGGGTGTCGAGCATGAAATTGATGAGCGCACGTTCGAGCCTTGCCCCCTTGCCGGTGTAAACCGGAAACCCCGCACCGCCTACTTTTGCGCCCCGCTCGAAATCCAGAATGCCGAGTGCCCTGCCCAGTTCGAGATGGTTTTTCAGCGGGAAATCAAGCCCGTACTCGAACTGCACCGGGTCCTTGCAGACGATGTTTCCGGTTGCGCTTTTGCCTTCAGGAACAGAGTGGTGCAGCCTGTTGGGAAGTGCGAGCAGGATATCTTCCGAAGCCGTTTCAAGATTTTTCAGTGCGGCATCGCATGCGGCGATATCGTCGGCGACAGCTTTCATTCTGCCGATCAGCTCCCCGGCCGGTTCGCTGCCGGACTTTTTCATTTCAGCGACTTCACGGGATACCCGGTTGCGCAGGGCTTTCATATCGTCGGCCTGCTGCACGATCTCGCGGCGCTGCCGGTCGAGTTCAAGCAGTTCGGCAACCCTGGGGGCTTCGTTTTCGAGCTGGCGGGCCCGGAGCATGGCTATAACGTCATCCGGATTCTGGCGGATGTAGTTGATGTCGAGCATAGTGGTTGTTGTACGGATGGAGGAAATGGTTATGCCGGAAGCAGCGACTTGACGATCTGCTGCACTTTGCCGCCGTCGGCCTTTCCCTTGAGCGCCTTCATGGCCTCTCCCATGACCCTGCCCATGTCTTTCATGGATGATGCTCCGGTTCTGGCGATGATAGCCTCGACAGTTGCCACGACCTCTTCATCCGAGACCGGTTCCGGCAGGTACTCCTCGATGACCCCGAGTTCCGACTTTTCGGTTTCTGCGAGGTCGGGACGGTTTCCCGCAATGAACTGCTCGATGGCGTCGCGGCGTTTCTTTGCAAGGCTGACCAGCACCTCGGTTTCCTGTTCTTCGGAGAGGGTCGCTACGCCCCCCACCCGGATGGAAACCTCTTTTTCAAGCAGGGCTGCACGGATGGAACGGATTGCATTCAGGCGGTTTTTTTTCCCGCTTTTCAGGGACTCTTTCAGGTCCGCATCTATTTTTTCCTTTAAGCGCATAAGTTGAACGGCAGGATAGGTTGATTACAGGAAAGTAACGGAAGATACGGGAAAAAAGCTTGCTTTCCCACAACTGCTTTCATTCGTTGATATCACCGGTAACCGGCCTGAAGACAAGCTCCTCGACCGATGTCCTTCCGGGCAGGAGATACGCTCCGACAACCGGTACGGCAATATCTTCAGGCATCATCATCGCGGCTTTCACCGTTTCGGGAACCTCTCCCCACATGGGCGTGTAGACCGCTCCCGGCATGACACTGGTGATTCGCACGTTACACTCCTTTGCGTAGAGGCGGAGGGTTTCAGCCAGTCCTTTCTGGGCGAATTTCGTCATGCAGTAGACGGAGGAGCTTTTGAATGCCTTTTCAGCCGCTACCGAAGTGATGAAAAAGATGTGTCCTTTCCGCTGTTCTTCCATCACCGCAAACAGTTTCTGCGTGAGGAAGAATGTTCCCTTCATGTTGGTTGCCACGGTGTAATCGAAATCCTCTTCCGTGATCTCCCTGAAGGGCCGGAATCGTCCTACGCCGGCATTGTTGACCAGACAGTCGATGGTGCCGTATCGCGCGATAACGGTATCGGCCAGTCGTATTGCCCCGGCAGTGTCCGAGATGTCGGTTACCATGCAATCCGTGCGGACGCCACAGGCAGAGCATTCGGCGGCGACGTCATCCAGGTCTTCTGCAGTGCGCGAGACAAGTATCAGCACGGGTTCGAAACCGGGGAGTGACAACGATTTTTTTGCGAATTCAAGGGCGATGGCTTTACCGATGCCTTTTCCTGCGCCCGTGACAAGAATGATATGCTTCATTGTTTTTGATGTGCTTTTGTTAAAGTTTTTTCAGAAAAGAAATAATGTTTTTTCCCTTTTTTTCTGGCGCTGTGACGCATTAATTGGGTGTCTTGCTGCTGAAAAGTGAAATAAATGAGCATAAAAGGGGAGGAAATGCCTATATTGGAAATGTAAGGTAAAAAAGAGCAGCAGACATACTAATGGTAAAGCCCCGGATTTATCATGGAAAGAGGTAAAGTTAAATGGTTTGATGGCAAGAAAGGTTACGGCTTCATTTTGAATCCTGATGGCGGTGAAGATGTGTTCGTTCATTTTTCAGCTATTGTTTCCGAACAAAGCTTCAAGGTTTTGAACCAGGATGCCGAAGTTGAGTTCGAGCTTGAAAAAACCCAGAAAGGGTATCAGGCAAAAAACGTTCGGGAAATCAGCGTACAGACCGAGATGCCGGTAACGCAGTCCGGCCAGTCGGCTGCCGGTTGAATCGGTTTCCCTGCAAGCCGGCCGGGCGGTTCCTCTCCTCAGCTGCCGGGTCGTCACTACTCCCTGCTTACCAGCCTTCTGCGCCAGCGGTCTCCCTGAAGCTGCAGTGCGATGCCGGAGGCTTTGTCGCCACGCCCATTCAGGCATGTTTTCCGAAGGTTTTCACTCCAGAAGCGAGTGTTCACGGAAACTGAACCAGTTTTCTTTTCCCACAATGACATGATCGAGCACCTCGATCTGCAGAATGGTTCCCGCCTGTTTGAGAATGCCGGTGACCTGCCGGTCGGCGTTGCTCGGCTCGACGTCTCCCGAAGGATGGTTGTGCACGAGAATCAGCGCATGAGCGCTTTCCCGGATGGCGGATTTGAAGACCTCCCTGGGGTGTATGAGCGAGGCGTTAAGTGTGCCGACGGAAACGATTTGATGACGGATCACGCGGTTCTTGGTGTTCAGGTGCAGCACGAACAGATGTTCCCTGGTCTCGTCGGGTATCCTGCCGGTCATGTATTCGAAGACGTCTCTTGCCGACTGGATTTTTCTCAGGCTGTTCTTCCGGTAGTGGATCCTTTTGTTGAGTTCGAAAATTGCAGCGACCTGCATTGCTTTGGCCTGTCCGATTCCCGGTATCTGCTGCAGTTCCGAGAGCGGAATGTCAGCAAGCTGTTCAAGGCTGTGCGCCGCTATGAGCGCGTTGCAGGTATCGATAATGTTCAGGTTCCTGGTGCCGGATCGCAGAATAAGGGCAAGAAGCTCGGCGGGACTGAGCGCTGAAGGACCATACTGCAGGAACCGTTCTCTCGGACGGCTTTCCGGATCGAGATCGTGTATGCGCATGGTATGCAGTTGCTGGTTGCAGCCGATCAACGGCGATATTCCGGTTGTGACGGGAAAAATAACAAAATAATACCGTAATAATGGTGCGTCCGGAGGAAAAATCGGGAAGCAGGCAATGATCCCCGGGGCGCCTGCCGGGGGGAATCCGTTGTGCTTTACAATGCCGACAGGGTGAAGTAGATGCCGGTGAGGATCATGATGGCGCCTGCAACGCGGTGGAATGTTCTGCGGACCTTTTCTCCGATCAGGTGGACGGCTTTGCCGACGACCAGCAGGGCAGGTGTGGTGCCGAGTCCGAAACTCAGCATGATGAGTCCCCCTTCGAGCATGCCAGCAACATGGTTGTCCGCATTCATGGCGGCTCTTGCGGCGGCAAGCAGGGCCGTATAGGTGAGCCCGCAGGGCAGAAATCCGAGCAGCACACCCATGGGGTAGTAGGCGCCGATCGATCGGGATCCCTTGAAGAGGCCCATGAGTTTTCCGATACGGGGCATGATCCAGGAGCAACTGTTGATGGTTTTTCCGACCGGAAGGATGTCGAGCGTGGCAAGTCCCATGAGAATGATCGAGATGCCGGCCAGTACCATGATGATGGTCTGGAACCGATCAATTGATGCGGCGAGGACAAGGAACGAGCCGGAGAGGCCTACGATGGCACCAAGCACGGTGTAGGTGGTGACTCTCCCGGCGTTGTAGAGCAGGTGGTGCAGCATGCCCCTCCGGGTTTCTCCCAGCGAATAGGCCGCCACCACCGGTCCGCACATGCTGATGCAGTGGCCGAATCCTCCCGCAAGGCCGGTGACGAACATGGCGATTGTCGTATTGGTCATGGCTGTCATGGGCTGCGGTGTTTATTCGGGTTGAGCGGTTCTTTTTTTCTCCGGATTTCCGGCTGTTCATCGTCGTCGTCGAGCATGCGGTACTTCGGGGCTTCGGGATCGTCGAACTGTCCGCTCCGGACCGCCCAGATAAAGAGCAGCCAGGCAGCCGTGCCGAAGATGAAACCGATGATGATGAGGTAGTAGATGCTGTCCATGCTTTATTTCCGGGTTTTCTGCAGCCGCAGCGAGTTACTGACCACCACGAGTGAACTTGATGCCATCAGGATTGCCGAAACGATGGGATGGAGCATGCCCGAGACCGCAAGCGGCACTGCGGCAAGGTTGTAGAGGAACGCCCAGGCAAGGTTCTGGCGGATGATCGAGAAGCACCGTTTCGAACGCTCGACGAGGACATCGACAAGCAGGAGGTTGTCGGTGAGCATAGCTACTCCCGCACTTTCCAGGGCGATGCCTGTCGCACTGCCAAGCGTGATGCCGGTATCGGCTGCGGTGAGCGCCGGTGCGTCGTTGATGCCGTCTCCCACCATCATGACGGTTTCTCCCGCTCTTTTCAGTTCGCCGATGATTCCGGCTTTCCCTTCGGGAGAGAGCCCTGCCTGTACGTCGGTTATCCCGCACCTGGATGCGATCCGGGCGGCAACTCCCCGGTTATCGCCGGTCAGCATTCTGATGTGCAGTCCCCGTTTCCGCAGTGATGCGAGCAGTTCCGGCACGTCACTGCGGATTTCATCGCTGAGTCCGATGATGCCGGCAGCCATGGTGTCGCAGGCGAGCATGACCACGGTTTTTCCTTCGGCTTCCATCTGCCGGATCAGCGCCTCCTGTTTCGGGTCGAGTTCAACGTGGTTGTTTTTCATGAATGCCGGTGATCCGGCAAGCCAGGCATGATCCTGTATGCTTCCCGAAACCCCCAGGCCCGGAATGGCCCTGAATGCTTCTACATGCAGCCTTTTTCCGCTCCATTTCTCTGCAATGGCTTTCCCTGCCGGGTGTTCCGAGAGCGATTCAAGTGACGCTGCATGTTCGGGCAGGTTCCTGAAGATTCCGAAATCCACGAAGTCGGTAACCGACGGGGTGCCTCTGGTGATGGTGCCGGTTTTATCGAAAACCACGGTCGTGGTTTTCGATACGGTTTCGAAGATATCACCACCCTTGATGAGAATTCCCTCCCTGCCTGCAGCAGTGGTGCCCACGAGTATTGCCAGGGGCGTCGCCAGGCCGAGCGCGCAGGGGCATGCGATCACCAGCACGGAAACCGCGTTCATGAGCGCTGTGACGGTACCGCTGCCGGTATGGTTCCGGTAGATGAAGGTAGCAAGAGCAAGCAGAAGGATTGCCGGTACGAAGTAGCCTGAAACCCTGTCGGCGAGCTGCTGCACGGGGGCCTTGCGCGACTGGGCCTCTTCCACGGTTCTGATGATGCCGGCAAGCAGGGTGTCCCCGGCGCTGCCGGTTACGCGGGCAAGCAATCTTCCGTTGCTGTTGATGGTGCCGGCGAAGATGCTGCTGCCGGGGGTTTTCATGACCGGAAGCGATTCCCCGGTCAGCATCGATTCGTTGACTTCCGCTTCCCCCTCGATCACCGAAGCATCGAGAGGAATTTTCGCCCCCGGCATGATTTCAATGATGCATCCGGGAGGAGCCTGGTCAAGCGAAACGGTTTCCCGCTTCCCGTTTTCCCTCATCAGCACCGCCTGCTGCGGCTGCAGTCCGGCAAGTGCTACGATGGCGTTTCCGGCCTTGAGCCGCGAGCCCGCCTCGAGAAACCGGCCCAGCAGGATGAAGGTGATGATCATGGCCGAGGTGTCGAAGAACACCTCCCCTCCAAGCGGGATCATTGCAACGCTGTAGAGATAGGCGGAGAGGGAACCGAGGGCAACGAGCAGATCCATGTTCGCGTTTCTTGAGCGGATCGACCGGACCGCCCCGGCAAGAAACGGAAACCCTGCATACCAGACCACCGGCGTGGCCAGTGCCCAGGAAATCAACTGGAATGCGAGGCGGTACTCTTTTTCGATGCCCTGGAAAAACCCGGCATAGAGTGCTGCCGAGATCAGCATGAGCTGCATGGAGAAGAACCCTGCCGTACCGAATCGAAGCAGCAGTTCCTGTTTCTCCCGTGCAAGGCTTTCCGTCGAAATGCCGTTTCGAAGGGGCAGGGCGCCATAGCCGAGGGAGTGCAGGGAATCGAGGATCGTATCGAGTGCCGTCAGGTCGGGATTCCAGTTGATGGAGGCCCGGTTGGTGGCATAGTTTACCCGTACACCGCCGACGCCCGGGAGCCCCGACAGGTATTTTTCGATGAGCCAGACACACGATGCGCACCGTATTCCCGAAAGCTGCAGGTCGATGCGGTTCCCCTCGGCGGTTTTCACGACCGAGGAGCTGAACGCAAGAGGATCGGGTTTTTCATGGGACGGGGCTCCGGGCTGCCACTGGCACCGCTGCCGGTAGAATGCGTCGAGCGATGCGTCATGGATCAGTTCGTACACCCCGCGGCAGCCGTGGCAGCAGAAATATCTTGTCGATCCGTTTATTTCCGCCCTTACCGAGGCAGACAGCGGAATTTCGCGCAGGCAGTGATCGCAGCGGATGTTCCGGACGGCATCGGATTCAGTCCCTGACATCAAAGGTGAATGCGGGATTGTTCAGTTTTTCGGAAAGCAGGGTGGCTTTCCAGAGTTTCCGTCCGCTCATGCATTTGACGATGAGTCCTTTTCCCTGATAGAGACAGTTGCCCTTTCTGACGAGCCTGACCTGGTTTTTTCCCATCTCCATGCCCGGCATGGAAAGATCGAGCAACAGATTATCGGGCAGCGATGCACAGGGCTTTACCGTGACACTGAAGAGCAGCTCCTGCATGTGCTTTACCGGACGAGGGCTGATTTCAAGAGTGACGGCACTGTTTCCGGCTGTTTTCGTGCAGGGGCCGCCATGAATGTCGCAGTCCGGCTTCTGTTCGGGAGGGAAGATCCATGCCGAACAGAGGAGGATCAGGGCAAGCGCAGTGCCTATGCGTTTCAGTTGATCTCGACAAACCATTTTCGCGATGTTTGCAGTTGTTCTTTTCTGATATCGACCCGTACCAGCCAGACGCCCCTGAAGGGTATCTCCGCAGTTGCCCGGTAGATGCCGGGTTCGGTTTCTGTCATCGGAGTCGTACGGTCATATGCCTTTTTTGACAGGTTTCCGGTAAAAAACGTGACATCGGCACCTTTGAGCGGGTTGTTGCGGGACAACAGCTTTACCTGTATCTCATTGCTGCCCCGGCGGAGGGAGTCCGGCACGCTGACGGAAAGTCCGCTTGACGATTCGGCGGCTTTGGTTGTAAAGTATGCGCTGGCTTTCTCGTAATAGTTCGTTTCGACGAGCCCCTCGGCCTGGCGGTAGGCGATGGTGATGCCGCTTGCCATGGCAAACAGGAAAAGAGCGTAGAGTGCGATGATGAACGGTTTCATAGGAAGCCTGCCTCCTTTCCGATGGATATGCCATCGCCGGTGAGCGTGAATCTGACCTGACGGATGTTTTTCGATGCTTTCAGCAGCACTTTTCCTCTCGATACCTCATACGGCCTGACCTGTATGGTATGCTGTCCGATCACGGATGTTTCAGGAGGGGTTTCCAGTTCAAGATCAAGGGTTCTGCCGGTGTTGTTGCAGACGGTCCATGTGTATCTGTTCAGACCTTCCGGAAGTTGCTCCTGGTCCCTTGTCACAAGAAAATCGACAGGCGGACGCAGTGACAGCAGGGCAAGCAGCAGCACGCCTGCTGCTGCGGTCAGGCCTCCCATCCAGAATGTTTTCGGGCGCATGATCCGCCCCTTGTAGTTCGGGAAGGGCTTCATTCCCCTCGGTTCGCTTTTGAGGATGCAGGCATCGATGCACTCCGCACAGGCGATGCAGCGGGTGCTGAGCCCCTGCTTGATATCGATGCCGACCGGACAGACCTTCACGCATGAGTCGCATTTCATGCAGGTATCGTCGCGCGATCTGTCGTACTCGATGACAAGGGTATCCTTGTCGAAGAGCGCATTCTGCATCATGGCGTAGGGGCAGACCGACATACAGAATGTTCTTCCGAGGAATGCGAGTTCGACATAGACGACGATCCAAAGGACGATAAAGAATGCCGTAACGGGAAGAGAGACAAAAAGACTCTGCATGGTTTCTGCGGGCGGGACGAAATACCAGATCAGGGTAAGCGAAACCAGTGCGGAAATCGGCAACAGCAGGATTTTACGCAGGGTGTCCCGGTTTTTCAGACCGAATCGTCCAGCAATGCTCTCCGCCATATCGAGCAGTACGGTCTGCGGGCAGAGCCATCCGCACCAGACGCGTCCGAATATAGCTGTAACGAAGGTGATCAGCAGCAGGAAAAACAGGATAGCCGCAAGCAGCAGGTAGAATTCACCGATCCGTATGACCGTACCGAAAACATGGAGTTTCAGTTCACCGATATCGAACCGCAGGGCGCTTTCCCCGTTGATCTTGAGGAAAGGCAGCCCTGTAATCAGCAGGGCCTGCAGGAGTTCAACCGTTCTTCTGTATCTCTTCCACACAGGCCGCTGAAGGTTAAGAGTTACTGGTGCAGGACATGTCCGGTAGTCTCATGTACTATTTTTTCAGGCTCTCAAGATACGCCACGAGCTTGTAGATGCGGTCATTGCCGATCTGCTGCTGGAATGGAGGCATGCCGTTGGGCCTGCCTTTGGCTATCGATTCAAAGATATCCTTCGGGGTCGATCCGTATTTCAGCGCAGCAGTCAGATCAGGACCGATTCCGCCGGTTGCATCGGCTTTGTGGCAGGCTGCGCAGCTTTCTGCGTAGACGGCTTTTCCTTCGTCGATAGCAGCAGCCTGGCCGATGTACCTGTCCGGTGTCCCGGCGTCCCCGGTTGCGGCAGGAACGGATTTCGCCATCTTCTCTTCAAATCCCTTATAGAACGACCAGCCGGAAATAGCCGGTGTGAAGGAAACGATGTACCAGACAAGCCAGACGATGACGCCGAAAAAGAAGAGCAGCCACCCTTTGGGGATGCTGTTGTGGCCCTCTCCGGGTTCTCCTGTATCGTGCATGTGAGCCTCCTGTTGATTAGGTGCGGTTTATCTCTTTTGGTTGCCGGACCCTGGGGCCCTGTTCATTCATCCGGATCCAGCATGGTATGTTTGGGCCGTTCAACCTCTTCTTTCCTTCCGGGGTTGTAATAGTGCAGGATGATTCCCGCAAAGACAGCCGCAAGCGAAAGGGTGAAGAAGAGGTATGCGAGTTGCGAAAAGTTCATTGTGCAGCCTCCAGATTTTTAACGTCACGGCCCAGCTTCTGCAGATAGGCGATTATTGCATCCATTTCCGTGAGCTCGTTTCGCAGAGCCTCCGGAGTCACCTGATCGCGGGTTTCCCTGGAGTCGTAATCAGGCGCGGTGACTTTTGCCTTGTAGTCTGAAATCTGCTGACTGACCTCCCCTTCGCTGTAGCCGTAACCGAGTATGGTGATTTTTTTCAGGCTGTTTCCTGTATCGAGACGGTTTGCGGCAAGCCAGCCATAGGGGGGCATATTTGATTTTTCGAACATGCCCTGCGGACTCTGCATGTGGCGGTAATGCCAGGAATCGGGATACTTGCCGCCGATCCTGTTCAGGTCAGGTCCGGTGCGACGTGACCCCCACAGGAACGGACGATCGTATGCGAACTCTTCGGGTTTCGAGTATTCACCGTAACGCAATACCTCGGTTCGTAATGGCCGTACCGTCTGGGTATGGCAGTTGTGGCAGCCTTCCCTGATATAGATGTCCCTCCCTTCAAGCTCGATCGCGGTGTATGGCTTGATAAGCGGACTTACCGGTTGGGTGGAAGGCATGAAAAGCGGTACGAATACCGTGACGATGGTTCCGATGAGAATCACCACAGCCGACAGCACTGCAAAAACAACCGGTTTCGAATAGATCCCCATGATTGATGCTCCTTTTAGGATTGGTTGACTATGCTTCAACTGGCCGTTTTCTCACGGTCATGACAAGGTTGTAGACAAAAATCAGTATGCCGATGAAGTAGACGATTCCAGCAGCAAACCGCAGGCGGTAGTAGGGATAAAGAGAGGTTACCGAGTCGAGAAAATTGTACATGAGCGATCCGTCGGGGTTGGTGGCTTTCCACATGGCTCCCTGCTGGATGCCGCCGATCCACATGGTGATGGTCCAGATGAGCTGGCCGGCAAGGATCAGCCAGAAGTGCGTGTTGGCGAGCTTGATGCTGTGCAGCTCGTTACCGGTGATTCTCGGAATCATGTAATAGAACGATGCCGATATGATCATCGCCACCCATCCCATGGTGCCCATATGCACATGACCGACAACCCAGTCGGTGTAGTGGAAAAAGGCGTTGAGCGTCCGCAGGCCCTGGGTCGGGCCCTGGATTGTCTGCAGTCCGTAGAAGGTGATGCCGAGAATGAAGAACTTCACCAGGTAATTCGAGCGCATCTGCTCCCAGTTGCCCTGCAGGGTGTAGTAGCCGTTCACGACGGAACCCCATGAGGGCGCGATCAGGAAAATGCTGAATGCGATGGCTACGGTCTGGATCCACTCCGGCAGGGGAGTGAGCATGAGATGGTGTGCACCGGTCCAGAGATAGGCGAAAATGAGCGCCCAGAACGAGATGATGGAGAGCCGGTGGCTGTAGATCGGCAGTCCGGTGGCTTTGGGCAGGAAATAATAGAACATGGCCAGAACCGGTACGGTGAAGATGAACCCGACGATGTTGTGGCCGTACCACCACTCGACATTCGCGTCATTGGCCCCTGCGTAGATGCTGTAGGATTTGAAGAGCGTGACCGGAACCGCGAGATTGTTGACGATGTAGAGCACGGCTATGGTGACCGTCATGGCGATGATGTACCAGAGCGAGATGTACATCTGTTTTTCCTGACGCTTGAGGAGCGTGCCGAACACGTTCACGGCGTACATCACCCAGAGGATCACCACGCCTACGTCAAGCGGCCACTCCAGCTCGGCGTATTCCCTTGTGGTGCTCATGCCCATGAAGAGACTCAGAGCGGCAAGGGCGATGGCTGCATTGAAAAGGTAGAGATGGACAAGGGCAAGTTTGGGAAATGCGAGCGGGGTGCGGGTAAGCCGCTGCAGGATGTAGTAGGAGGTGGCGAAAATGCCGGCAAGTCCGAAACCGAGGCCAAGCCCGTTGGTGTGAACCACACGAAGCCTGCCGAAACTCAGCCACGGGGTGAGGTTCAGGGCGGGATTGAACATCTCGAAGGCGATCCACAACCCGACCACAAGACCGATAACCAGCCAGAACAGGGCTGAAAAAGCAAAACCGCGTACAACCCTGTATGCATATCCTGTTTCGCTCATGAGGCGTTCTCCGGATAGTTGTTCTGGAAAAAGCACCTGACAACGATCCCGAAAGCGTTGAAACCGAGGAGATGACCATCAGGAACGCTGCGTGCCATTCAGCGTATCTTCAGCTAAATGTAACAAAAAAGGATTTTTCTTCCGGAAGTGTCATAAAAAAAAGACCGGAAGTGTCTGATATCCCGGTCTTTTTTTATGGCGGGTTTTTCCTGCAGGAGGCCGGTTCAGTCGGAAAAGAGTTCTCCGAGGCCTTTCCTGTAGTCGCCGACGACGGCTTTCTTCTCCGTGATGATGCCGCGGATAAGGGTACCGGGCGTGACGTCGAAAGCGTAGTTCACCACCGGGGTTGTCGGTGTGGCTACCTGGGTACCGAAGATGGTGCGCAGTTCGTCGGCGTTGCGCTCCTCGATCGGAATCTGCGATCCTTCCGACATGGTGATGTCGATGGTCGAGACCGGAGCGGCGATGTAGAACGGGATGCCGTGGTGGTTTGCGCTGATGGCATGGGCATAGGTGCCGATTTTGTTGGCCGTGTCGCCGTTGGCCGTGATGCGGTCGGCGCCGACCACAGCGAAATCGATCATGCCCCGCTGCATCAGGATTGCCGAAGAGGAGTCGGAGATGGAAGCGAACGGTATGCCGTCATGTTCGAGTTCCCATGCGGTCAGGCGCAGTCCCTGCAGGAGTGGACGGCTTTCCGAGGAGATCACCCTTTCGATCAGCCCTTCCCTCCAGGCGAGGCGGATCACGCCAAGCGCCGTACCGATGCCGCAGCAGGCGAGCGTGCCGGTGTTGCAGTGGGTAAGGACGTTCAGCTTGCGTTTTTTCAGGGTGTCAGCCAGGTCGCTCTTGATGATCTCGACACCGTGGCGGGCGATGCGGTCGCAGTTTTCGACCTCATCGTTGTAGATGCGGTGCGCCTCGTCGGTCATTTTTGCAAAGAGCGTTTCAAGCGAATCCGCTTCGAAGTTTGCGTCATACACCGCCTGCATTTTTTTTGTTGCGAAGAAGAGGTTCACAGCCGTAGGACGCGACGCGTTGACCTCTGCGATCAGATTCTCGAAATATGCCGGGAAGCCTGCCTTGTCGCCCTTGCAGGCATTGATGCCGAGAATCACCGTATAGCCGGCAGAAGCGCCGATGAGCGGAGCACCCCTGACGGCGAGCGTCTTGATGGCTTCGATGGCCTCCCGGTAATCCCGTGTTTCTACATGGAGCTCCTGCAGGGGCAGGTAGCGCTGGTCGAGGTAGCGGAACGTTCCGTTTGAAAAGGAAATGGCGTCTATCATACTTGGTAAAGGGATTCTATGGTTCACAGGTTTGCGACGACGGCTTTGAAAATGGCGGTCATTTTGGGCTCCGCATGGTTGGAGACCTCGATGATCTCCTCGATGCTGACCGGCTGCAGGCTGTCGGGGAAGCACTCGTCGGTGATGATGGACATGCCGAACACTTCGGTGCCCTGATGGACAGCAGCGATGACTTCCGGCACGGTGGACATGCCGACAACATCGGCGCCGAGAATGCGCAGCATCCTGTACTCTGCACGGGTTTCGAGGCAGGGCCCCGAGAGCGCCACGTAGACGCCGCGCTGCACCCTGATTTTTTCTTCGAGCGCCGCTTTTTCGGCTATGGAGAGAATGCGTTTTGAGTAGGGTTCGCACATGTCGGGGAATCTGGAACCCACTTCCGGATCGTTGGGACCGATGAGCGGATTGCTGCCGAGCAGGTTGATATGGTCGTCGATCAGCATGATGTCCCCTTTGCTGAATGCCGGATTGAGGCCGCCGCAGGCGTTGGTGATGCCGAGGGTCTTCACGCCGAGGTGCTTCATGACCCTGACAGGAAAGACGATCTGCTGCATCGAGTAGCCTTCGTAGAAATGGAAGCGCCCCTGCATGGCGACAACTTTCTTGCCCGCCAGATTTCCGAAGATCAGTTTGCCCTGATGGGTTTCGACCGTCGAAATGGGAAAGTTGGGGATATCGCCGTAATCGAGGGCAAGTTCGACGTCGATCTCTTTTGCAAGAGCGCCGAGACCGGTGCCGAGAACGATGCCTACGGGATATTCATCCTGGGTTTTCTTGCGTATAAACGATACAGCTGCCTGAATTTTTTCCTGCTGAGCGATCATGATCGGGTTGTTGATTTTAAGGTTATTGACGAATGGTGCCTGTGGTGCCGCAAAAAATCGGCAAGGTCATGGAAAACCTTTTCAAGGAGTGCGGTATCGGGCAGGTACACTATCCTGAAATATCCCTCGCGTGCTTCCATGCCGAATCCCGAACCGTGAACAAACAATATCTGTTTTTTCCTGAGCAGTTCAACAATAAATTCTTCGTCGGAGCCGAAAGCGTACGTTACGGGATCGGCTTTCGCCATCACATAGAAAGCTCCCTGCGGACAGGAGCACCAGAGCCCCTCGATGCCGTTGATCATTGCGACGGTCAGGTCGCGCTGCCGCTTCAGTTTTTCCATAACCGGGAGAAGATACTCATTTCCGAGAGAAAGTGCTGCAGGAATGGCGAACTGGGGTGTTGCAGCGGCACATACCCTCGCCTCGGCAAGTTTCTGCAGGGCTCTGCGCAATCCCGGTACGAGGGCGCTGTTTGCCATGGTCATCCAGCCGGTTCTCCACCCCGGGGCCATGAAGTTTTTCGAAAGACTTTCAAGCGTGAAGACCGGCAGGTCATTGCCGGCGAAGGAGGCGAAGGGATAGTGGACACCCCCGAAGATCAGTTTCCGGTACACCTCGTCAGCCAGGCAGACAATGCGGTGTCGCCGGGCGATTTCCGCGATTTCGGCAAGCAGGGAAGGGGGGTAGAGCGCTCCGGTCGGATTGTTGGGATTGATGATGACAAGGAGCCGGGTTTTCGGTGTCATCAGCCGTTCGATTTCGGCGGGTACCGGAAGCCAGCCGTTGGCGGGGTCGAGCCGGTACGGCACGTTCCTGGCCTCCTGCCGCGAAACCAGTGCGGAGTAGAGCGGATATCCGGGAGCCGGGCAGAGCACCTCGTCGCCAGGATTAAGGAGGGCCGTACAGAGAAGGTCGGCAGCCTCGGTTGCTCCCGATGTGATGATGACCTCTTCATCCGAGACACAAACAGCCCGTTTGGCCGCATCCCGGGAAATCGCTTCGCGTGCCACGGGAATGCCGCATGAGGGGGTGTAGCTGTGACGACCCTGTTTCAGCGCGGCAATGCATGCTTCGGTAAGCTGTGAAGGCGGTTCGAATCCGTAGAGCGTCGGATCACCGATATTGAGGCTTGTTACCGGCCGGCCTGCGGTTTCGAACTCCCGGACGAGCGCGGCAATATTGAGAATGGCGTAATTGTAGTTGCCCAGACGCCTTGCTCCGTCATGTCCGGCGGGCGCGTTGCTCGATTGTGTCATCATTTCCGGCAGAAGAGGTTGCCAAAAGAGCGTGCTTGGCGTTCACCGCCAGCCGAATATCGCGGTTCCGACCCGAACAAGGGTAGCCCCTTCTGCAATCGCTTCCTCGAAGTCCTGGCTCATGCCCATCGACAACTCGGTCAGGAGCGACGGATCGGGAGCGGTTTTCTTCAGTTCGTCGAGCAGGTTGTGCAGCAGTCTGAATTCAAGCCGGGCAAGCGCCGGATCGGGTGAAGCGATGGTCATGAGGCCCCGAAGGGCTGTATTGGGAAGCCGGAAGAACGCTTCGGCTTCCGCAAGCAGTTCTTCCGGCTTGAGTCCGTACTTCGTTGTTTCTCCTGAAGTGTTGATTTCAAGCAGGTACTCCGCCCTGATATTGTGCTGCACGGCGCGGCGGGAAAGCTCCTCTGCGGTTGAGAGGCGGTCTATGCCGTGAATCAGTGCGACCCTGCCGATGATCGAGCGGACCTTGTTCGACTGCAGGTGGCCGATGAAGTGCCACTGCAGCGGCAGATGTCCGAGCAGCGGGTCTTGCTGCTTTTCCAGGAACTCCTGCACATAGCTTTCTCCGAACTCGACCTGGCCCGCATCGAATGCTTCCCGTATTTTTTCAGCAGGTTTTGTTTTCGAGACCGCAATGAGCCTGACGGACGAAGGGTGCCTTCCGGCCGCCAGGCATGCTGTGTCGACGCGCTGCCGGATGGCGGCAAGATTGTCGGCAATGGCTTCCATGAGCGGTATCCTTTATGCCTGTGCTGCGGGTGTGATGGTTTTGATGGTCACCGGCTGGAGGGGATTGTCGTTGAAGTCGGTTTCAATGGCGGCGATGGCATCGACCACATCCATGCCGGCATCGACGGCTCCGAAAACCGTATACTGGCCGTCGAGATAGTCGTTATCGACGTGGTTGATGTAGAACTGGCTTCCCGAAGAGGCTTTTTCCGGGTTGTTGTCCCGTGCGGCGGCAAGGGTTCCCTTTTTGTTCGCATGACGGATCTCGGCCGGAACCCGGTGGGAGGGGCCACCCGTGCCGTGCAGCATGCGTTTGTCGTCGTGCCGGGAGAGCGGATCTCCGGTCTGGATCATGAAATCCCGGATAACGCGGTGAAAACGGATGCCGTCATAGTACTTTTCGCTGACGAGCTTCCTGAAATTGTCGCGGTGCAGCGGAGTGTCGTCGTACAGGCTGACGGTGATATTTCCGAGCGAGGTTTCGATGATGAATGTTTCAGGCATGGTTCCGGTGTTTGTTTGTTTTCTGGGTTATCGGATGCCGGACATCTGCCAGAGCGAGCGCTGCGAGAGTGCTGCTCCGGTCGATCCGGGATAGTCGGCAATGGCTTTTTTGTAGAGTTCCACGGCTTTTTCCCGTTTTCCCGAGTCGAGGTGATTGTCCGCTGCGCTGACGAGATACTGCGCTTTCAGGGCATTGTTTTCAGCTTTTCCCGCGGCTTCTTCATAAGCCGCAGCCGCTTTGGAGAACTGTTTTTTTTCTGCATGGCATGCGCCGGTTCCTGCAAGAACCGCCGCGGCGAGATCGCCGTTTTTCATGGAGATGCCGCTGTAGATCGCAAGTGCCGAATCCGGTTGGCCCAGCCCGTAGTAGGCATTGGCAAGAAGCAGGGAAGCCATTTTGCCGCTTGGCGTCCCACCCTGTTTTTCTGAAATGCTTTTCAGGCCCGGCATGGCCGATGTTCCGTCGATGGCCTTGCGATACTCTCCCCGGTCAAGCAGCGGTGCGACTTTCGAGAGCTGAAGGGAGGCTTCCTCCTCCGCGGCTTTCTGGTGGTTCATCCAGAATGCGATACCGCCCCCCATGGCGACAATGAGGACGATCGCTCCGATAAAGGCGTTTTTATACTTGATCGCGACATAGAGAAGGTTGCTTGCCGCATCCGGTTTAACGGTTTCCGGGTTTGCCGGAGCTGATGGAATCTTGGTCATGTGCATGGTGTTCGTTGCATTCCGGCTGCCGGCCCGGAACAGGATTGATTGCATGGTAACGTTGTATGGGAAAATACAGATACAACGGTATCCAACCTACGCAAGTTTGTATGAATTTCAAAATAGTTGCCGGATGGCCGGGCGTGCGGGAGGGAAGGGTTCATGCGAGCCTGAAAAGCTTTCCTGCCGTTTGGGCAATACGTTCGGCCGCTTCCTCGACACGCTTGTTTTTGATCCCTGCGACCGCTTCCGTGACCAGATGTACGTTGAGCGGACTGTTGCGTTTTCCACGATGCGGCACCGGGCTCAGATAGGGGGAATCGGTTTCGGTCAGCAGGTGCTCGAGGGGGATTTCCCTGACGACACGGGGAAGATGCGAGCGCCTGTAGGTGATGGTGCCGGGGATTGAAATCGCGAAACCGAGCTGCACCGAGCGCCTTGCAAGGTCCGTATCCCCGGAAAAACAGTGCATCATGCCTCTGAGTGATGACTGTTTTTCCTCTTCGAGAATCGTGAACAGGTCGTCCCATGCTTCACGGCAGTGGATGACCGCCGGAAGGTCGAGCTGTTTGGCCATTCTCAGCATGGTGCGGAACGCTTCCCGCTGAACATTCCGGTTACAGTCGGGATAGTGGTAATCCAGTCCTATCTCGCCGATACCCACAACTTTCGGGGAATGCGCCAGAGCGGCAAGTTCATCGAAAACGCTTTCAGGCAGCGGTCTGAAGGTTTCGTGCGGATGGAGGCCGACATTGGCATGGATCATGGGGTGCGCGGCGGCGAGTGTGATCGCTTTCCGGCTGGTTTCGGTATCGGTTCCCGGATCAACCAGCAGGCTTACCCCTTTTTCGGACATCCCCCGTATGATCTCTTCACGGTCGGTATCGAAATCCGGGAACGAGAGATGGCAGTGGACGTCAACGAACATGCGGTGTTTCTGTCGGAGATGGTTCAGGGAAGATTCTGCCGTGCAGCAGGATGAGCATGCAGGCCCCGATGGTGATCGCCGAGTCGGCGATGTTGAAAACCGGCCAGAGCGAGACCCATGAACCCATGATAACCCCCTGGTAAAGATCGAAATGGATGAAGTCGATCACCCTCCCGACCGTGATGCGGTCGATGAGGTTACCGACGCCGCCGCCGAAAATCAGGGCAAAGGGGAGCAGGAACAGGGTGGTGCGGTTGCCGGATTTCATGACGTAGAATACGACCAGCAGCGAAATGGTGCCGACAAGCAGGATCATCACCAGCGGCGGCGCGAATTCCACTCCGAAAGCTATTCCGTTGTTTTCAGCATAGGTGAGTTTCAGCCACTCCCCGACAAGGGAGATGCTGCCCTTTTCCCGGAGAAACATGACGGCAAGCTTTTTGGTGAACTGGTCGAGCAACACAACGATCGATGCGATTGAAAAAAACCATTTCATAGGGAACGACGGATAAGGTGGGGTTACATTGCCGGAATGACGGATGATGCAAGGCTTTCCATTTGCGGTGCGGGTTCATGGCGCGGTTTCGATTTGCCGGAGCAGCTCGTTTCGCACTTCATCGACCGGCATCTGTTTGCCGGTCCAGAGCCAAAAGGCGCGTGCCGCCTGGCCGATCAGCATTTCAATGCCGGTGACGGTTTCAGCTCCGGCTTCCGACGCAGCGGAAATCAGCGGCGTACGGAGCGGGTTGTAGACCATGTCGTAGACGATCTGCCCCCTGTGCAGCAGGTTCAGTTCCGGGGGAATGATGCAGTTCGTGGCGTCTTCCGTTCTTCCCCTGGTGCCTATCGGAGTTGCGTTTACAACCACGCTGCAGCTCCGGAAAATCTCCTGCGTCCGGTTTTTCCCCGTGTAGAGGTCCTCAAGAAGACAGATCGAGATTCTGTCCTTGTGGGCGTATTGCTCGAGCATGAACAGACCCTTGAACAGGTTCCTGACGAAGAGGTAGATCACCGATGGACGGAAATAGAGCCTGAACGCTTCGATAGCGGCAAGCGATGCCCCTCCTGAACCGAAAATGGAGACGGGTTTCCCTTCCATGTGCTGCCGATAGGGCAGCAGGGGAGCCGCAAAACCTTCGATATCGGTGTTGTATCCCAGGAGTCTGCCTTCCCGGTTCACGATGGTGTTTACGGCCTGTATGGCGGATGCTTCCTCCGACAGCCCGTCGAGCAGGGGAACCACATCCTTTTTGTACGGAATGGTGACGTTGAATCCCGAAATACCGAGTGCCCGCGCACCCCTGAGTGCATCAGCAAGAAGTTCCGGTCCGGAGACATTGAAAACCGTATAGACGAAAGGCAGGCCGAGCAGGCTGCATGCGGTATTGTGTATGAACGGAGACCACGAATAACCCACGTTCCGGCCGATGAGACCGAGGATGTGCTTTGAAACGTTCATAGAGGCAGGTTGTTCGGCGGCAGGGAGTTCAGGAAATACCAAGCATCTTTCGGACAGCATCCTGCTGGTAGAGTTCCGGAAAGGTGCTCTGGAACAGCTGCTTTTTATCCGGATCGATCTTGAATGCCTTGCTGAGTGCTTTCAGGGTGCTGAGCTTGTCTCCCATGGCGAAATATGCCGCGGCGATTTCAAAATGCGCGTCGGCTGAATAGGGTTGCAGCTTCAGCGAGTGCTCGAGCGCATCGATGGACTCCCCGAACAAGCCGTTTTCACGCAGTACCATGGCATAATCAAGCCATATCTGCGGGTTGTCGGGTTCAAGCAGTATGATTTCCCTGTAGGTTTCAAGCGACTGGTCGAGCCGGTTGAGATTGTAGGCTATTTCCGCTTTGAGCAGCAGAAACTCGATACTGTCCGGGAGGGTTCGCAGTGCCTCATCGATGGCACAGGATGCTTCCTCGTACTGTTCGAGTGCTTCGTAGCAGCAGGAGAGCGCGAACCACGCATCGGAAAAATCGTTGTTCACCTCAAGACAGCGAAGGTAGAAACCGCTTGCTTCAGCGTACTGCTCGAGCTCCTCATAGGCTATTCCGAGATTGTAGAGCGCGTTGAGATCGTCCGGTTCGTATTCAAGGGTTTTCAGATAGCTTTCGGCAGCTTCCTCGATTTTTCCCGTAATGGCAAGCACGTTGGCCCGGTTGTACCATGCCGAGCTGAAATCGTCTGCGATGGCAAGGGCCATGTCGTAGGACTCGAGCGCCTCGTCGTACCGCTTCAGCTTGCTGAGTACGAGCCCCCGGTTGTACCATGCGTTGATGTTGTAGGGGTCTGCGTCGATCGTCCTGTCGTAACATTCCAGGCTTTCGTCGAGTCTTCCGAGAATGTCCCTGCAGTAGGCAAGTTCGTACCATGCATCGGAAAATCCCGGATCGATGGAGAGCGCTTTCTGGAAATCGCTTTCCGCCTCGGAAAAACACTCCTTGCGCTGCAGGACTATGCCCCGGTAGTAATGGAATTCCCTTTCGATCGAGGAGTCTACGAACAACCCGTCGAAGATATCGAGAGCTTCGTCGAAAGAGCCCGTATTGAAATAAGCGAGAGCAAGGTTCAGCTGCATTTCGCCGTCGGCAGGACTGAGCAGCACGGCTTCGCGAAAAGCATCGAGAGCTTCATTGAACTCCCCGTTGAGCGTCAGGCAGTTGCCGAGATGAAACCAGGTTTCGGAATTGTACGGGGCGATGATTTCAACCCGTCGGGCGACCGAAAGAGCCTCCTCCGTGAAGCCGTCCTCATTGAGCCGGATGATCAGTTCCACCAGCTCGTCGGTATCGTATCGTTCGTCGAGACCGTCAAGATCGGGCAGCTCTTTACGTGACAACCCGGATGCATCGTGACGGCTATCATCGAAAAAATCGGGCAGGCTCATAGAGTGTCGGAAAGTGTTTCAATTATCATCGGACATATCATCAACAAATATAACAGAATTTTTTTAAGAACAACATGCGATCCCGCCGTGCGTTCATTCGCGTTCCTCCTCCGGGTGATAGAACCGGAAAATTTTTTCCGCCCTGTTTTTTCCTGCGGCGGCATCAAGTTCTTCGAGTGAAAGGGCTGCAATGCGATCAACCGATCCGAAATGCCGGAGCAGTTTCTCTGCGGTTGTTTCCCCGATTCCGGCAATGGAGGTCAGCTCGGTCTGCAGGGTTCTCTCCGTCCGGAGTTTCCTGTGATAGGTCACCGCGAACCGGTGGGCCTCGTCGCGCAACTGCTGCAGGAGTTTCAGCGCCGGTGATGTTTTCGGCAGGTTGAACGGGTCGCTGACATGGGGCATGAATACCTCTTCGAGACGCTTGGCCAGTCCGATGACCGGCATGTTCAGACCTGCGGCTGAAAGGACTGCGTGTGCGCTGTTGACCTGGCCTTTTCCACCGTCAACCACAATGAGATCAGGCATCGGCAGTTCGGCGGCAAGAGAACCGGTGTAGCGGCGGGTGATCACCTCTTCCATGGCCGCATAATCATCGGATCCTTCGAAACTCCTGAGCCGGAACTTCCGGTAATCCGATTTTTTCGGTTTGCCATGCACGAACGTGACCATCGAGCTGACGTAATCGGTGCCCTGCAGATGGGAGTTGTCGAAACACTCGATGCGTTCCGGCAGTTTCGGAAGATGGAGCAGTTTCATGAGCTCGCGAGGGCCGGGGGTTTCCCTTGCCGCTTCGCCGCGTTTCTGTTTCTGGATCAGGTACTCTTCGAGATGGTGCCGTGCATTGCTTCCGCACATGTCGAGCAGGTGCGCCTTTTCGCCGATACGGGGCACGATGATGCGCACAGAGGATTTTCTTCCATGTTCCTTTTGTTTTTTTTCGTCAACCAGCGCCTTCAGTCCCTCCTCCTCATCGTCGGATATCCCGTGCTGGAGCAGAATCTCGTCAGGCATGGGATCGACAGTGCCGAGATAGTAGTTCTCCGCAGCTTTCGACAGCAGGGCGGCTTCGCTCTCGCCCCCGGTGTTGTTCATGCAGATGCGCCGGGATCCGAGCAGCTTTCCTTCACGGATGGTAAACACCACGGCGCAGGCATCGTCGTCTCCCGCAGCAACAGCCAGGACGTCGCGGTCGGCACCGTCAAGGCTGACGACTTTCTGACGCTCGCCGTACCGTTTCAGACTGTCGATCTGCGAACGGATTTCCGCAGCGGCTTCAAACCGCAGGGCAGCAGCATGCGCATGCATCTTCTCCGTCAGCGAACAGACCAGCCCCGTTGTTCTTCCTTTGAGCAGCCTGACGATTTCATCGATCATCTCGCCATACTCCCCTTCGGATTGCAGCCCTTCGCAGGGGCCCTTGCACTTGTGGATGTGATAGTCGAGGCAGACCTTGTATTTTCCGGAGCCGACAGTCTCCTCCGTCAGCCGGAACCTGCAGCTCCTCAGCGGGAAAATGGAACCGATGAGGTCGAGAATCGAGCGGAGCTGACCGGCTTCGGTATAGGGGCCGAACCAGGTCGAACCGTCACGCTTCAGATGTCTGGTTATGAAGATTCTGGGGAACGGTTCACTGGTGATGACAAGGTAGGGGTAGGTCTTGTCATCCTTCAGGTTGACGTTATAGCGGGGCTTGAGTTCCTTGATGAGGTTGTTCTCGAGAATCAGCGCCTCCACCTCCGAGGAGGTGATGATGACCTCCACATCCGCGATGTGACCGGCCAGCACCAGTGTTTTTCCGGAAAGCTGACGGGGATCGCGGAAATAGGAGTGTACGCGGTTCCGGAGGTTTTTTGCCTTGCCGACATAGATCACTTTTCCGGCCCTGTTCCTGAACTGATAGACGCCCGGAGATGTCGGAAGCGTCGTCAGTTTTTCCTGCAACGACGCAGGTTTCGTTTCGATAGTTTCGGTCATGCTTTGAGCCGGCTTCCGAGAGCTGCTTGTTTTCCCGTGTTCGTGAAGGTAACAAAAAAAAAGGCGCGGTTGGTTCCGCGCCTTTTTTTGAATGATCATGACAGCTCAGTGAGCGGATGCTTCACCGGCTCCTTTCGGATAGCGCAGGCTGTCGACCAGCTCCTGGATCTCTTCGGGAGGCGCAGGAGTAATACGGGACACAACCATGCTGACGGCAACGTTGATCAGCATGCCGACAGTGCCGATGCCTTCAGGCGAGATGCCCAGCAGCCAGAACTCCGGCTTGTTCGTGTCGGGGCTGATGAACTTGAAGTACACGATGTAGGCCGCCGTGAAGACCAGGCCGGCAAGCATGCCGCTGATGGCGCCCTCCTTGTTCATCCTCTTCGAGAAGATGCCGAGAATGATGACCGGGAAGAACGAAGCTGCAGCAAGGCCGAACGCGAATGCCACCACCTCGGCCACGAAACCGGGAGGGTTGATGCCGAAGTAGCCGGCAATCAAGATGGCAACAGCCACGGCGATACGGGCATAGAGCAGCTCGCTTTTCTCGCTGATGTTGGGATTGAACTGCTTCTTGACCAGGTCATGTGCGATCGAGGTCGAGATCACGAGCAGGAGACCTGCCGCTGTTGAAAGCGCCGCGGCAAGACCGCCGGCAGCCACGAGGGCGATCACCCAGTTCGGGAGCTTGCCGATTTCAGGGTTGGCGAGCACCATGATGTCCTTGTCGATGAAGAGCTCGTTCGAGTTGTCGGTCGGCTTGTTCGACATGAGCAGCTGGCCATACTCGCCCTTCTCCTTGGTGAATTCAGGCTTCTTGCCTTCGAACGGATCACCGCCGCCGGCATTTTTACCGGTGTACTGGATCTTGCCGTCGTTGTTTTTGTCCATCCATGCGAGCAGGCCGGTTTTTTCCCACTTCTTGAACCATTCCGGCATGTCGGTATAGCTGTTGTTGCTGACCGTGTCGATAAGGTTCAGTCGGGCGAAGGTGGCGACTGCCGGAGCCGTGGTGTAGAGCAGGGCGATGAAGATGAGTGCCCATCCGGCGGATACGCGGGCGTCGCGCACCTTCGGCACGGTGAAAAAGCGCACGATCACGTGCGGAAGTCCTGCGGTACCGACCATGAGCGCAAGCGTGATGGCAAACACGTCGATCATCGGCTTGCTGCCGGACGTGTAGGCGGCGAATCCGAGTTCTGCATGCAGGTTGTCGAGTTTGTCGAGCAGGTAGACGCCGTCAGCACCCGTTGCGCCCATGCCGAACTGCGGGATGGGGGTTCCGGCAATCATGATGGAAAGGAAGATGGCGGGTACCATGTAGGCGAAAATCAGTACCCAGTACTGGGCAACCTGGGTATAGGTGATGCCTTTCATGCCGCCGAGCACCGCGTAGAAGAAGACGATGCCCATGCCGAACAGGATGCCGGTGTTGATATCGACCTCGAGGAAGCGGGAGAACACCACGCCGACACCGCGCATCTGGCCGGCAACGTAGGTGAAGGAGACGAAGATCGCGCTGATGACGGCAACCGTGCGGGCCGCGTTGGAGTAATAGCGGTCACCCACGAAGTCAGGAACGGTGAACTTGCCGAACTTCCTCAGATAGGGGGCGAGCAGCAGCGCGAGCAGCACGTAGCCGCCGGTCCAGCCCATCAGGTACACCGAGCCGTCATAGCCCATGAAAGAGATCAGACCGGCCATCGAGATGAATGAGGCTGCCGACATCCAGTCCGCAGCGGTTGCCATGCCGTTGACGATCGGCGGAACGCCTGCACCGGCAACGTAGAATTCCTTCGTGGAACCGGCTTTCGCCCAGATCGCGATTGCGATGTAGAGCAGGAAGGTAGCTCCGACGATGGTATACGTCCACATCTGTACATCCATAGTGGTAATGCTGTTGATTGTTGATAAAGGTTAAAGATGAAAAACGTGCCGGTTCAGTCTTCGTGCACGTCGAACTTCCTGTCGAGGCTGTTCATCAGCGCCACGTACACGAAGATGAGCACGACGAAAATGTAGATGGAGCCCTGCTGGGCGAACCAGAACCCGAGCTTGAACCCGCCGAGCTTGATGGCGTTGAGCGGCTCGGCAAGCATGATTCCGAAACCGTAGGAGACCACGAACCAGGCCACAAGCAGCCCGATCAGGTACCCAAGGTTGATTTTCCAGTACTCCTGGAGTTTTGCTTTTTCCATGGTTTGAAATGTTTAAAAATTACAAGGACAAGCGCGTACAGAGAAAGGAACCTGTTTATTAAAGTTACAGAAAAAAAAAGATGGTAAAACGGTAATTAATAATTGTTACAAACTTTTTACGCACCACGTTTTTCGGAACCTTGCAGATCTTCTTCACGCTTTTTCGTTTTTTATGACGGAAAAGCGTTTTGTTACGGGGGGAGTTAAAAAAAAAGCCGCAGTTGCCTGCGGCTTTTTTGAGAGGCAAGCTTCGTTTAGAAGGTTACCGTTGCAATGAGCTCGGTGCGAAGTCTGCTGTAATCGCTGTAGGCCAAGTAACGGACAGTCGGGGTGAGGCTGAAGGAACCCATGGCCGACTCGTATACATTGTACTTGTACTGTGCCCACACGAAGTAGTTGTCGTAATCGGTTGTTAATGCGCCAGGAGTATTGTCATCGGTGTGGCTGTAGTCCACCCAGGCGGTGAAGGCGCCGATTTCTCCTTTCAGGCGGAACAGGTAGCCGCTGTAGTCTACAATGTCATCATCGCAGACGGTGTAAAAGCCACTGACGCCGATTTTTGCATCTCCGGCAGGAACTGTCAGGTTAGCGCCGAAGGTGTGCGGTGTAATATCGTTATACATGCCGTCACCGTCGGTCAGCATGATCAGCGCCTGGGGCTCGAAGGTCACTTTGCCGATGTTGGTTTTGTAGCTGAGGTGCAGCGCGTAGCCGTCGTTGAACATGCCGTCACCTTCCAGCGCGGAGTCGTCATCGGAATCCTCGTTGAGCAGAACCAGAGTTGTGTTGAGTTCACCGCCGCCGATCTTGGTGCCGTAGTTCAGGCCCAGCACGCGGTCCATGAAGACGGTCGCCACCGGAATGTCGAGAGGAGCATCTGGCGAGAGGGCGAGGTCGAAGATCGGGTTGTTGACACTGTTGAGAGGAAGGCGGCCCATCATGTAGTGGCTGTTCTCCATCATACGGCCGAAGTAGAAGTTCGAGAACTCGATGTTGGTGTCTTCGAGGTTGTCGTTCAGGGTTGTCCAGCCGCCAACAATGTTGTCGGTGGTGAGCATGGCCTTGAAGAAGTAGCCACTGCCCATATCGGCGGCCGCTTTCAGGCGGACACGGTAGGCGAAGGTGAGATCGTCTTCATCATCTTCCATACCCAGCCATTCGGTATCCGTGAACTGGCCTCTGAGGCGGATCGAAGCGTCGCCGCTGAACTTGACTTCTGCAGATGCAGGCGATGCGTAGGCAAGCACCGCAAACATGGCTGCAAGAGAGAGCATTTTTTTCATTGTGTTTTCTCCGTTAGGTTGTGTGTGTTTGTACTGATGAAAAACAAGCTTGCCGCCACTTTTCAGGCGACCTGTCAGTGAAAGAAAGAACAGGTGTGGTT